>CANFHJ010000081.1 GCA_947446605.1 Bacteroidota bacterium | reverse complement strand
CGTTTTATCTGAGGCAATTAAAATTCCAGTAAACCCAAATCCCGAAAAGCCTAGCTTTGAAAGGCCCATTTTTACCTATGCCGTAACAGACCAACAATTTACTGTTAAGCCTACCATTTACACCATTAAACCCCTAAGTTTAGGAACCATGTTACTACCAAAACTAAAAGGCAATTACACAAAAGTGGGATATGGAAATTACAATATGCCTTTAATTGAAATTGGGTTCAATACAGTTAGAAATAAAAAATACCAAGCAGGCGTTTTCATTCACCACCTCTCAGCAAATGGCAACGACAATTACACCAATTTTTCAAACAGCGATGCCAATGTGTATTTCAAAAATTTCTTTGCAAAAGGCGTATTTACAATTGACGCAGGCTTTCAAAGAAATATGGTAAACCTTTATGCGGCTCCAACCGATATCCTTAAACCTCTTGCCGAACCTAGTATTGTTTACCATGCATATGAGGCAAACATGAATTATTTATCTTTAAGTAAAGACAGCAATAACCTTACTTATAAAATTGACTTTAATTATTACCATTTCAACAACTCAAATTCCTACAATGAAAATGACGCGGCAATAAAAGTTAAATTGGCAAAACATAGTTCAAATATTCCATTTGAATTACTTGCTGGTTTGCGCATAAATAACAATTCTATTTTTAAAGCAAATTTACCTAGCAGCAATTACCAAAGAATTTACTTTGAATTAAACCCGCAAATATTTTTAACAGGTACAAATTATTATATCAAAGGTGGTTTCAATTCAACCATTAGCAGCGATTCTGCTGGTGCAAAATTTCATTTCTTTCCAAAGGCAGAAGCTGCATACAATATTATTCCAAAAAAACTGAGTATTTATGCTGGTCTTACCGGTAATTTAAATGCCAATACCTACAGAAACATAGCCGCAGTTAATCCTTACGCAACTGATATTTCTTTAAAAAATACCATCAATAAAGTTGAAGTATACGGAGGCCTTAAAGGAGAATTGGGTGCAAAAACAAGTTTCAGTCTTAGCACTTCTTCTGCTTCGGTTCAAAACTTGGTTTGCTATACAAAAGATTCAAGTAAGGCAAATCAATGGTTGGTTTACGATGAAGGCAATTCAAAAATCACCACATTGGCTGCAGGTATTCAACACCAATACAATGAGAAATTTAGGTTAGGATTAAGCACAACGGTAATTGGTTACGAACTAAAAAATCTCAAAAACGCTTTCTCTTTACCTCAATTCGAAACCAAATTAAACAGCACCTATAATATTGCTGATAAATTTTTAATCAAACTGGATTTAATTTATTGGGGCGAGCGCTACGGTCGCATTGATGCACATAGAGCAGATGGCACATTTGCCAGCGAATCCTTAAAAATGTTACCCTTTCTCGATTTAAATTTCGGTATCGATTACAGGTACAGCAAAACAGTTTCGGCATTTATTAATTTCAACAATTTAGCAAATAACCGCTACCAAAGATTTTATGGTTATACCGTTTACGGCACCAATATTTTAGGTGGCTTTACATTTACTTTCTAATACAAAAAACATGGGATCATTTAAAGTAGTTGGCGGCAATCAATTAAAAGGTGAAATAATACCTCAAGGTGCAAAAAACGAAGCGCTCCAAATTATTTCTGCTGTTTTATTAACCGCCGAAACAGTTGAAATTTCTAATATTCCAGCCATTAGAGATGTTTTAAAATTGATAGCGCTCATTGGCGAATTAGGTGTAGAGGTAAATAAAATTAGCGAGGATACTTATACCTTCCAAGCTAAAACTGTTAACCTCGATTATTTATTAAGCGAAGATTTTAAAACAAAAGGTGCTGCCCTTAGGGGCTCCATAATGATTATAGGTCCACTCCTTTCTCGTTTTGGATTGGCTTATATTCCTGAACCAGGAGGAGATAAAATTGGCAGAAGGCCTGTTGATACACATTTGAGAGGTTTTGAAAACTTAGGTGCAACCTTCGAACACATGCACCATGAGCGTTTTTACAAAATCAATGGTAAGGAATTAAGAGGTGCCAATATGTTGCTTGATGAAGCTTCAGTTACAGGTACCGCCAATATTTTAATGGCAGCTACTTTGGCCAAAGGCAAAACAAGTATTTACAATGCCGCAAGCGAACCTTATATCCAACAATTATGCAAAATGCTCAATAGCATGGGGGCAAAAATTACAGGTATTGGTTCGAACCTATTACATATTGAAGGCGTTGATTCTCTTGGTGGATGCAAGCACCGCATGTTACCAGACATGATTGAAATTGGAAGTTTTATTGGATTAGCTGCTGCTACAAATTCAGATATCACCATTAAAAATTGCTCCATTCCAAGCCTTGGTTTAATTCCAAAAATGTTTCAAAGAATGGGTATCCACATGGAAATTATTGGCGATGATATTCGTATCCCAAACCAAGATTCTTATAAAATTGAAACACTTATTGATGGTTCAATCCTAACCATTAAAGATGGCATCTGGCCTGCCTTTACGCCCGATTTAATTTCGGTTGCTTTGGTTACAGCTACCCAAGCAAAAGGCAGCGTGCTCATTCACCAATGGATGTTTGAAAGCCGCTTATTTTTTGTAGACAATTTAATCGACATGGGTGCTAAAATTATTTTATGCGATCCTCACCGCGCAGTTGTTATCGGTTCGAACCGAGAAACAAAACTACGAGGTATCAATATGTCATCACCAGATATACGTGCAGGTGTTTCAATGCTTATTGCAGCCCTTGCGGCGCAAGGTACTAGCACCATTAATAATATTGAGCAAATAGATCGTGGCTACCAAAATATTGATGGCAGGTTAAGAGCAATTGGTGCAGATATCACACGTATTTCATGAGAAAATTAGCTGCAATTTTTGCCATCTTTTTGCTAGGTATTTTGTCTTCAAAAGCACAAACTCCTATGCTTGGCGATACCTTGCCTAATTTCTCCTACCAAGGCCAATTTGCAAAACCCTATTACCTAAAAGACCTTAAAGGCTCTTATGTTTTGGTAAATTTTTGGGCCTCGTGGAATGAGGAGAGCAGAAAAATGCAAATGAATTACATCGAAACTTTTGCACGCTACAAAGACAGAAAATTCAAGGCAGGACGAAAATTTTATATCATCAGCGTTAGCCTCGATGAAAGTAAAAACACCTGGGACCTTTCTCTCAAAAAAGACAAATTACCTTGGAAAAACCAAGCCTGCGATTTTTTGGGTTGGAACTCTCCTATTGTTCAAAAATGTGGTGTAAAAAATATCCCATGCAATTTCTTGTTAGACCCAGAAGGGAGAATTATTGCCCTAAACCTCAACAACGATAAATTAGAGGAAATCCTTAACAATTTATAGGGTGTCACATTGTCACCAAAATGGGCATGGCAAAAAATTTGCGTAAAAGCAATAGAAAAGGACATAGTATGCACAATCAGGAAGAAATGAATAAAGAAGAAATGGAGTTTAAGTCAGACAGTACGCATATCGACGAGGAATTGAAGGCTGCTGCGGAGGAAATTGAAAACAAAGAAGAAACTGCCACAGTTGAAGAAAATGTCAGTGAAGAAGACAAGTTAAAGGCAGAATTGACATCAGTTCAAGACAAATACCTACGTCTTTATTCTGAGTTCGAAAATTATAAAAGAAGAACCACAAAAGAGCGTGCCGACCTATTTAAAACAGCCAATCAAGAATCAATTTTGGCTATGTTGCCAGTATTAGATGATTTTGAAAGGGCACTTGCCGCCATGCCTCAAACAGAGGAAAACCAAAAAATAAGAGAAGGCGTTGATTTAATTTACAATAAACTTAAAAATACCCTCACTCAAAAAGGCCTAAAAGAAATGGAAGCCAACGGAAAACCATTTGATCCAGATTTCCATGAAGCCATTACTAAAATACCTGCTCCAAGCGAGGAATTAAAAGAAAAAATTGTGGATGTTTTGGAAAAAGGATATTTCCTTCACGACAAAGTAATCCGTTTTGCAAAAGTTGTAATTGGCGAATAAGACATGGCGAAAAGAGACTATTATGAAATTCTTGGCGTAGGCAAAAATGCCTCAGCAGATGAAATTAAAAAGGCCTACAGACAAATGGCCATTAAATTCCACCCAGATAAAAATCCGGGAAATAAAGAAGCGGAAGATAAATTTAAAGAAGCAGCAGAAGCATATGAGCACCTAAGCGATAGCGATAAAAAAGCGCGCTACGATAGATTTGGACACCAAAGCATGGGCGGTGGAGGACAATCTGGAGGGATGAATATGGATGATATTTTCAGCCAATTCGGAGATGTTTTCGGAGATGGTCATCCTTTTGAATCTTTCTTTGGTGGCAGCCAAAGAAGAGGTGGCGGCGGCGGTCGTCGTCAAAAGGTAGGCACCAACCTGCGTGTTAAAGTAAAACTCACCTTGCAAGAAATTGCAAGCGGGGTAGAAAAGAAATTAAAAGTTAACAAACAAGTTTCATGCAATACCTGCGGAGGTAATGGAGCTAAAGATAAATCCTCTTTTAAAAATTGTGGCACTTGCGGTGGTTCTGGCCAAGTAAGAAAAGTTACCCAAACCTTTTTAGGTCAAATGGCAACAACTTCTACCTGCCCTACCTGTAATGGCGAAGGATCTGTTGTTACCTCTAGCTGTGGTTCATGCAAAGGCTCTGGCCGCATGGAAGGCGAAGAAGTAATAACCGTAAACATTCCTGCGGGTGTAGCAGATGGCATGCAATTGTCTATGAGCGGCAAAGGAAATGCTCCTGAACGTGGTGGCATCCCTGGCGATTTAATAATCCTGATAGAAGAAATTGAAGATCCAGTTCTAAAAAGAGATGGCAACAATATCATTTTCGATTTATACCTCAACTTTGCAGATGCTGCGCTTGGAACCCAAGTTGAAATACCTACCGTTAGCGGTAAAGTGAAATTAAAAATTGACGCGGGTACACAAGCGGGGAAAATACTTCGCTTAAGAGGTAAAGGCATACCAGAATTGAACTCGGGTTACCATGGCGACCAATTGGTACAAGTGAACGTTTGGACACCTAAAAAGATGAGTGCGGAGGAAAAGGCATTGCTAGAAACTTTGCGTAATTCAGAAAACTTTATTCCTAAGCCAGATAAAAACGATCATGGCTTTTTCGATAGAATGAAAGAGTTCTTTAATTAGAACCTTGGGCAACCCAAATAACCTTGTTTACCACCACCTAAATTAAAATACACGCCTAAGCTGCTGAAAAAATAATTATCTGGTGGTAACCAAGAACGTTTGTACAGATTTCCAGTCATTTTATTAGTTGTACTCATGTTGATTGAATTACTCCAATAAATACATACATTTCTACTCAATCGGTAACCCAAATTTAATCCAAGCGTACCTATAAGTGCTAATTGTTTGTTTTTTTGGTCCTTGCCAGAAATAATCTGCCCCTCATATCCTACAGATGAAACAACTTTATCCTCTCTCTCAGTAATAATATTAGTTAAAAAATATTTTGATCTAAAGGAGGTAAAACCCAATCCCATCTGATAATTTATGGTAAATTTACTGCTAGTCATACCAACATTATGATTTAAGCTGTAATCAAACAATGCATAAGCATCATTAAAATCACACGAGGTGCCTTGCATATTGTCCGACTTTAAAGTCATTAAATGACCATGTCTGTATTCAACACCAAATTCGAAACTATTGTTAATTTGTTTATTAACACTTAAAAAATAAGAAGGAATTAACTCCTTATAATCTCCAAATTTTGTAGTAATGGAATAATCCATTTGGTTGGTTAAATATAAACCATAACCAACACCACCTCCAATACGGTAATCTGAAATATTGAATCCTCCGCGGCGCGGCGCATTTAATGTTGCTGAGCTTTTACAAAATGATGTTAGGGACATACATTCAATAAAACAACTCAAAATTATCGTTACAATAATTTTATTTTTCATAAGGGCATAGTTTTAGGGTCTACAAAATTAACAAAAAAAAAATAGCATTCAAGCTATAAAACCTTAAAAATCAGGAAAACTATATATAAATAGGAGAAACTTTCTTTACCTAAACAGAAAAATTCCTTATTCAATTCATTTATTTCCATAATCGTTATTTAAAAGAATTTCAATTTATTACTTTACTTGCACCTATGATACTTGAAATTGAAAACCTAAATAAGAGCTATCAAAACCATATTGCACTTAGCAATATTAACCTCTCTATAAATAAAGGAGGCATTTTTGGTTTATTAGGACCAAATGGTGCTGGCAAAACAAGCCTTATTAGAATTCTAACCCATATAACAGAAGCGGATTCGGGCACCATTTTGTTTAATGGTGAAAAACTAAATCAAAACCATATTTACCAAATGGGCTATTTGCCTGAGGAGCGTGGCTTATATAAAAAAATGACAGTAAAGGACCAACTCCTTTATTTTGCCGAGCTAAAAGGTCTTAATAATAAGGAAGCTAAAATCCGTCTTAAATATTGGGTCGATAAATTTGAAATAAAGGATTGGCTTGGCAAAAAAGTGGAAGAACTCTCTAAAGGGATGCAGCAAAAAGTTCAATTCATTGCCACAGTATTGCACCAACCTTCCTTAATTATATTAGACGAACCTTTCTCTGGGTTCGACCCAATTAATGCCCAATTATTAGTTAATGAGATTTTACAACTCAAAGCAAATGGCGCAACAATAATCTTTTCTACCCACCGCATGGATTCAGTAGAATTGCTTTGCGACCAAATTGCATTAATTAATAAATCAGAAAAAATACTAGACGGCACCTTAAGTCAAATTCAACAACAGTTTAAACAAAATAAATTTGAACTTCACTACCAAGGAGAAGAACTCCTTGCCGATAACAATTTCACAATTGGTAAACACCACAATAATGGAGATGTAAGATCTTGTGAGATTGAATTAAAGCAAGCAATGAAAAACAATGAGATCCTACAATTATTGTTACAAAAAAACATTTCCATTGTTTCATTTGGCGTACAAGTTCCAAGCATGGAAGAAATTTTCATTCAAGCAGTGAACCAAAAATCTAATAGCCATCAATATGCATAAAATATTTTTAATATGTAAACGCGAATACTTGAGCAGGGTAAAAAAGAGATCATTTCTTTTAATGACCCTCCTATCGCCCCTATTGATTGCCTTGTTTTATGGTATGATATTTTATTTTACCATTAATAAAAGTATTACAGAAGAGAGAAAAACAATTTTGGTCTGCGATGAAAGTACACGTTTTGAAAATAAACTTGAAAACTCAAAACTCCTATTATTTAAATACAAAACACTTAAGCAAACTGATTTCGAAAAAACACTTAACGAGTCTGCCATTGATGGCATATTATGGATACACAGCGGTACCGCAAATATTAAGTACGACCTCCTATCTAAGGAACAGCCAGGCATAGGCCTCACCAATATAATTGAAAACAAAATTGAGAAAATTATAAAAAACGAAGCCCTAGCGGCCAAAGGTATAAGTGAAAATACTTTGGATGAAATAAATAATTTAAAAGTAAATATTAGCACCCAGGTTAAAGCAAAAGTAGGTTACGAAAAAGCAAATTCAGAAGCAAGTAGCATCCTAGGATTTCTTGGAGCCTTCCTAATTTATTTCTTCATTTTTCTTTATGGCGTGCAAGTAATGAAGGGTGTTATTGAAGAAAAAACAAACCGCATTGTTGAGGTAATTATTTCTTCTGTAAAACCATTCCAACTTATGATGGGGAAAATAATAGGTATAGCCTTTGTAGGTGTTACGCAATTTGCCATTTGGATAGCCTTAATTTTGCTCTTTAGCGGTTCCGTTACAAGTATCATTCAAAGCAAAATGCAAATAAATGCGGCAGCCATTCAGGGTATTCAAGAATCAACGCAAGTGAACCAAAACGTGTCAATAGACTTTCTTCAAGAATTTGAAAGCTTTAACATTCCCCTACTCCTTATTTATTTTCTATTTTATTTTATTGGTGGCTATTTGTTTTACGGAGCACTATTCGCTGCCGTTGGTTCGGCCGTAGACAGCGAAACGGATACGCAACAATTTATGATGCCTATCACATTACCGCTTATTTTTAGTATCGTTTTTGCGCAGCATATTATTAATGATCCAAATAGTAATCTTGCCGTGTGGCTTTCAATGATTCCCTTTACAAGTCCAATCATAATGATGGTACGCCTGCCTTTTGGAATTCCGCTAGAACAAATTTTCTTGTCAATGTTATGCCTCGTTATTGGCTTTATGGGAACAGTTTGGTTTGCAGGTAAAATATATAGAATTGGCATTTTAACCTATGGTAAAAAACCAACTTATAAAGAGATTTTCAAATGGTTATTTCGTAAAAATTAATGCTAAATAAAACTTCACTCAGCGTATTAAAATTAGCCAATTACAGGTACTTTCTTAGTACACGCCTTTTCTTAACATTTGCACTTCAAATGCAGGCGGTTATTATTGGTTGGCAGGTATACAAAATAACAAATGATCCATTTTCACTTGGTTTGGTTGGATTAGCAGAAGCTATTCCTGCAATTTCAATTGCCTTGTATGCTGGGCACATGGCCGATATTCATAACAAAAAAACAATTCTATTAATTAGCCTTGGTTTTATCCTGCTTAGTTCGTTTGGACTCTATTTTAGTTTTGCAGGTCCATTAAATGGCAATGTTCAACGCTGGACTATTTATAGTTTTATTTGTTTGAGCGGTTT
>CANFHJ010000080.1 GCA_947446605.1 Bacteroidota bacterium | reverse complement strand
GGTGCCCGCTACGAGTATTTTAATATGAATGGAAAGGCAGAAGCCAAACCTGTTTTTAGAGCAGGTATTAATTATGAAATGGCTAAAGCTACTTTTCTTCGTGCCAGCTTCGGACAAGGTTACCGTTTTCCTTCCATTGCAGAAAGGTATGTACATACAAATGTTGGCTTGCTAAATGTGTTTCCAAATCCGCAATTGCAAAGTGAAACAGGCTGGAACGCGGAGCTTGGCGCTAAACAAGGATTTTCGTTTTTAGGAGTAATTGGATTTTTAGATGCTGCCGTATTTTATACCCGTTACCAAAATATGATCGATTTTAATTTGGGTGTTTGGAAACCTATAATAGATCCATTTAATCCATTCCCTAGTTTAGGTTTTAAATCATTAAATATTGGAGAGACACAAATTGTTGGGACTGATATTGGCCTAAATGCAGAAGGTAAAATTGGCAAGGTGAAATTGCAAACGCTATTTGGATATACTTACACCAATCCAACCATGCTCGATCCTAATTATGTGTATGCCCACGATTCAATTGGCAACCCCTACAACTACAGAAATACCCGCAGCGATAGTTCAGATGTGCTAAAATATAGGTTCAAGCATTTGCTGAAATGGGATATTCAACTCAGCTATAAAAAATGGCAATTAGGTTATAGCCTAAAATACAATAGCAGTATGCAAAATATTGATGCAGCCTTTGTAGGTGTTCCACTTACCATTTTTATCAAAGGAGTGGCAGATGCGCGCTATGCCAACCGAAATGGAAATACCATTATGGATGCCCGCATAGCATACCAAATTAATTCTCGTATGAAAATAGCCTTGGTAATGAGTAATATTTTAAATGAAGAAATGATGACAAGGCCTGCAGATATGCGCCCTCCGCGCTTAACTGTTTTTCAATACAATTACAGTTTTTAATGCTCCCATTGTAGTTCCAACTCAGCCACAATTTTGTTTTGAATAATATGTTGTTCAACTATTTTTTCTACATCTGTTAACTGTACATTTTTGTAATAAGTTCCTTCTGGGTATATCACCAAAGTTGGTCCAAATTTACAAGCATCTAAACAACCCGCTTTTTGTGCCCTCACTTTTCCTTTCAATCCTTTTTCATTCAATACTTCCCTGAATTTTTCAACCAAGGCCATTCCGTGTTGTTCGCCGCAGCAAACCTTACCTTCGGCCTTTTGATTGGCACAAATAAATAGGTGTTTTTCAAATCTCATGTTCTTTTTAATTTAGTAATAGTATTTGTGCTTGCCAATTCCCATTTCCTGTTTTCTTGAAACCTGGCGCTGGAAAATGGTAAAAGTCTACCATGTTTCTGGCAGCTTTGGCTGTTTTATTTTTTGTTGGAATAGCTGCTAAATTATAATCTAATCCAATGAAAAATTCTCTTTGCAATTGGTAGCCTTGGTCCTTATAAGCATTTATCTCGGCAAAGTTTTGAATGCCATACCCAAATGCCAAATTTAAATATTTTGGCCAATATGCTTTGGCCGTATTGGGAAGGATATTGTGAACATCGGTGCTCAACCAATAAATATGGCCATTGTAATCTGCCGTGAGCGACCAATTCTTATAGTTATTTTGGCGGTAATATTGTCCCGGAAAATAACTGAATTTGAATTTGAAATTTTGCAAATAAGGGATTTTTCTTTGTGCATAGGCATACCCAATTCCCAAACTATTGGCCAATAAATCTTGAGGCGAAAATGCAAATTGGGTGGCAAATCCATCTCCAATTTCAATACTCAATGCCCAAGCAAAGGGTAGGAGCGTGCTGTAAAAGT
Organism: Bacteroidota bacterium; assembly: GCA_947446605.1. GTDB lineage: Bacteria > Bacteroidota > Bacteroidia > UKL13-3 > UKL13-3 > B1. The sequence continues at coordinate 7,362 of CANFHJ010000080.1, read as the reverse complement.
TGCATTTTTGTTCGCTAAAATCTCCCCATTTCATTAATTCATACAACAGGTTACTGTACATATACGAAGTGTAAAAATGCCCTACCTTATCTATACCTAAACTGTAATTGTTAAAACCACCATCATTCTTTATAGCAAAGGAGTGGTAATCACCTTCCCACCACCATTTGTATTCCAATGCCAAACTGCCCGCTTGTTGCGCTACTAGGCCAGCAATAACCAGTTTTTGTTTTGTGCTTAAATCGTTTTTTATTACACTACTTGAGTCAAAATTTAGGCTGTCTTGGTTCGACCCAACACCTGCAATACCAAGCTTTATGATAACAAATATGAAAAAGAAAATGAATGCAATTTTCTTCATTATAAATCAAAGTAAAATCCAAGGTGAAAGAAATCTCTTTTCATGGGCTGGTAATAGCCTCTTTCATCTATGCCCTTGGTGTAATCAATGGCAATGCGCATGGTTTTGCCAAATACATCCATGGTTTTATACCCAATTTGAAAATTAGTGGTATAGGCAAAATTTAATTCTTGGCGCCATTTTAAATCTGCAGCATAATACAAAAAATGTCCTTTCCTTAATTTAACAGGTGTATGTTCAAACCCGCATTGCAAAAGAACTTTATTGGATATATCACCAATTGTTTTGAAATTATAATTATAGGATAAACCCGCATAAATTAATTGGCTTTTGGTTCGAGCCAAATTGGTATGTTGGTATACCAATAATACTTGATGGTAATCTTTTGCGTAATTTTTAAAAGGCATTCCACTGGTAATGGCATCGTCGCTCAAATGCTGACTGCTATGTCCGGTACCTAACCTTAGTTGGTAGTTTTTATTGAGTTTAATATCACAAAATAAATCTCCAAAAAAATCTATGTTTTGTACATTACCCGAATGGGTTTCTCTGGTTAAAGTTAAATAGGTAGAACCTGCCGCACTAAACTGAACAGTTTTGTTACCCTTGTTTATCCATAAGAATGGAAAAACGCCACCCATACTTGCAGTGTAATTGTTTATGTCAAAATTTTTCTGCATGCTAAGTCTGTGAGCCCTAGAATCTGCAGTAAAAATGGGAATCAACTTTACATAGGATGGTGTGAAATAACATTGAATTTTAGTGCTGTCTTGCGCAACTATTTTGCTAGAAAAAAACAACATGAAAACACCTGTTATCATTAAAAGATAATTAGGAATGATTTTATGTGTTGTTAATTTTTCCATGGAATTGAATGATTTCAAAAATAACCTATGTATCTTTAATTAAAAGCTAAAATTTAAACGATGCTGGCATGCAATGCCTTTAACATGGCCTGCGCTTTCAATAAACATTCTTCATATTCATGCTCGGCAATACTGTCGTAGGTAATGGCCGAACCAACCTCAAAATTAACATAATTGCTTTCTGCATTGAATTGAATGCTTCTAATTATTACATTGAAATCAAAGTCTTCATTGGGGGCAAAATAGCCCACAGATCCGCTATACAAGCCTCTTTTGGTTTGCTCGTATTCCTCAATTAATTGCATCGCTTTTATTTTAGGAGCACCCGTCATGCTGCCCATAGGATAAGCATTTTCTATTGCATCCACTGGATGAATGCCATCTAAAATAGTGGAAGACACAGTAGAAATCATTTGGTGTACCTGCTTAAAACTATAGATACCATATAACTCCTCAACGGCAACAGAACCAATTTCACTACTTCTTGCCAAATCGTTGCGAACCAAATCTACAATCATTAAATTTTCTGCTTTTTCCTTTTCAGAATTTCGTAGTTCAGCAATTAATTTTTGGTCTTGAATTGAATCTGCAGCTCTTCTTACTGTTCCTTTAATTGGCTGTGAATACAGCTTGTTCAGCGATTTGCGAATAAACCTTTCAGGACTTGCACTCATAACGAACCGTTTGTTCCATTTAAAGAAACAAGCAAAGGGTGTAGGTGAAATCTTTTGTAAGGAAAAGTATGTTTGCAAGGGATTTATTGGGGTATTTTCTGCAAAAAACTCCACACAATAATTTAATTCATATACATCTCCTTCAATAATATGTTCTCTAATTTTTTCTACTTTTTCTATATATTTTTCTTTACTAACTTTTGCATGCATTTGAATAGGAGTGGTTGCCATTTCAATAATTTTTGTGGCCTCAATTTCCGCACAAATTTTATCTCCTTCCTCACTCATAACCATCATTTGTCCATGTTGGTCAATCAAAATCAAATGTAAAGGTTTAAAGAAAAACAAAGGGGCAAAACCAATTTCATCAACATGGTTCGAACCTAATTTTTCTAATTGATTTTTTAAATCATAGCTTAAATACCCAAATAGGGGAGAGCTGCCAGAATGCTTGTCAATAAAGGCCCTAAACACATCCCAATCATCTTTTCCATTTCCTGTAATGGCATCTGCTTCACCAACTGCAAGGGCAAATTCTATTTCTTGTAACTTTAAAGCATTGCTAATTTGGTTATTGTCTAAAATGCAAAAAGTTTCAAATTGTTGCGCCCAAGTACAAGCCTTCTTTTTAAATTCTTCAGCTATTATTTTGCTCGAATTGCTTTCCATTTTTTTAGTCCTTCTTGTCTTTTTGATCCCTAAAATGATTGTAAACTAAATTTGCTTTTGCTATGCCAATAATAGCAGCTAAAATTGGCAATTCAGCCGCTTTAATTTTTTTTACACTTTTTAATTCTCTTAATAATAATTTGGCATTTTCGGGGCCTATTCCATTGATGGCATCCAAGGCAGTTACTAAGGTGTTTTTGCTCCTGCGATTTCTATGGTGCGTAATGCCAAATCTATGTGCTTCGTCTCGTAGCTGTTGAATGATTTTTAAAGTCTCTGATTTCTTATCAATATACAAGGGGAATTCATCTTCTGGGTAGTACAATTCTTCCAGTCTTTTTGCAATGCCTATTACTGGAACTTTTCCATATATACCAAGTTCTTTCAAGCTTTCTACAGCCGAACTCAATTGCCCTTTTCCTCCATCTATTATTATTAGATTTGGTAAGGCTTCATTGGCTTCCATTACGCCTCTATAACGTCTAAAAACTACTTCACGCATAGTAGCAAAATCATCAGGGCCAACAACTGTTTTTGGAATAAAATGGCGGTAGTCTTTTTTGCTTGGTTTGGCATCTTTAAAAACTACACATGCAGAAACAGGGTTTGTACCTTGTAAATTAGAATTGTCAAAACATTCAATATGCGCTGGTAATTCTTGTAAGCGCAAATCCTTTTTCATTTGACTTAAAATACGGTCTACCTTTAAGTCTGGATTTAACAACTCATATTGCTGCAATTTATCCCGCTTGTAATACATTGCATTTTTTAAAGATAAATCTAAAAGCTTCTTCTTGTCGCCTAACTTTGGAACAGTAATGGTTAAGCCCGAATCCTCCCAATCCAAAGGAATTGGCACAATAATTTCTTTTGAATTACTGAGGTATTTTTCTCTTACTTCTGCAATGGCCAAACTCAACAATTCTTCATCGCTTTCATCTAATTTTTTCTTTATTTCAAAGGTTTGTGTTTGCACAATAATGCCATTCGAAACTTTTAAGTAATTAGCAAAGGCAAATTTGTCGTCGCTCACAATGCTAAACACATCTACATCATGTTTAAAATCATTTACAATGGTCGACCTGCTTTGGTAATTTTCTAAAAGTTCTAATTTCTTCTTAAGTGCTTCTGCCTTTTCAAATTGAAGCGCAACAGCCGCATCCTGCATAAATTGCTTGATCTCGGATTTTACCTCACCCAAGTTTCCCTTTAATAATTTCCTAATTGCCTGTATACTTTGGTCGTATTCTGCTTCAGTTTGTATGCCCACACATGGTGCCATGCAATTACCAATTTGGTATTCCAAACAGGCTTTAAATTTTCCTGCTTTTATATTGGCCTCGCTTAAGTTGAAGGTGCAAGTTCTAATAGGATAGGTGGCCTTAATTAAATCTAGTAAAGTATATTTCATGGTCCCGTTTGCATACGGCCCAAAATATTCACTGCCATCCCTAATTATAGTTCTAGTAGACAGAATCCTAGGAAAGCGTTCATTCTTTATGCAAATAGAGGCATAGGTCTTATCATCTTTTAACATGATATTAAACCTAGGCTGGTATTGCTTAATCAGTGCATTTTCTAGTAATAGCGCATCCATTTCTGTTTCAACAATGGTAAATTGAATATCCACAATACGCGAAACCAAAATGGCAGTCTTCCTGTTGTCGTGGTGTTTTTTAAAGAAATAACTTCCTACACGTTTCTTTAAGTTCTTTGCTTTGCCAATGTATATAAGCGTTTGCTCACTATCAAAATACTTGTAAATGCCAGGGCTATCTGGCAAACTAGAAAGTATTTTCTTTATATGTGGCGCGTGCATTGGGCAAACTTAAGCAAATTATGGAAGGTGATTTTGTTAAATTAATTCTGTTTTAGATATTTTTCTTCAGTTTATTTTCTGTTAAATTTTTAATTGGACAGCGATTCAAATAGAAATAATATATTGAAAATCAATATTTTAATCCTATTAATTGGTAAAATTTTTCAAAAAAGCTAAACTCGTTTATATTTTTAAATCAATATGGCTAGATTAGCCGTTCATTCGTCAGAAAAACATTTAAGCATTTTATATGAAAAAACAATTACATCATTTTCTTCAATCAGCCTTGTTTGGAATCCTATTCCTAACTTCGCTAGTGCATGTCCAGGGGCAAACCGGAACACCTCAGTTCTTCTCAAATGTGGGTACAAGTGGAAATGCATTTCCTCTTTCTATAACTGCAGCTTCACCACATACCCAATTTGTTTATGCACCAGGTGAATTTACGGGTGCAACACCAGGTATGATTAGGGCAATTTATGTAATGCCTACCGCAGCGGTTACCTCCATGACTTATAATAACTTTTCAGTTAAGCTGGTTCAAGTTCCTGCCTTAACTGTTTTCTCAAGTGGAACATTTTTAACAGGCTTAACAACATGCTTAAGTGCTACATCCATAACTTTTACAACTGTTGCTGCATTGGGTTGGATGAAAATAACTTTAGCAACGCCATTTTATTATGATCCAACGCTTTCTTTGGTTGTTGATATCCAACACAGTGCCGCCGGCACTGGATCAGCTGTTTCCGGTGCTGGAGGAAATGGTACAGGCGGAAACAAAAGAATTTATGGCGCTTATGGTTCAACAACTGGAACAGCTGGAACTACCTATTTAAATATGGGTATTGATGTTTCACCTGCCAGTACAAATGATGCAGGAGTGCTTTCAATTGATGCACCTGGTCAGTTCTGTTCTGCTGGTACCTACCCTGTTTCTGCAACAATTAGAAATTTTGGTGTCAACCAAATAACAAGTGTAAATGTAAATTGGAGCGTAAATGGGGTAACCCAAACGCCTATTGCCTATACCAGTTTGTTAGATACATTTGGTACCGCTGCAAATACCGCATCCATTTCTTTAGGCACCTATACTTTTCCTTCAACCACAGTTCCAATCAAAGTTTGGACGTCCCTTCCTAACGCCGTTTCAGATACAGTTACTAAAAATGATACAGCCATTTCAAGTGCTCATCCTGCCTTAGCAGGAACCTACACAATTGGCGGTACAGGGGCTAATTATCCAACCCTTGCAGCTGCAGTAAATGATTTAAATGCATTTGGTATTTGTGGTCCAGTTAACATAATTGTTAACCCAGGAACTTATGCAGGAAAATGTGTGTTAAACAGTATTCTTGGCGTAAATGCAACCAATAAAATTACAATTACAGGAACAAATAAAGCTACTTGTATTCTTAATGATAGTCTTTTAGATCCAGTTTTAGGGGCAATTAATACGAGCTATTTAAGAATTAGTAATTTAACTGTTATTAACCGTGCAAGCGCAACTTGCGCTGGTATTTCCATTGCAAGTAATAGTGGAAATAAGGGAACAGGCAGCTCTGTTACAAATTGTATCGTTAACCTTCCAAATGCAAGCTCAACGGCCTCTACTGGTGCTATTTTTGTTTCAGGCGGTTTAACTGCAGGTTCCAATCATTTAATGGATTCAATCACTATTGATAGTAATTCAACAAATGGTGGTTATTATGGAATTGTAGTTTATGGCAATAGCGGAGCGAGTTCTGCCTATAATCGCTCATTTTTCATAAGAAATAATACCATTTCCAATGCCTATACCTACGGATTATATGCTTATTACATTTACAATCCTGTAGTTATTAAATACAATACAATTAGTATGAATACAGGAAACACCTCTACCGGTTATGGTTTGTATCTGTATTACAATCAAAATTCTAATACTTCAATTTCTACAGAAGTAATTGGTAACAAGGTAATAAATGCACCATACATGGGATATTATATTTATTATGGAACAAGTACTGCAACTGCGCCAACCAAAATATACAACAACGCATTGTTGGGTAATATGGCATACAGTACCAATTATGGCTGCTATTTATATACAGCAGCAACTGGTGGCGGAAATTTTGATTTCATGCACAATACCTTTCACATTAATGGTTCGGGTACATCTCAATATGGATTGTATTATTACAATTCAACAAACGTAAATGGCTTAAATTGTAAGAATAATATCTTTTCAATTTATTCAACAGCTGGTACCACGGTATATCCAGCATATTTTAGTTCGAACCCAACTATTAATTGTATCAATTATAATATTTATTCAAATACCAAAACAACCTCATTGGGTTTTAGAGGAGCCGCCTTTACACTCGCAAATTATAAAACAACCACCACAGGAGGAGATTCTTCTTTTACAAGAATTCCACCTTTTACTTCAAATTTAGACGTTCACTTAACAGATGGTTGTACACGCGGTGTAAATGCTATAGCTGCGGTGCCAACAGACTATGATGGTAATCCAAGAAGTGCATCTCCAAATCCAGGTATGTATGAATTTAGTACATTCACCAATGATTTAACAGTAGATGCATTGTACTCTCCTGCAATGCCAATTACCCCAGGAGCACAAAACCTTATTTGCAGGGTAAAAAATTCAGGTAACAATACCGTTACAAGCTTTAATATTAGCTTCAAGCTTAATGGAGGAACACCTGTTACTATTCCTTGGTCGGGCACATTAGCAGCTTGTGATACTGCATTAGTTTCATTTACTGGTTCGAACCAAATTACCTTAGTTTCTGGAGCCAATAATATTAAAGTATATAGCGATTATCCAAATGCAAGCACAGATGGAAATTTAAGCAATGACACCTTAAGAACAAGCTTGTTTTATGCAGCTCCAATGAGCGGTAATTATACCATTGGTGGAACGGGAGCTAATTTCCCAACTTTTGCTGATGCAACCACTGCATTAAGTATTGC
>CANFHJ010000079.1 GCA_947446605.1 Bacteroidota bacterium | reverse complement strand
TTGTGAGGGATTAATTGCCAATGCAGGATTTGGGTCGACCAGTGAAGCCTTATTTTGGAATAAAAAGTTATTGGTAATTCCCATGAAAAACCAATACGAACAACAATGTAACGCTGCCATGTTAGAGGAAATGGGTGCTACAGTTATCAAGAAACTCAATAAGAAAAACCGCGATACCATTGGAAGGTGGATTATGAGCGCAAATTATATTCAGGTAGCGTATCCAGACCGCACAGCAGAATTGGTTGAAATGATCGTAAAAAATCATGCAGGCGCCCAAGAAGCACCGAGCCAACAAAACAATAAGGATGCTGCTTTGTTCAAGAGTTTATAATGGAAAATACTGAAACGCAACCTAAACTGCGTTCTTCTGCTTTTGGGAAAGATTTTATTTGGGGTGTATCTACCTCTGCCTTGCAAACAGAAGGTGCCCATAACATAGATGGCAAAGGACCAAATATATGGGATGAATTTGCCGACTTAGGCAAAATAAAAAACAAAGAAACGCACTTTGACGCCAGCAATTTTTATGAAAAATTTGAAGAAGACATTTCATTAATTAAGGCACTTGGCATTCCTAACTTTAGGTTTTCATTAAGTTGGGCAAGGATACTTCCTGATGGAACCGGCAAAATAAATGAAGCTGGAATTGCTTATTACCACAAGGTAATTGACACCTGTATTGCCTATGGCATAGAGCCATGGGTAACACTTTACCATTGGGATTTACCATTGTTGTTGGAAAGAAAAGGTGGTTGGACGAACCGAGAAATTTTAATTTGGTTTGAGGAATATGTAAGTGTTTGTGTGCGCGCTTTTGGTAGCAAGGTAAAACACTGGATGGTTTTAAACGAACCATTGGTTTTTACAGGAGCTGGTTATTTTGCAGGCCTGCATGCACCTGGAAAAAGAGGTTTGAAAAATTTTCTAGCAGCAGCACATCATGCGAGTTTGTGCATGGGTATTGGCTTACGCACCATTAAAGCTATAGATCCAAGTGCAAATGTTGGCACAACATTCAATTGTTTTCAAGTAAGCGCCTACAATCAAAACAAGGTCAATATAAATGCTGCAACAAGAATAGACGCCTTGGTAAATAGAATGTTTATTGAAGCTGTTTTAGGATTGGGTTATCCCACAAGTGAAATTAAAGCACTTAGAAAAATAGAAAATTACATGCTGCCTGGCGATACAGAAATGTTGAAGGCAGATTTTGATTTTATAGGCTTACAAGTTTATACCAGAGAAGTGGTGCGCCATAGTTGGTATACTCCCTACCTACACGCAAGGCTAGTTCCAGCAAGCAGGCGCAAGGTTTACCATACTAAAATGGATTGGGAGGTATATCCTAATTCTATTTATGAAACCATTAAAAAATTTAGTGCTTACGAAGGTGTTAAGAAAATATTCATTACAGAAAATGGCGCTTCCTTTCACGATGAAATTGTTGCTGGTGAAATTAATGATACGCAACGTATCCACTACCTAGAAAAACATATTGCAGAATTGCACCGTGCCTATAAACAAACAGATAAAATTGCAGGCTATTTTGTTTGGAGCCTCACCGATAATTTTGAATGGGCAGAAGGCTATGAACAAAGATTTGGCCTCATTCACATTGACTACAAAACAAAAAAACGTAGCATTAAAAATTCTGCTAAATGGTATAGTAGTTTTTTGAAGGAATAGCTGCTTGCAGCTCGCTGCTGGCAGCTGGCTTCTTGCTTCTGGCTTCTGGCGAAATTATTTGTAATTGTTTATTTTGTGGATTAACACGTTTTTGGTCCATGGTCCATAGCCCATGGTTTTGTTTGGTGCTGGAGGTTTACTTTGTTTATTAGGTTATGTTGAGTGCTGCCGGGTCGTCATGCTGAGCTTGCCGAAGCATTTTTCTCTTTAGGTAAAGGAATTATGAATGATGAATTATAAATGATGAAATGGCTTTTTTTAATGTCGCTGCTTAACTTCGGTCGTCATGCTGAGCTTTTTGGGTCGTCATGCTGAGCTTGCCGAAGCATTTTTCTCTTTAGGTAAATCTGCCTCAGGAGAAAGCCCTTCGACTCCGCTCAGGGACCACCCTTCGACGATGCTCAGTAACCGGTCCATTTAACCTCTTTGGCAAGTTTTGAATAAGTAGAACCTGTCCCTGAGCGGAGCCGAAGGGTGGTTCTATTTTAGTAGAAATTCAATTATGAATGATGAAGGATTTACAGTAAGACAGTAGCTAAAAAACTCGTCTCTCGATTCTCGTCTCTCGCTTCTTACTCTTTTAGAAAATTTACCTGTATAAAATAAATGCTTCGGCAAGCTCAGCATGACGGTGGCAGTTAAGCAGCGCGCCAACAAATCTCATCCGCCGAAGCTTCAGCGTAGGTGGACTTGTCTCTCTAATCTAAATTTACTCCACTCCTCCTTGCGCAACCCATTTGGTAATGAGCATAATGCTACAGGTATCTAAATTAGACCTAATAGGCATAGCAATATAATCTGGCATATGGTTTACGCTGCCAACTAATTTTCCGGTTTGAGCCAATGCCGATAATTCTGCAAATGAAAAAGTATTATAGCCCGTGGTATTGAATGGTCCATGACAAGCATTACAACTGCGTATCATAATAGGCGCAATATGCGCTGTGTAACGCACTGTATCGGGCAAGCAGTTGGGTGTTGGCGCAACCAACACTTTTTCTTTATGCATACATTGGCTAAACAGCATAACCAAAAGGAAATAAAATATATTAATTGCTTTCATGGATTTTAGGTATTTAAATGCATTGCCTCCTATAAAAAGAAAAAGCCCGCATTGCGGGCTTTTTCTTTTAAATGCTAGAAGCTAGCGGCAAGAAGCCAGAAGCTTATTTAAGCGAAAAGCTTATTTAATAACTACCAATCTAACACTGGTGCTAGTTTCTGGTGTACTAATTTGTAAGAAGTAAATACCAGCTTTCATTTCTGAAGTATTGATTTCAAATTGGTTCAAACCGCTGCTTAATGAATGGTTCATTGAGCTTAAAATTTGTTTTCCAGTGATATCAATTACTTCCAATGAAACATTGTTAGATTTTAACAAATCTAAACTTACCATAAATTTATCACTTGCAGGGTTAGGATAAACTGCAATTTGACTGAAGGCAGCGTTTGCTTCTTTAACATCTGTAGCAATTACAGTTACCACTTTAGTAACAGTATCAGATAAGAAGGCATTACGAGCAATTAATCTAACATTGTAAGTACCATTAGCAGCATATGTATAAGAAGGATTTTGAGCAGAAGAAGTATCATCTGATGCAGTAGTTACTCCAAAATCCCATGCATAACTAGTTGCAAAACCTTTGGTATCTGTGGTGTTTGTGAAGTTAAACAAACGTGAACCAACAGTAGTACTTTGCGCAAAAGTAAAGTTAGCAGCTGGCTTATCTGTTACATACACTACAACATTTTTGCTCATATAAGATGAATCAAAAGTATTTACAGCTGTTAAAGTAACAGTATAAGTACCGTTTGTAGGGAATGTGAAACTAGGGTTTTCTAAGCTAGAAGTATCAGCTGTAGATGTAGTAACACCAAAGTTCCATGAATAACGTGTTGTAATTCCTCTTGTATCTGTAGCATTGCTAAAGTTATACGATTTAGAATTTGGAACTGATTGGCTAAATGTAAAGTCTACAATTGGCTTTGAGTTGAAAGGCGTTTTACCAGTTGTAAAGTTAGAACCACCTTTTGCAATTGAATTGCTAGCAGGAACATAACTAGGATTGGTATATGCAAACGGACGAACCAAGTTTACATCGTTTGATTGGTTAAAAGTATCATTTTGGTTAGCAACTACCCAAGCAGCAGCAGCAGTAGAACTAGTAATTGCTATGGTATCACTACCAGCAGCCATTTTACCAGCCCAACCAGAAGGAATACCACCAATTACGTTAGCTTTAAAAAAGCTCGTACCAGTTTGCAAATGTGAGCTAGTTAAACGTGAATCAATTAACAAACCAGCATCTGGGTAACCAGTTAAGATTGAATTTACAACGTTCAATGCTGAGTTTCTGCGGATATGTGCAGCACGTTTGAAGTTACTGTTTACAGTTGCGGTTTGACCATTATATAATGGACCAACAATTGTCATATTAGAGAATACAGCAGCTGTTCTTGGTGTATTGGTAGAACCATTTGCATCGTTATCACTTTCAAAACCATTAGAACCACTTTGATCTGCATTTGAAGGAATACGTGCACCAATACCAAATTGGATATTTCCACGGAAACCATTGTCTGTATCAAAATCATCATCAATACCTGCATAAGCAATAAGGTATTTAGCATTTACTGTACCACCAAACCACTCGTATGAATCGTCACCTGAGTAAGATACTTGTAAGTGATTTAATATTGTTTTTCTACCAACTGAGTAAAAAGTAATACCGTTAATTTCTGAGTTAGCAGCGGTAGTCAAAGGAATACCAGCAAACTCAACACGGCAATACGTCATAATACCAGAACTGTCATCATCATTGGTTCCACCATGACGACCATCAATTTCACCAGGACCAGTTACAGGTTTAGCAATACCACCTTCGGCAGCAGCTGTATCACCTTGAGGTAAATTATGTATGGCACGACCAGTTAATACCACTCCACCCCAATCGCCAGGAGCACGTAAACCAGCACCTTTGCTTGAAGTGAAAATAATTGGTTCGGCCAAAGTACCTTGCGCATTGATTTTTGAACCACGACAAATAATAATGGTACCTTTACCAGTTCCACGAATAATAGTACCCGCTTCAATAGTTAATGTAGCACCACCTGTTACATAGATATAACCATCACCTAACAAATAAACATTGTTTTTTGTCCATGTAGTATTGGTTGTAATGTCGCCAGGAGCAACATTTACAGTAGTTGCAGGGTATACCGTATTGGTAGGATCAAAATTTGACCAACCTTTTGTCCAATCTTTTGTAGAATCAGGACTCAATGCACCGCGGTAAGTTGTAAAATCAAAGAAGTTATTTTGTACAGATGAAATAGTAACACCAACATTTTTAATCACTACTGAGCTATCGTACATATTTTTAGCTTTTAATGTTACATTATAAAATCCATTTGAAGGGAAAGTAAATGTAGGATTGAAAGCTGTTGAGGTATCGCTGTTTGAAGCACTTACGCCAAAATCCCAAGCGTATGTAGTAGCATAACCTTTGGTAACTGTTGCGTTATTGAAGATAAAGTTTCTTGCATTTGGATTGCTTTGTGCAAAGGTAAAATCTACAGTAGGTTTTAAGTTTACATTAACCACCACAGATTTTGTGAAAGTTGTAGAATCCCAACTGTTGGTAGCTTTTAAAGTAACTGTATAAGTTCCGTTACCTGGAAAAGTAAAGATTGGGCTAATTGCACTAGAAGTGTCGCTTGAAGAGCTTGTAACACCAAAATCCCAAGCGTATCTAGTAGCATAACCTTTGGTATTTGTAGTATTTGTAAATGTATAAACCAAAGCGGTATTTACATAGGTATAATCAACAACAGGTTTTGCATCATAAGGTGTTTTTCCTGTATTGAAGTTTGTACCAAAATTTGCAACAGAAGCTGAAGCAGGCACATAAGAAGGATTAGTATATAAGAAAGGACGAACCAAATTAATTTGGTTGGTTTGGTTCAATGTATCTGTTTGGTTTGCAACTACCCAAGCAGCAACTGCTGCAGAAGTAGTAATGGCCAAGGTATCGCTACCAGTAGCTAATTTACCAGCCCAACCTGAAGGAATACCACCAATAACGTTTGCTTTAAATACAGCTGTTCCGTTTTGGAAATGTGTATTTGTTAATTTTGAGTCAATTAATAAACCGGCATCTGGATAACCACCTAAAATAGAATTTACAACGGTTAAAGCAGAATTTCTGCGGATATGTGCAGCACGTTTGAAGTTAGCATTTACTGAAGCAGTTTGACCGCTGTACAATGGACCAACAATTGTCATGTTAGAGAATACAGCTGAAGTTCTAGGTATATTGGTAGAACCATTTGCGTCGTTATCACTTTCAAAACCATTAGAACCACTTTGATCTGCATTTGAAGGAATACGTGCGCCAATACCAAATTGGATCATCCCTTTAAAACCATTATCGGTATCAAAATCATCATCAATACCTGCATAAGCCACAAGGTATTTACAATTTACAGCACCACCGAACCATTCGTATGAATCGTCGCCAGAATAAGAAACCATGATATGGTCTATTTGGGTTTTTCTACCCACAGAATAAAAAGTTACACCGTTAATTTCTGAGTTAGCAGCAGTAGTTAAAGGAATACCAGCAAACTCTACACGGCAATAAGTCATTACACCAGAACTATCATTGTCATTGGTACCACCATGGCGACCATCAATTTCACCAGAACCAGTTACAGGCTTAGCAATACCACCTTCGGCAGCTGCTGTATCACCTTGAGGTAAGTTATGTAAACCACGACCTGTTAATACAATACCACCCCAATCGCCAGGCGCACGTAAACCAGCAGCTTTGCTTGATGTGAAAACAATTGGTTCGGCCAAAGTACCTTGCGCATTAATTTTTGCACCACGACAAATAATAATAGTTGCTTTACCAGTTCCACGAATAGTAGTACCCGCTTCAATAGTTAATGTAGCACCACCAGTAACATAAATGTAACCATCACCTAACAAATAAACATTGTTTTTTGTCCATGTAGTGTTGGTTGTAATGTCGCCAGGAGCAACAGTTACAGTAGTTGCAGGATACACCGTTGTGGTAGGATCCCAATTGGTCCATCCTTTGGTCCAATCTTTGGTTGAATCAGGGTCGATAGCCCCTTTGTAAGTTGTTGGTGTGAAATAGTTGCTTTGCGCGTAAGTAAGGCAAGCAAACAAAATAAGAAACACACTGGTAGTGAGTTTTTTCATATGTTTAAATTGGTTATTTGGTATTCAAAAATCACAATTCAATATTATCTCACATTAAAGTAAAAGTTAACAAAACATCATGAAGAGATTACCTAAATGTAAACACCTATGAAGGTGAGGTAATTGCCCTATTAATAAAAAAGCCCCAGGTAAATAATTACCTAGGGCTTTTTTATACGTTGTTTTGGTTTTAAAACTTCAAACTCATGCTTACGCTATAGCCCGAACCAACCTTAAAGTTCCAAATATCTTTGTCTTTTGCTGCATCATAGCCTGTTTTGCTATCGCCATTTTGGTAGAAAATAATGTTTTGTGCTAACATATCACGGATTGAAAAACGGATATCTAAATTTTTCCAAAGTGTTTTGTTCAACTGCAAATCAATTACGTTTCTTGAATTTTCCCAGTAACTGGCATACTCAGAATTACCTACATTGGTAATACGTTGACCAATTCTGTTATACATTAATGATACACCAAATCTTAATTTGGTATGGCTGTATTGTAAGCCACCATTGATAATATAAGGTGATTGTCCTTGTAATGGTCTTTCTTTAGATTCTGTTGCCAATACTTTAGAAACATCTACGCGTGATTTAATGATGGCCACATTACCAATAAAGTTTAAACCACCTAAGAAAGTATTTTGGGTATTTAATAATTGGCCAAAGTTTAATTTATAATCTAATTCAATACCTGCACTCCAAGCTGAACTTACATTTTGGTAGCTCATTAACCTTGGACTTCCTCCAGAGAACAAAATCTTTTCAATTGGGTCGGTGAACTTTTTGTAGAAAGCAGATACCGAAATTAGTTGCGCTGGATTAGGATAGAACTCATAACGCACATCATAGTTTGCAATTTTGGTACGTTTCAATTGGCTGTTACCTTCTACCAACATCAAATCGTTGAAGTCAAAGAACTGGAAAGAAGCCAATTCTCTAAACTCTGGGCGAGAAACGGTTTGTGAGTAAGAAGCCCTTAAATTGGTTCGATCCGACAAAGAATAAACCAAATTGATGGAAGGAAGAAAATCTAAAACTGTTGTATCAATTTCAAATTTTTCGTTAATACCTGTTCTGTAGGTACTCAATTTTTGGTTATAAGATTCGGCACGTACACCCCAAATTACTTTAAAACGATTGGTAATTTTTGAATCTATACGGAAATAAGTGGCATACAAATTACTACCTGCAGTATAAGCATCTGTTGGTGTAGTTGCTTCTTTTAATACCAAACCATTGGTATCTATATTGCTGCTGCGGAAAATTTGATCTAATGATTGTGAACTATAGTCTGGATGAGCACCTGGCGCAAATGCATAACCCAATTGGCGAGCATTAAAATCCCTGGTTCTCTTTTGCGCATAGCCACCAATTTTAATGTCGTTCTTAAATTTACCAATATTAAAACTGCGCGATAAATCTACACCTGCATTATAAATAACATCTTTCTGTGTTGAATAAAATCTACCCGCTGCTTCTGGTTGCGTAGTGCTTGTTAATGGCACTTGGAATATTGCTTGGTCGTCATTTAAATCTCTTTGGTAACGCACACGTCTAAAATCTGGCGTGGTACGGTTTAAATTACTTAAACCTAAGTTCCAATTAATTTTAGTTTTAGAAGCACCAAACATATGCTCGCCGCCCAATTGGTGACTGTTTAAAATATTTTGGGTATACCACATGGCATAAGATTGAATGGCAAATCCATTCATAATATCTGCACCCGTTCTAAGTACGGTTTGGTCGTTTGAATTAATATTCAATAAATTCTTTAAAGAAATTTTATTGTTTTTTGTTTTATAACTCAAGTTCCATAAAAAGCCATTTAATGTATTGGTAGTATACTGTTTATCGTTAAAATCATAAACTTTACCATTGTTATCATAATCGGTTCTTTTAATCAATTGCGTTGTAGGGGTTACCTGCGACGATAATGCAAAAATGCTACCTACTTCAAACTTGGCGTATTTTTTTAAATGGCCCATGCTAAACTGAAAACTGTATGCTGGCGCAGCAGTACCATTGTTTAATTGGAAATTGTTATTGAAAGGTTTTGCTACGTTTACCAAACGCTTTACATCATTCATATCTTGAATGTTGTTTTGGTACTCACTCATGGTAGCATTGTTTGGAAGACTTTTAGGTAATTTTCTGGTACCATCGTCAATTCCTAAAAAATCTAAAGAACCTTTTACATTTTTAGAAAAATCTTTAAAGGTTGTAATAGAATTTATGCTCGAACCTAAACTCACTTGGTAGAAGTTTTG
>CANFHJ010000078.1 GCA_947446605.1 Bacteroidota bacterium | reverse complement strand
TTTAGAAAGTAATTTCTAATATTTCCAATTTAATATTTCCAGCCGGAACAGTTACTTCGCAAGTTTCCCCAACTTTCTTGTTCATTAAACCCAAGCCTATTGGCGATTTAAATGAAATTCTTCCTGTTTTTAAATCTGCTTCTTTTTCATTTACCAAAGTATACCAAATTTCCTTTTTAGAATTATGGTTTAATACCCTAACCCTGGTAAGCATCATTACTTGGCTATTATTGATTTTAGATTCATCAATAATTCTAGAAACAGCAATTAGATTTTCCATTTTAGAAATCTTGGCTTCCAACAATCCCTGATCTTCTTTTGCAGCGTGGTATTCGGCATTTTCACTCAAATCACCTTTGTCTCTTGCATCAGCAATTTGCTTAGAAATAAAGGGACGTTGAACGTATTTCAAATCATATAAATCTGCCTTTAATTTCTCTAAACCTTCTTTGGTTACAAAATTTGTTTCTGCCATAAAAATGCTAATTAATCAATCTCCTTAAAAATAAAAGAAACGTTCCGCACTAGGGCGGAACGTTTCCTTCTTGAATACAAATATAGTAAATTTTATTATCCCTTTTTACCTCCAATAGTTAAACGAATGCCAACTGTGTGCATTCCGTTAAAAATACGGGTTGGTGCGTAAGAATAATCTATTGCCATTGCGGTGCCGGTTTTGGTTACTGGTACTTGGAAGGTAGCTCCAGCCCATAAGCCATAAACAGGATTCAAATATTGAGGATCCGACATGTTTTTTGAGAAAGCTTGTTTATCGCCAGTAACATTATAAGCTACACGTAACATAGCGGTTTCTTTATAGGCGTATTCTGCACCAAAACCGTATACATTTGATTGAAATGCATTGTAGTTAAAGTTAAAAGAACCTGTTAAACGATGGTAATAGGTATCAGGAGATTTGTCTAAACGCATATCATAACCTAAACCAATATTTACCAAAGTAGGTAAATTGAATTTATCTGCAGAGAAATAGGCCTTTCTATCAGCACCAGTTGCAGAATTAATAGCACGGAAAGATAAACCAGGACCACGGAAAGTTAAATCTGGACCAATATTTCTCATAGAGATACCTAACCTGAAATCTTCTTTCTTAATTTTATTTTTTTCTTTTTTCTCTTTACTAGAACTCAATGAAGTTTGGTATTGAACACCAAAATCGAAGGCCATACCTTGCGCTTTCACGTCTTGTAAGCCTTCAGAAATCAAGCGAATCAAAAAACCACCTGTAATACTATTTGAGAATTTCTTCGCATAAGAAGCGCCAATGTTTAACACTTGAGGTGTAAAAGTTGGTAAAGTACCATCTGGGTTATCGTAGGTAGTAATTGGAATATTACCAAAATCCCATGAGGCAAAACCTAAACCAATTACGCCACCTTCTCCTTTTTCTCCAACGGTTTGAGCCAAAGCAAAGTTATTGATATTTACACCTGCACCTTGCAAGAAGCTCATACGAGAGAAGCAAACTTCAGTTTTATTGGTATAAGCCAAACCCGCAATATTCATGTTAAAAGATTCAATCCCTCTAACAGATGCAGTATTTGACCCTCCGTAGCCAGAACTCCTACCAAAAGGATTAATGTTCAATTGTGTTGCACCTGCACCACCAGAACGGTCTGGGTTTCCTGCGAATGCATTTGCCGAAACAAATAGCATACCAAGCAATCCTAATTTTATAATGTTTTTCTTCATTTTACAATTATTAGTAATTTATACTTTCGCCCAATTAGAATGTATCAAAATCTGCAGGACGCATGATTCCGAAAAATTTAATTACGCGCTCACCAATTCCATCTGCATAAACATGTATCAAATACACACCACTTGAAATAGGTACACCTGCATCATTTTTCAAGTTCCAATCCAAGTAGGTTTTACTGTCGTCGTCCTTTTTAATTCTACGAATCAAGAAACCACCTTGGGTGTAAATTGAAACTACACATTTTTTAGGTAGATTGATAATTTTTACCCTTGTGTCTAATTGGTTACCTGGATCTTCATATCCAGCATAAGCATAGTAAGGATTAGGAGTAACAGAAACCATATCCAAAGCTGTTTTACCAGATTCTTTACCTCCAGCAACTGGCGCTAAGCCCGCAGTTGAGAAAGTATACAATGGCACACCTTTATTTAACAATGTATCAGTTGCAGTTTGGTTAATAGAAGAATAAGGACGCTTAACATTTAAGTTAATTTTTACATCGCAAGGAAGACTTCCATTGGTATTCAAATCACCCAAGAATGTTTTTGGTGAAACCAATGTCATGCTCACCCACATTGCTTGAGAGTAAACATAACGCATATTCAAAGTAACACCTACGCCATTTTCAATTTTGCTATACAATTCATTATAATTGGCACACTCATCGTAATGCGGACCGTTATACAAAACAGGACCAGTTGGCAAGGTGCGGAATGCTTTTGAACCCATTATATAAATGTGGTGTTTTCCACCCATCATATAATCTAAACCAGCTGGTGTACTTACCACCAAATGACTAGTAGGATTCCAAATCATATCTGTACCATTTTCTAATGGCAATGAAGAATCCTCAGCAAACATAATATTTAAACGCTCGCCAGTTTCTTTATTAATTGCATAACCAGGGAACCAACCCATACCTGTTCCTGATCCATCAGGCTTACCATCTTTTCCAACAGATTGAGATTTTCTTCTGGTCATTTTTGCAGCACCACCTATGGTTAATGCAGGGTTTTCACCAGCTTCAATTACCACACATCTAGACCATTTAGATTTATCAGCTGTGATTACAACCAAAGTACTTCTTAAATCCGATAATGGATTATCTGCAGAGTATCCACCACTACTTGCAGCCCAAGCTGGACCATAAGTTGGTTGAGGTGTTACGGCTCTTGCAGCTAAACTGTAAGGAGCCCAAGTTCCATCAATTAATTTACTGTATTGTCTTCTAGGGTCAATTGGACGCTTAGCGCCTGAAGGACCATCTGCAAAGTCATGCTCGTATGGATTTCCAAAACCTGGAGTTCCTGTATTACCAGATCTAATCCAGTTAAATGGAACCAAAGCAGCCATTTCATCTTGAATACCAATCATCCATGGATTTACAGGATTTGCATATTCAATAGTTGCAGATAAAAATCCATTAGCGTCATCTGTTACATCATCTGGATGGCCAGGACCTACCACTTGACCTACGGTTAAGCTAAGCCCTAAATCTGCAAATATTTGCTCATTGTGGCGGTTAATTTTAGCTTCACCTGTATCTACTTTACCCGTAGTTAAATTGGTTAATATCCATATGGTTGAGTCGCCAGTTAATGTGTCAGATTTCACTTTAGAATGCGATTGATCAATCATTCTCAATTCAAAATCTGAACTAGGCACTTTAAATGGATCAATTACTTTAACCACTACTGGACCACTACCCCTTGCAAAAGTTGGGTTCGGCACATAATAAGGAGCTAACAATGCTTTTTCAATGCTTTCATGTGTTAACGACAATGCGTTTCCTCCATTACCCAAACCTTCCACGCGGGTAATTTCTGGACCATCGCCCCATGATGTATTTAATACAATACCTTGTTGGTGTGGCGTTGGTTTGTGAGGAGTACCTGACCAAACAGTAATACCAGAACCATCCACCATTTTACGACCAGCCAAATATTGCAAAGCATCATTGGTACAATTAGTAGCACTTGCATAAGCAACTAATAAGAAATAATAGTTTTGGAAATTTACCAAGCTTTGGTCAGATAATTTTGAGAAGGCATCTTTAGAAATTTTAAAGCTATGTCTTACACCTTTGTCTTCACCAGTAACCATAATCTTTTTAACTGATCCTAAATCTGCATCGTTTACAATATTTACGATTAAACCACTTCCATCTAGAATATCACATTGTGCAACAGGAATAGCCTCGTCTAAATTGTATAAATCACTTGGAATAGAACTTTTCTTCAATTGAAAAATTTGGTAACCTTGGAATTTATAAACAGTTTTATTTGTACATAAACCAGCCGATGAATCTGAATAATTCTCAGTTGTTTTATAATTGGTAATATTCAATATCAATTCCTTGTCTAATTCAACAACGTCAATTGTAGGAACACGCGGGCCATCAACAATGTTAAAGTTGTTTTTATAAAGTACATAAGCTTTATCTGAAGCTTCTTTTAATAAGTTAAATGAGCCAGTTGCTCCACCTGTAGTTGCTCTTGCCCATACCACGGCAACTGTAACTTGGTTTTTTGAACCTGGCAACAAACTAAATGTACCAGCAGTTTGCAAGAACCTACGGTCGCCAGGATTATTACCAGCAATTCTTTCGGTCCAATCTGCACGGCCAATTGGATCTGTTTTACCCGGGAACATGAAGCTGGCAGTATCTGTACCACCACGACCATTACCACCGTATGTAATATTTAAACCATCTTTCCATCTACCGTTTAAGTAATTCCAATAATGCTCAGGGCGTGTTGGGTTACCAGTAATTGAAAAGTCGTTGTTATAATAAACAAACTTAGTTAAACCAATTTCAGAAGTATCGCCATTAACAATGCGCTGAGGACCTTCAAAGAAGTTTACACCAACGCTAGGTGGGTTCAAACCGTAACCTAAAATACCTTCATCGTTATCATCGCCATTATAGCAAATACCTAAGTTTCTTTTCACATCACACTCTACATAGTCATCTGAGTAGTTACCCAAATCTGCATCCACCCACTGACCAAAAATACAGCTATCAATTACCTCAGTACTGCGGTTATAAATGGTAGTACGGTAGAAAGTCATGTTGTTAATTTCATCATTGGTTGAATAAGCAAAACTTTGGGTATGCATTTCCAAACCAATAGGTAAACCTTCTGTTTCAGAGTGAATATTTCCTTTGTCGTTGTAAATAGTATACAACATCATATCAGGAATATTATTCAAATTATCTTGTTCAAATGTTGGAAAGTCACCACCATCAGCAGGGTTATAGGTACCATTATTATCATAATCATAATACGGTGCTAAGTAGGTAGCCTCGCCTGTAATAATTGGACCATCAGGAGATTGCACATTACCATTTCCAGGCCAAGTTGCAATTGCTTCATTTGGTTCTTTGCTACCATCAGGCTGATTTTGAAAATCTTCAATTTCTGCCAATGTAATTTTCCAAATCTTATCATAGAACTTACAACGAGCGGAAGCAATAGATGCAGATCCGTCAGTTTGCAAAGCACCTGGGTAATAATCACTACCACTTTGACGATAGGTTTGTGCAGCAATACGCAAGTTTCCTTGGGTTACACCACCAATCCACAATGCTCCAGAGAACAAAGAGTTTTTTGAGGTATTACCTGGTTCAACTTTAGGTATTTCATATTTTGCATTTTGCAAATTCCACCACATGTCGCCACCATTTAATATGGTAGTTCTAACATTGTTTAGGTCTAAATCTTTTTGTTGTGTAGCTGCTGCACAACCTGCACCCATTTTGTGCAAATTAGATTGAGCGCTTTTTCTAAGCATTCCAATATTCTCTTTGGCAAAGCCTGCATGACTTGCAAATAGCAAGGCAAAAGCCATCAGAGACGTTTTAATAAAACTGGTATTCATCTTATTCATGGTCATTTTCTTTTTCTTTTTTAAACAATATGGTTTAGAAATATAAAGCCAAACCTAAACGCGTTAACCTAGGTAACATAAATCTATCTGGGTTAATCATTCTGATATTGTATAAGTCAACATAAGACTGCTGATTGGTTGCAACCTCTTTTTGTTCTTGTGAAGCTGGTGAAGCTAAGAATCCATCATTGTAGGCCGAACCGGTATAACGGTAAACCGAAGTTACGTTAGCTGTATTCAATACATTTTGAACCATTACAAAGGCGCGCAATCTATATTCAGTTGTTGATCCATCCATTTTCTTTTGTTTGAAAATAAAGTTTTTATCAATGTTCAAATCAACATTTATCTGCGCTGGCAAATTAGCTCCATTTGGAGTTCCTTTTACTGGGCTTCTTACAACCACACCACTTTGCACACCACCTGGAGTTGGGTTTAAATCTTGGGTATAAGGACGGCCAGAATATGAAGAGAAAATAAAGTTAAAACCTGCATTTTCAAATATTTTCTTGCCATTTACAATAGGACCATTGTATTCTTTTCCTTCTTTATAGTGGTAATCAAAAATTGCTTTGAAAGTATGGCGGGTATCAAAATCCAATGGAATTAAAGTACGCAACGAAGGCATACCCACTTGAATTAATGCACTTGCAGAGTTGGCATTAGAACCAGTACCATCTGCAAACATCAATTGGTAATTGGCAGTAATAGTTACATTACCTAAATCTCTCACCTTGTATTCTAAACCTAAACTTTTTGTAGTTGAGAAGTCTAAGTTACCATAAGTGGTATAATCATTAGGCCATGATTGTACATAACGGTACAATTGTTCTAAGTTTTTAATTTCACTGTAAGAAGCAATAATAGACAATGCCGCATCTTGACCAATTTGTTGACGGAAACCAATTTCATAATCTGTTTTTTGACGCATTTTCAAATTTGGATTGGCAATGGCACCACCACTCAAACGATTTTGTAAATAGAAATAATCATCAATCTGACCAACATTGGCTCCTGGTCTTTGGGTTAAGATATCATAAGTACCAAAGAATTGAGAAGTAGTTGAAATTGGGAATGAGAACCAGATACGAGGCAAAATTTTCAAATCTGGCTTATAATCTGTAAACGAAGCTGCAGTTGGCAATTGAGGGTTTTTAGGATCAACCAAATATGGCATATTCCTGTTGGTACCTGCATTACGTGCAATTTGTTGAGGATCTGAAATAGGGTTACCATTTCTATCGTACCATTTGTTTCCATCACGGTATCCCATAAATTTCACATTCGACATATCACCCAATTGTTGGTCTGGGTCTTTGTTGATATAAGGAACAAAGTTGTCGCCAATTGTAGTTGGAATGTTTGCCGCATCAGCAAATCCTTTTGCTTTTGCTTCTCCAACTGAATACAAAGGAACCATTGAATAAGGATCTTTTAATACAGATTGGTTTGCATCAAAACGTTCCATACGTACACCCACGCGAACAATTAAATCTTTAAATACAAATTTATCTTGAATCCAAGCGGCAAAATAAGTTGGTTGGTAAGCAGGTAATAAGCGCTTAGATGGGTCATTCAAGAAATCTTCAATACTTGGACGTTTTCTAATAATATTCCCTAAATGGTCGTATCCACTATAACTTACAATAGAGTTACCATTATTTAACAACTCACTTGCATTAAACATATCTAATGAATAATCGGAAGGCTTATATGAATTTACATCCAGATAAGAATATTTGTCAATAGGTTTACCATAAGCATCAACAGCACCTTGTGCAATTAATTTATCACGGAAATTTTTATCAAAATTAGTTTGTTCATCGCTAATAATTTTTCTTCTAAAATCAACTGTATCGCTAAACACACCATTTTGATCAAATCTTAAGGTATATCCATTAGAATCTAAACCAGAGAACTGACGGTTGGCATATAAACGCATAAGACCCCATAAACTGTTTGCACCTAAACCATAGCTTCTATTGAAACGTTGTTCTAGGTTCAATCCCATTTGAAATTCATGTTTGGCCTTTGGATTGCTTTTAGGAGCAACGGTAAACTCACTTTGAATATATAAGTTAAATGTCTCGCCCATTGATTTATTATAACCAGCTTGTTGCGAACCAACATTGGCAAACATTGAAGAGTATATACCATTTGGCGCATCGCCATTAATTAAACCACCCACCTGGCGAACAGTACCTAAATTTCTAATATTGTTTGCACCAAAATAATCATATACTGCACGGGTATAATTACCACGCACCTCATTGTAATTTTTATCTTGCTCAAATGTATATAGGGTATCTCTATAACCAGTATGACGGTAGTAGTCTGTTAAGTATATTTTATTCCCATTTACAGTAAATGTATCAGGCTTATCATTTATTCCTTTAATAACTCGTGAATAATTAGCAGCAGAATAAGTAGTAAATTTACCTACATAGCCATAATCGAAATAGTTTTTACCATAATCGGCATCCATAGATTCGCTATAACCTCTTTCATAAGAAAAACGAACAGTATAATAAGCATTACTAATAGAAGAAGCTTGTTTTTTAACAGCGCCATCTTCATCCTTTTTATCATTTTTAAAGGTTTGGGTAAATTGCAAATAGGTTCTTACGGTATAACCTTTAGAAAAACCATTCTTATCTGAATTTAACAAAGAACTATAAGAGTTCCATCCCAATCCTTGGTTATAGTTACCATAATAACCCAAACGCACATTGATATTGCTGGTTGGTTGAAAGTTAAAGTTACCGTTAATGTTTGCACTGGTAGAGTATACATTTTGACGAACCGATACTTTTTCTAAATCGTTTTTAGTTAAATATTCAGCTGCAGGGAACAATGTACCCAAGGCACCAGGCAACAATGGCGTTGCTTCTATTTGTTTCATTTTATCAGCTTTCACTTTGTATAAATCTACAGCCGATAAACTCTTAGAATAAGTAATATCACCAGATATTAAGAAACCTAAAACAACGCGTTCCTCGTTTCCTCTTCCTTTATTAATGGTTTTAATTGGACCAGAAACAAAACCTTGAAAGTTATTGTATTGGCTATTGTCTAAGTAACCAGTAAAAGGAGAAGCAGAAGTAATTTCAAAACCATGCACAAATACTTTGGTAGGAGCTTTTGTGGTTATACTAATAGCACCTCCCACAAAGTCGCCATATTGCGCTGGTGTACCACCCGTAATTACTTGAATTTGATCAATGGCATTTGCCGGAATACTTGCAGCACCTGCATTTACACGTACACCATCAATATAGTAAGCAGTACCATCGGCACGTGCTCCACGGAAATTTGGTGTACTACCACCACGGGTATCTACCCCTAAAGTTGTACCCGCAATTGAGTTTACAGAACGTGTACCCAATGCCAAAATTTCTTTGGTGGTTTTCACATCCCCTTTTACCCCACCTGGATCAACCAATTGCTTTTTGAAGGTAACTTTTACCTCTTTGTAGATATTACCATCAGAAGGTTCCATGCTTAAATTAACAAAACGGTCACCTTCAGGTTCAACTGTAATATTTTCTATTACCGCATTGTTGTAACCTACATAGGTGGCAAATAAGTCGTATTCCCCTGGTTGTAAGGTTTTAATCACATAACCGCCATCATCATCTGTTTTAGCGGTACCCTTTACCACACCATTTAACTTTACGGTGATACTCACAAAATCCAT
>CANFHJ010000077.1 GCA_947446605.1 Bacteroidota bacterium | reverse complement strand
ATAATTTGAGCACCGTTTAAAACAATTTTTGGATTTGAAAACACATCAAAAAAGTTAGGCAATTCAATTCTTAATTTAGTTCCTGTAAGCGCTTGCACGTAACCTGTATCGCGATGGCCTTTGTTAAAACCAGTTTGTATTAATTGCGAAGGAACATTGATATGCTCGTAGTAATTATAGGCCGCTTCACTGCCAGAAATGCCGCTAAATATTGGGAAATCTGCTGCCATAGAATCTTTATAAAACGCTGTCAAGGCAGTTACATCAGAGTTTAATTTTAAATATACTATTGCTCCTTGGCCCGAACCAAAATTAGATTCATCTACAATTACCAAACCTTTATAGGTCTCTTTAAACTTGGCATCTGATAAAAACGAACCATTTGCTTCACCATTAAACAACAAAGTGTTGAAGGTATTGTTCATGGTTAATCTAATATGTGGTGGAATAATTACCGTTTCTGTTCCCAATTTAATGGTTACAGAATCTGTAAAATTATATTTCCCTGTGAACGATCCAACTTCAATGCCATCGGTTTGGTATTTACGGGTTGAAAAATAGACCGAATCTATACTTAAACTTTCAGTTAGTAAATAGGCCTTAAGCGTATGAATGGCATCCTTATCGCCATGAAAGTCTGGCAAAATAGTTCCATCGCTTGAGGTGCCTGATCTAAATCTGAGTTGCAAAATTACCGAATCTAATTTAGTAGCACCACCCCACGTAAATTCATTTCCTGGCAAACCGTATTGCGTTACCAAGGTGGCTTTAGAAATTCCTAAATAGGGATCGTTTAATACACCTAAGGCATTTGCTGTAAGCCTAGAAGATACAATGGAGTCCATTTGTACTGTATAGGCATTTAAAACAAGGCTGGTATCAAAAATAGTGTTGAACTGATTGCGCACACCAACAAACTCTGCGCCAACAGACTGCGTGTCTTTCTTACATGAAAAAAGACTTAAAGAAATGAAAATAAATAAGGAGAGTCCCTTAATTCTGGCGATTGAGTAACGTGTCATATAGGTCTATATATGCTTCAACATTATCGCCATTTTCTGAATGTTCAATTACTAGTTTACCTTTTTGTTTTTTGATAAACTTGGTAACTTCTGGGTCTATTTCGGTACTAGATTTTACAACGGCATCTGCGTGTGTAATACCAGACATATATAGATCTGAGCAGGTAGCATTAGCTAAAGAAGAAACTTGTTTTGTATCAATTGCGTTTAAACTTGCTTTTCTACCAAATTCTTTACCCATATTTTCGTCGAACTGATTTTCGAAAACAGAGTAAACTACTTTTGCCAAACGAAAAACTGGTTCGTCTTTGTATATGGTTTTAAGATAAAGCGGGATTAAGCTAGTCATCCAGCCTTGGCAATGAATGATATCTGGCTGCCAACCTAATTTCTTAACGGTTTCTATAGCTCCTTTACAAAAGAAGATAGTACGCTCATCGTTATCCCCGTAAAACGCGTTGTTTTCATCGGTGTAAACAAATTTCCTATGGAAGTAATCTTCATTGTCTAGAAAATAAACTTGCATTTTGGCTTCAGGTAAAGAGGCAACCTTTATGGTTAAAGGATTGTCGTTATCGTCGATAGTAATATTAATTCCACTAAGTCTTACAACTTCGTGCAACCTATTACGTCTCTCGTTAATACAACCAAATCTGGGCATTAATACCCTAATTTCGTTATCTTTCTCTTGAATAGCTTGTGGCAACATTCTAGCCAATTCACCAACACTACTTACTTTTAGGAAAGGAGTCATTTCAGAAGAAATGAACAGAACTCTCTTTTTTGTCATACTCACTCTGGTTAAAAAAAGTATGCAAAGTTAGGCATAATGTTAATAAATTTCTTAATATTCGCCCCAATTGAGACCTAATAAAACGTATACATCTGATAACCAAAGTATAAAGTGATTCTCTTTCAACAATCAAAGGCGTTACGTGGCTTTTTGAACGATCAAAAGGCACAAAATAAAAGAATTGGCTTTGTTCCAACTATGGGTGCATTGCATGCAGGACATTTGTCGTTAATTGAACAAGCAAGGCAAAAATGTGATATAGTGGTCTGCAGTATTTTTGTAAATCCAACCCAATTTACCCAAGCAGCAGATTTAGAAACTTATCCAAGGCCCATTAACAACGATATTAAATTATTGGAAGAAAGTAAATGTGATGTTTTGTTTCACCCATCAGTAGATGAAATATATGCCAATGATTTACGAAAGGACGATACCAATGATTATGGTTCATTTGTGCATGTGTTAGAGGGGGCAAGTAGGCCGGGGCATTTTGACGGGGTGGTAACGGTTGTAAAAAAGCTTTTTGAATTGGTTCGACCCGACGAAGTTTTTTTTGGGCAAAAGGACTACCAGCAATGTTTGGTGGTTCAAACATTAATTAACAGAGCCTTTCAAACCATTAAATTTAATTTGTGTGCCATTGCGCGTGAGGCGGATGGTTTGGCAATGAGTTCAAGGAATATTAGGTTAAGTGAATTGGAGCGAAAATTAGCCCCACAATTGTATTTAGCGCTTAAAAAGGCAAAACAATTATGGACTGTAGAAACTTGGCAATCTGCCGCCATTGAAGCTTTAAAAGAGATTGATAGCAACGCATTTACGGTAGAATATTTAAAAATTTGCGACCAAAACACTTTAGTGGAGCTGTTGCATTTTCAACATAATGCAGTAGTTGTTTTAGTTGCTGTTCAAATTGGAAAAACCAGGTTGATTGACAATATTCTCATTGACAGGGATTAGGAGCATTTGTGATTGATAAATAAAGTGTTAATTTTGGACTATCAGCTAAACCGCCAAAACAAAGCCTAATAAGCAGTAATGCAGCCACAAGAAATATTTACAAAACAAGTACAGCAGAAAATTGCCGATAAAGAATTTCGGCAAAGGCTTACACCTGTTTTAAATTATTTTGAAGAAAACAGGTTGGCAGGTCTTCAAGAGTTTTCAAATTTAGAATTGGCTAGGCAACGCGCCGCCTATACGCGTTGGAAAGTAAATGAAAACCTAGACAAGTATTTGGTAGATTTTGAAGGTTCAATTATTAGAAGAGGCGGAAAAGTTGTATGGGCCTTTGATGCACAAAATGCATTAGCAGAAATTGATGCAATTATAAAGCGCACACAAGCAAAAAAAATAGTCAAAAGTAAATCTGGAATAAGCAATGAAATTGGGCTTTTAGCGCATTTGAAAAGCAAAGGAAATGAGATTTCAGAAACAGATGTTGCCGATTATATTCTTGATTTAATGGGCGAAAAAACCTATCATCCAATTGCACCTGCTATTGGTTTGAAAAACGAGAATTTAGGCAAAACTTTAAACAATAAAATTAAGTCTTCTTTGGAAGCAGATAATCAAGAATTGGTAAGTGATATAAGGGCAGAAATAAGAAATAAATTTTTTGAAGCTGACCTTGGAATAACCGGAGCTAATTTTCTAATTGCCGATTCGGGATCGGTTGCCATTTCTGAAAACCAAGGAAATGCCCGTTTAAGTTTTGCCTTTGCGAAAACACATATTGTACTTGCTTCAATTGATAAAATATTGCCTACAATAAATGATTTGGAATTATTTTTTAGCCTTTATGCCACACATTCTACAGGGCAATATTTGGCCACTTTTAATACCATAACCGGCCCTATTTATAGGGAAGATATGGAAGGCCCATCTGAGTTTATTGTGATTCTTTTAGACAATGGCAGGTCCAATTTATTAGCTACACAAGACCAGCGTCAAGCTTTAACCTGCATAGATTGCGGTGCCTGCAGCAATGTTTGCCCTGTCTTTAAAATGATTGGCGGCAATGATACCTATCAAAGTTCCCAAGGTGGGCCAATTGGGCAAATATACGGCCCTTTTCAACAAGGATTTTCAGCGTACCAATTCCTAAGTAATGCCTCTACCAATTGTGGGAAATGCTCAGATGTTTGTCCTGTTAAAATAGATTTACATAACCATTTATTGCGGAACAGACACGAAGGAATATTGCAGGGTATTGAAAAAACAAGTGAGAAATTGGCTTGGTATACTTGGAAGAAATTTATGATGAGCCGTAAAACTTTAAACAGGCCTGCAAGTATAAAGAATTTTACCTTCAAGCAATTTTATAAAAATGAATGGGGCGAAAAAAGGGAATTTCCTAAAATAGCAGATAAGTCGTTTAACCAATTGTGGCGAGAAAAACACGGCCTTAATTAGTTTTCAATTACAAAAAACTTTCAATTATTTGTTCGTTAGAAACGCCTTCAGCTTCTGCCTTGAAATTTCTAATGAGACGGTGTCGTAAAACATTTTTCGCAATTGCTTTTACATCTTCAATATCTGGCGAATATTTACCATTCAAAAGTGCGTGACATTTAGCTCCAATGAGCAGAAATTGTCCGGCGCGAGGGCCAGCACCATATTCCAAAAACTCATTTGCCATTTTACCAGATAAGCTTGTATTTGGCCTGGTTTTACTTACCAAATTCACCGCATAATTTACCACATTATCTGCCACTGGAACCTTTCTTACCAATTGTTGAAATTGAAGAATTTCGTTTCCGTGAAGAATTTTATTCAATTGAATTTTTTCGTTGCCAGTAGTTCTCTTTACAATATCAACTTCTTCCTCAAAACTTGGATAGCCAAGGTTTATATTAAACATAAATCGGTCGAGTTGCGCTTCTGGCAATGGATATGTTCCTTCTTGTTCAATGGGATTTTGTGTAGCTAATACAAAGAAAGGTTCTTCCAATTTGTGCAATTTACCAGCAGTGGTAATTGATTTTTCTTGCATTGCTTCAAGCAGTGCTGCCTGAGTTTTAGGTGGCGTTCTGTTAATTTCATCTGCCAAAATAATATTGGCAAAAATGGGTCCCCTAATAAATTTGAATTCTCTTTTTTCGTCTAAAATTTCTGCTCCAGTAATGTCGCTTGGCATTAAGTCTGGGGTAAATTGTATCCTACTAAATTGTAGGTCTAAAACTTCCGAAATGGTTTTTATAAGAAGTGTTTTTGCCAAACCAGGCAAGCCAATCAATAAAGAGTGGCCATTAGAGAAAATAGAAATAAGAACTGCGTCAACCACTTCGTCTTGACCAACAATAACTTTTCCTATTTCTGCTTTTAGTTCTTTGTATTTTTTATAGAGGGCATTTGCCGCTTCAACATCGTTTGCGTAAGATAACATAGTGGCTATTTATTTTGAATCCAAGGAGCTAGTTTAGGACAAGTGGCATAAGTTCCATTTACTTGAATATAGAATTGTTTGCGGTAGCGCTCCATCCATTTGAGTTTGGTTTGTTGTTGTTTTTTTTCGAAAGCCAAAGCTTGCAATTTCTGGTAATCATCTTTTAAGTTGGCTCGGTGAGGAGGGGTTTCACTTTTAAGGTAAAATACACGCCATACCTTTTTTTGATCTGGACCAGGAAGTGTGATAAGCTCAGGTTCGGTAATATCACCTACCTCCATTGTTTGAACGTTAATATTTAGTTCTTTGCTCAATTCATCAACAGGAATATGTGTATTTCCTAGTCCGCCTGAACCAATAAATCCTCCGCTACTTTTTGTTACTTCATCACTAGAGAATTTGCGAGCGGCATCTTCAAATTTCATAGAATCCATTTTAACCAATTGGATGATACTATCCAATTTCTGACGCGCCAATTCCATATCGGAGGCATAAATTTTTGGCATAATTAAAATATGCCTTGCATTTACCTCGTCGCCTTTTCTTTGAATAACTTGGATAATATGATAGCCATATTTGGTTTCAATAACCTTTGAAATACTATCTGGCTTTAAGCGAAATGCGGCACCTTCAAATTCAGGAACCATCATGCCACGACCAAAATAACCTAATTCGCCACCCTTCACAGCAGAGCCTTTATCATCCGAATAAATAAGTGCCAGGGTGCTAAACTTATCACCATCTTCAACAATACGTCTTCTAAGTTCTGTAATTTTTTCTAGTGCTGCGGCCTTTGATTCCTTGCTTATTTTTGGTTCGTAAACAATTTGTGCTAGCTCAACTTCCGAAGAATAGTAAGGTAAACTATCAATAGGAATTTCATTATAAAAGTTCTTGATATCTGTTGGCGTAACTTTAACGTCCTTAATTATTTTAGACATCATAGAAGATGCCAATTGATTGTTTCGAATACGCTCTCTATTGGTTGCTTTTATTTCATTGATGCTTTTGCCATAAATCTCTTCTAGGGCTTTTTCTCCGCCATATTGTTGGGCAAAATACCTAATGCGTTCATCAAGCTCTGCATCTACTCTTTCCTCGCTTACAGGCAATGAATCTACTTGCGCTTTGATAATTAATAAATTTTCAATTAGTTTTTGTTCTAGGATAATACATTTAATAGAATCATGGCTATTGCCCATCTCTTTTGAGGCTTGTTCAAAGGCAATTTCTATATCCGAACGCAAAATAATTTTGTCGGCCACAACAGCTACAATTTCATCAATTATCTGCGCCTTTAAATTAAGGCCAGCGATGGCAAGGAGGAAAAAAAACAGAAACTTCTTCATGCGAGAGCTATGGGTTCAAAAATTTGAGGTAAATATAATCAGGTTCTTTCATTTCGCAGTAAATATTATTTATCAAATCATTTTTTGAATTTTATCCATTGATTTTAAGCCTGTTCCAGAGAATAGGCTCACCAAGTTTTCTGTTTGGTTCGAACCGAGCCCATATTTTAATAAACCAGCGATAGTAGCTGCTGATGTTGGCTCAATGAGGTAGCCCATTGCGGCCATTTCTTTCCAAGCGTTGATTATTTCGCTTTCAGTTACGGTAATAATTTCACCTAAAGAACCCTCAATAGCTTCGATCATTTGTTTAGCTCTTACTGGATTAGGAATAGCTATACCTTCTGCAATGGTATCGGTTGTTACAAAACTTTGCATATTGAATAAAGCATTTTTTTGCAATTGAGCTAAAGGCGCGCAATTTTCAGATTGTATAGCAATAAGTTTTGGGATTTTGGAAATAACACCACTTTTAAACATTTCTGTAAACCCTATATAGCAACCTATTAATAAAGTTCCATTGCCTGCAGGCAATACTACAGCATCGGGTGTTTTCCAATTTTGTTGCTCCATTACTTCATAGGCAAAAGTTTTGGTGCCTTGGAAGAAAAAAGGGTTAAATGAATGGCTCGCATAATAATTTGATTTGGCAGCTTCAAATGCAATTGCTGCAGTTTCTTTTCGGTTGCCATTTACCTTATTTACACTGGCATTGTAGGCCCTAATTTGAGCAACTTTTGAGTTTGGTGTTTCAAAGGGTAAAAACACCTCACAATTTATGCCAGCTTTTGCTGCATAAGCAGCTACAGAAGCACCAGCATTTCCACTGCTATCTTGCGTAATTTTTTTTAATCCGAGTGAACCTATTTTGCTCATTAAAACCATAGAGCCACGGTCTTTGTAGCTGCCGGTTGGGAAAAGAAAATCTAACTTAATATTGGCTATTAATCCGGAAGAAAATTTAATCTTAATGAGGGGTGTAAATCCCTCTGAAAAAGAAACAAAATCATTGTAATTTTCAATGGGTAAAAAATGCCTGTAACGAAGCAAATCATTTCTATTTGAATCTATTTTTTTTGGATCAAAAAGGACAGGAAAATTTAGGTCCAATAATTCATAATTATTACCATGCCAAATTGCTGAATTGGCATCAAAAACCTCCTTACTTTCTATTCCAACTAATGAAATTTCCATCTTAATTGTCATTTTTTCTATTTAGAATACTTAAACTTTTCCTAAAAAGTATTATTTTGGCAAACCAAAGGTAATTTTAAGAAACTTTTAAGTTGGCCTGGTTTATCTTTGGACACACAATCTAGAAAATTAGTTTTTATGAACACTATAGCTCTACAAAAAAATCAATTCAAAAAATGGCTAATGGCCTTGGCTCTAGCACTTTTTGTTTTGTTTACCCAAACTCCTCAAGTTAAAGCGTCTCACGTTGTAGGCTCCGATGTTGCCTACACTTGTTCTGGCATACCAGGAGTTTACAATTTGCAATTTAAACTTTACCGTGACTGTCAGGGTATTGAAATTTGCGCAAATTGTCCAACAAGTTTAAGTCCATCATGTGGAATTTCAATTAATATTGTTGGCGCAGCAGCTCCAACGGGGTCAGGTATGCCTCCAAGTCCATGTGCTGGTGTAGGTTTTGGAACACAGAATTTATCTGTTGTAACATCTGTCAGCGGTTTTGACGTTGTGCAATTATGTGCAGTACAAAAAACCCTTTGTAGTAATTGTGGTAGCAGAACACCTGGTACTTTTGCTCCTGGTATTGAAGTATACACCTTCACCGGTCAAATTAATTTAAGTACCTTGCCAGCAAGTTGCTGTTTAGTGAGTGTGGGTTGGAGTACTTGTTGCAGAAATGCTGCTATTACCACTTTAGTTTCACCTAGCGGTCAGAATTTTTATACAGAGGCAATCATTAACCGTTGCGCAACTCCGTGTAACTCTTCACCTACTTTTACCAATGACCCAGTTGCTGTTACTTGTGCTGGTCAAGATTTTACTTATAACTTGGGTGCAATTGACCCAGATGGTGATTCATTGAGCTATGCTTTTGGACAATCTTTAGGTGGTCCTGGTTCGCCATTGTCTTATGTTTCTCCTTATAGCTCCAGTGTGCCGCTGCCATATCTTGGTGCTCCAATCCAAAGCCCTCCAGCTTTGCCGCCAACCGGTATTAGTATTGATGCTGTTACAGGGGATTTACGTTTTAGGCCAATGGGAAACTTTGTGGCGAACCTTATTATTGAGGTGAAGCAATGGAAAACCATTAGTGGCGTGCCTACGCTAATGGGGATTACCCGAAGGGATATTCAGTTTTATAGCCAGTTCTGTCCTAACAATAATCCTCCAGTTTTAAGAACTTGGAATGATGATGGCACACTCACCACTCCGCAACCTAATTTTAGTTACTCAATTTGTGCTGGTCAACAAATATGTTTCATGATTTCTGCTTGGGATAATACGGCAGCAACTGATACTACTGATATGACTTGGAATGCACCAAGTAACCTAACCGGTAATGGTGCAACATTTGTAAAATGTTACAACCCTGCAAACCGTGGAAACCTTGGTCCTAAGTTTGATAGTATGCGTTTCTGCTGGACACCACCTGCTAGTATGGCAAGTAATTTACCCTATTATTTTGTTGTAACCGCCAAAGACCGTGCCTGTCCAATCCCTGCCCGTGTAACCAGGTCTTTTAGTATTTTAGTGCGTAAGATTCCTGTTGCTGTCATCAATAAAACCAACAAGAACTGTGGTTATTATGATTTCAGTTATACGCTCATGAATAATGTGCCATTAACAAATAGCTATACTAAATTTTTAGTTGAAACGGGGCCTCATACGGGGGCTTATACAACCTATAATGCAAGTACGGTCACAAATCATCGATTTACATTGGGAGGGTGGCATCGCATTCGATTGCAATTAACTACCATTCCTCCTCCGGCACCTAATGGTTGTCCAAATGACAATATTTGGGATTCAGTATTAATTGCACAACCTGTAGATGTTGCCATTCGTGATACCTTTAATTGCTTTGGCGTGCCTGTAGCGGTTCCAGCAATGGGGCATTGGGGAACCCCCTTTGGCTTAGGTTACCGCTATACTTTTTACAGTGGTAATATTTTCTCTAATACCATTATT
>CANFHJ010000076.1 GCA_947446605.1 Bacteroidota bacterium | reverse complement strand
ATGGTGGTATCTTCTAATATTTCTAAAGGCACTACTTTGTTTACAAGGCCCATATCAAGCGCTTCTTGCGCGTTGTATTGGTCGCATAAGAACCAAATTTCACGGGCTTTCTTTTGACCAACTACACGTGCCATATAAGAGGCCCCAAATCCACCATCAAAACTTCCAACTTTTGGTCCGGTTTGACCAAATTTTGCGTTCTCTGCAGCAATACTTAAATCGCAAATTACATGCAATACATGTCCGCCACCAATAGCCCAACCAGCAACCATGGCAATAACTGGTTTTGGAATACGCCTAATTTGCATTTGAAAATCAAGCACGTTTAAACGAGGCACACCATCGTCGCCCACATAGCCGCCATGACCGCGAACGCTTTGATCTCCGCCACTGCAAAAAGCATTGCCACCTTCCCCGGTAAGTATAACGCAATACACGTTTTCATCTTGGCGTGCCAATTCCATGGCTTCACTCATTTCTTTTACCGTTAGGGGAGTAAAGGCATTATGTACCTGTGGTCTATTGATACTTATTTTTGCAATCCCTTCGTAAAATTGATAAAGGATTTCTTTGTATTCTTTAAGGGTTGTCCAGTTGTATTTTGATTGCATTTCAATTATTTATTTTGCGTTGGCAAAGGTACAAGATGCCAGCAAAGAGCCAAATAAATTCCAAGGAATAAATAGGAATTAATTCTTCAATTAAATCAATGTAATTATTTAGACCTAAGCCAGCTTCATGCCTTTAAAAGCCTTTATAGCATTGAGGTTGCTGGTTTCGTCAAAAACAATATCTAAAATTATAGGAGCAGTTTGCGGTGTATATAAATTGA
Source organism: Bacteroidota bacterium (assembly GCA_947446605.1). Taxonomy (GTDB): domain Bacteria; phylum Bacteroidota; class Bacteroidia; order UKL13-3; family UKL13-3; genus B1. The sequence goes on along the minus strand of CANFHJ010000076.1, from coordinate 8,967 downwards.
GCAGGCTATTGCTTAACTCTTCAAAGTTTTCACATTTTTGATAAACTAGGCCGTATTGTTTTGCAAGTAACTCAATGCTCAAATTATTTTTTGTTGTAAAATAAGGTAGTTGCTCTGGGTGTTGGCTCGGACCATTTATCCAATTAAAAATATTGCCACCGTGGTTATTGAGTACCACAATTTTTAAATTAGCAGGCAATTCTTGTTGCCAAAAACCATTCTGGTCGTAAAACAAAGAAAGATCCCCGCAAAGCAATGTGATGGTTTTTTCTGGTGAAATTATTGCAGCACCAATAGCTGTGCTAATAGTACCATCAATGCCACTTGTTCCTCTATTACAATAAACAGAAAGTTCATTTTGAGTAAAGCCATTCCAACTTACCCACCTTACGCTAGAGCTGTTTCCAATTTGTAGCTGACTGTTTTTGGGTAGAATATTTAATAGTTTTTTTGTAACAGTTGGTTCGCACCAAAATTGCTTATGGTGAAATTGTGTAATGGCCATTGCGGCATTTGCATTTAATTTTTGCCAAGCATTTCCATATGGTTTTTCCTTAGGATTATTAAAAATACGAATGGCTCTAAATGTGCTTAAATATGATAATAAATCGGCCTTTATAAAATGTGTTACATTCTGGTAGGTATTTATTAATGTATCTTCTAATTGAATTCTAAAATGATATTTAGGTGAACTGGCTTTAAGCCAATTTTTCATTGCTTTAGAAACAAATGGACCACCAAATGAAATAATTAAATCGGGCGCTAATTCTTGTAGTATTTCCTCTGAGTGAAATTGTATAATAGCATCAAACAAAGGCACATTTGAAGTTGCTTGTTGGTTTGAAACGATATCTGAAAATACCACAACATCTTCTTGTTGACAAATGTATTGAAGTGTTTCTGCCAATTCCTCAGATGGTGGCATTTGTCCAATTAAAATAAGGCGCTTCTCACTTGCTTTCCAAGCCTCTTTGAGTTCTTCAATTAATGGAAATTGGTTATTAGCGCTTCGTATTTTTATTTCATTGTTTTTTATTAATTCGGGCACTAGTGCTTGGCTAGTCTTATTATAAAGCGGTTCGCGTAAAGGAACATTTATATGAACTGGGCCAAACCCTTGTTCTAACATACTTTCATCTAATGCTTGAAAAACAATTTGTTCAATTAAAAAGTAATCAATTTTGTCTTCTTCAAAACAGAGTAATTCATGACTGCCTTTTACATGTTTGCCAAACACGTTTTTTTGCATAATCATTTGCCCATCCTGCTGATTTAATAATGAGGGAGGTCTATCGGCACTTAAAACCAAAAGTGGAATTTTTTGGTAAAAAGCCTCAGCAATGGCAGGAAAAAAATTAAGGCATGCAGTTCCTGAAGTGCTAATTAAAACAACAGGTTTAAGCGTTTGTTGAGCAATTCCAAGTGCCATAAAACCAGCACTTCGTTCATCTATAACCGAAAAGCATTTAAAATGGTTATTTTCTGTAAATGCATAAACCAATGGTGCAGATCTGCTACCCGGGCAGATAACAACATTTTCTACGCCAAATTGCTGGCAAACTTTAGCGATGGTATAAACGTAATTCTGCAAAATTAATTTAACTTATAATCTTTCAATGATACCTATTTTTTCCTTTTTAATATATTAAAATTTGCTTTTACTACAACTAAAATTGAACGCGTATACCAATATTTACGCCAAATAAACGGGCATTGGGTAAATTATGGTAATTTAAACGGTGCACCATGCCTAGGGTTCCTATTTTAAAAATATTTTCGATCCCATAGCCAACTTCAACATAGGGTTCCTTGCCAAAAGTGTTTATGGGTGAAAGGCTTTGCCCTTGGGCATTAAAGGCAACTTGCATGCTTTTGTTTTCATTGGTCATGCTGCCATAAGCCGCTTTTACTTGAACATAATTGCGCAGTTTTAAGGAATTAACCCAAGGAATTTTATTAAACAATGCACCTTCAAATCTTTGGGTATACGACACATGCACAAATGCGTCACTCACAAATTCATAAAAATTCATTAAGCTGTAATTATAGGTATTGGCTAAAATGCTTTCATTGCCGCGTGCTACATCTAGCAATGGATAGGGGAGTTTGCCAAATATTTTTCCTGTATAAATATACCAATCTGCTGTTCCTAAAATAGAGGTGTTCATATGGTGACTAATAATTAAACTGAGCCTATCGTAATTAAAATCGCCACCCAAAAAACCAGCTATTCCTTTTTGGTAACTCATAATAATTACTGGGCGTTTGGCTTGTTCAATGCTAAACCTATCATGACCCCTCGAGATCATCACTTCTTTGTATGCCCAGCGTGCTTCAATGCCAACTTGACTAGTAGTAAAACTACTTTTTAATTGAGGCGTTCCACCTGCATTTTCTGCTGGTTTTAAATAGGCAAATACAAAATCACCCAAAGGCGTAAATGTATTTCTATCGTACATTAATTTAAATGTCCAATTATTACCAAATGTTTGTATAAAGCGCACATTGTATTCTTCGGTTTGGTTAATGCGTACCTTTGGACTGAAGAAATTTAATACTTGAAAAACACTACCGCTAAGCGCATAACTAATAGGCGAATTGGTAATGCCTAAAATGTCGTAATCCTTGCGGTAACGCACCGTTGCTACTGTCCAACGTTTAGGGTTAATGATATAATCTAAGCCAACACTGTATTTAAATTTTTGGTCATTTAAGCCATAAGCCAGGTAACTTTTAACAACAAATTTTTGGCTGAAATCATAATTGGTTTTAAATCCTAATCGAAAGCGGGTGCCCTCTACCTTATTGTATCCAATTAAGTTGATATAGGGTCCCCAGTCTAATTTACCAATGCGTTTGTAACCTTCCAAAACAGTATGTGCAATGTCTATATAGGTTCTAATAACAGGTAAATTATTTACAGAATCTACCTTATTAACCATTTCTCTTTCTATGGAACTTAGTGGTTCTGTTCTTTTTTCTTCCCAATAAACACTATCTGTATTACTAGCGTTTTCATTGGTACTTACAGCATAGTCAAAAAAATCTTTTTCTAATTGAATATTGGTTCGAACCTCACTATAGGCATTATAGAAACCTGCCACCATGCCGCTGCCATTTTTTTGAAACCTTGCAAAATCAAAAATAATTCGACTTTTGGTTGTAATCCAAGGCCCCTCTGGCGTAGGGGCCATTTCTTGCTGAATTTTTATCCTGTTTACAAAATTTACATTGGCGGCTTTGCCTATTTCTAGCACCACTCTTTTTAAGGCAAAACTGCTATCGCTTAGCCAAATATATCCTTCAAAACCTAGGTCTTGTTTGCGCCTTAAATTCAATTGAATTTTAAAGCATTTAATGCCTTCAATTTCCATCGAATCCAATAAGGTATAGATATAGTAATAATGCGCCGCATCTGCCAATGGCGAAACAAAATCTTTGTTCAATAAGCGAATAAAATTATTGTTGAGGTTGTAATGGTGCAATTGTCCGCCCATTAAATCCATTAGGTAGGAGTTGGCTTCTATGCCAATTCCAGAATATTTACTTCCTTCAATAACTTCCTTACCTCTTCCAACAGTTTTAGAAAAATAATATTTAGAAAAAGTTTCACTTACAAATACAGGAAGAATATGTTTTCCTTCCTCATTGCGCATCTGGTGAATGGTGTCAAACAGTGATTTCAAAGGCTTAAAAACAGTATTGTTTTTCATTTCCTCCGAAATATTACTCAACGAAATATCAACCTTGCTATAAGAGTTGTATTGGTAATTTTCAATATTGTCTTGGTTATTGCGGTCTTTGTTTTTTCGGGCAGCATTAACAATACGTAAAGCTGGATTAATCCCTGGTTTAATAACCGCTTCCAACATTTCATGCGTGGCTGTTTCAAGCTCAATTAACAATTGCTGTTTTTGCCCAGGTTTTATTTTTGTGGCAAAACGTTTATAGCCAACATAGGTTACAATTAAAGAATCTACGTTTTGTTTGCTAATTATCTTAAAATTTCCTTCAAAATTTGATGTTGTTCCGCCTTGGTAACCTTTAAATCCAATGCTTACAAAGGGCAGCACTTCCTTGTTGTGCTTGTCTTGAATTTTACCCGAAACAATAGTTTCCGTTTGGGCAAAAACAAAAATGGGTAGTTGTATAATTAGGAGTAATAAATACCTCACTTTAATAAGCGCATTTTCATCCAAATGTCTTCTACAGGCCTATCGCCAGGACGTGTTTCTGCAGTAGCAATTTTATCCAAAACATCATAGCCACTTTCTATTTCGCCAAATACGGTATAAGCGCCATCTAAATGGGGTGCACCGCCAAAGTCAATATAGGTTTGAACTTGGTCCATATTAACAACTTCTGCTTCTGGATATTTTTCTTTGTATTTTTTATCTGTAATCACAGCAATTTCATCCATGTATTTACGAATACGGTCTTGGTCGCCCAAATTTTGCAATGCACTTATGGCAGCTTGTGTTGTATCTGCTTGGTATATGGCGTAAAGAATTTCTTGCTTTCGCGACATGTTTCTGCTATTGATTATTTGCTCTAGTTCGGCAGTGGTATATTTCTTTCCTTGTACAATATAAAATTGACAACCACTGCTCATTTGCGCCGGATTATTGTCTCTAGCAGCAGCTAAGGCCCCTTTTTTATGGAATAAATTTTTATTGAATTCGGCAGGAATTTTATAGCCATTATCGCCACTTCCTAATTGCACATTTGGGTCGGCATGCTTAGACAATGGATCTCCACCTTGAATCATAAATGATTTAATAACGCGGTGAAACAAAAGGCTATCGTAAAATCCTTGCGTTACCAATTTTATAAAATTGTCACGGTGTTGTGGTGTTTCATCGTACAATCGAACCACCATTGTACCGTAATTGGTAGTTATTTCTACACGTTGGTTTTTGGCAACCAAACCATTATTGGTTTTAGTTACCACTGTTTGCCTATGAATAGGTGTTTTCTTTGGAGTAGTTTTACTTGTTTTTTTAGTTTGTGCATTGGCAAAAGAAAACACACTTAAACTAAGTAGTAATAATAGGCCTATTTTTTTCATGGCAATCATTTAAATTAATTAATCATTAGCTCCTAATTAATGGAGGAGGTATGGCAATATAAAAATAAATGAAGCAAGTCGCAAATATGTTTAACAAAATCTGCGAAGTTCTTACGTAATGGGCTATTTTAACAAATGCCACAGCGTATCCATATACGCCGGGTCCTTTATTTTTTCTTCAGCACCATCGGCAATAATTTGCTCTAATAGGGCATCATTTTTTTTGCCCTGATCCAATGCATATTTATAGGGGCTCAAGCTAAATGTAGTTAACTCATATTGCGATTTAAATTGATCTGGGTACAATTCACTTAAATCATGTTCAATATGTTTTTTATGGAGGAAATGTTTGTCGCCAACCTTTTCTGCCATCTCCGAATAATTTTGAATGGCTAATTCTGAAATTGCATCTGCATTTGGCTTGCGTAGTTTTTGGTATTCGTCAAATACCTTGTTCCAATCATTGCCATATTTTTCTATGCATTCATCCATTACAACTACATCTTCAAAACTGCAGTTCATTCCTTGGCCATAAAACGGCACCACGGCATGGGCTGCATCACCCATCAATGCTAGCTTATCTGCTTTTACCCAAGGATAGCATCTTACTGTAACTAAACTCGCGGTTGGGTTGGTAAAGAAATCTTCTAAAAGAGTTGGCATCATTGGAACTGCATCTGGAAATTCTTCCTTGAAGAAGGTTTCTACAGCTTCCTTTGTTTTTAAATTATCAAAACTCTTTTCACCTTCAAAAGGCACAAATAAAGTGCAGGTAAAATCACCAGCAGGATTTGGAAGTGCAATCATCATAAATGCGCCTCTTGGCCAAATATGTAAAGAGTTTTTATCCATTTTAAAGGCACCTAATTCTGCTGCAGGTATTTCCAATTCTTTGTAACCTACCTTCAAGTAAAATTGGTTATAGTCAAAACGGTCGCCCATTTGCATTCTGGCCCTGGTGGCCGCAAAGGCGCCATCGGTTCCAATAATTCTGTCGCTCACAAAAGATTTTCTTGTACCATCTTCCATTTCAAAAATGGCAGTACCTGCTTCTACATTTAAATCAACACATTTGGTATTAAAATGCAATTGAATATTTTCAAATTCATCTGCCAATTCTAACAACCGAATATTTAACCTGCCACGCGAAACTGAATTAATAGCTTGTCCTTCTTTTCCATAAGGCTGGTAAGACAATTCACTTGTTTTAGCATGTATCATTCTTCCATACATAGGAATGGCATCTGCTAAAATTTCTTGGTCTAATCCAACTTTTTCTAAAGCATGTAATCCTCTTGTAGATAGCGCCAAGTTAATTGATTTTCCTGCCGACATTTTATTTTTACGCATGTCTGGTCTGCGTTCAAATAAGTTAATTTCAAATCCTCTTTTCGCTAAATAAATAGCCATTAAAGTGCCACTTAAACCGCCACCTATGATATTAATTTTTTCAGCCATTGTATTTTCAATTATTGTCCCACTTTTAAGGAACTATTTTTTAAATTTTATTTTAAAATTCTAAGAGGCAAAGTAAGTTTTTAATGCTTGCCCAACCTTATAAATGTCTTCAAATGAATTGTATAAAGGCACAGGACTCATTCTAATTACATCTGGTTCACGCCAATCGGGCATTATGTTTTTACTTTCAAGAAAATCAAATAATTTTCTACCATCTTGCTTTACTATAATAGATAATTGGCATCCCCTAAACTTAGCATCTGATGGCGTAATTATTGTAAGGTGTTCTTTAAATTCTTCTAAAATAAATTCCAAATAAGCAGTTAAAATTTGACTTTTATTCAAAACGTGTGCGAATCCTGCTTCATCAAATATTTCTAGTGAAGCTTTATGAATTGCCATTGGAAAAATTTGTGCGTTACTCAATTGCCAACCTGCTGCACCTTCCATTGGTTTAAAGCCTTTTTTCATTTGAAAACGCTCCTTTTCATCATGTCCCCACCAGCCCGCAAACCTTGGTAAATTTGGGTTATTGGCATGTTTCTCATGTACAAATACACCGCTGGTTCCACCAGGACCAGAGTTTAAATATTTATAGGTACACCATACCGCAAAATCAACTTCCCAATTATGTAATTGTAAATTAATATTTCCTGCCGCATGTGCCAAATCAAAGCCAACTTGTGCACCCACTTCATGCGCTGCTTTACTTATTTGTTGCATATCAAAGGCTTGCCCAGTATAATAATTTACACCACCCATCATAACAATAGCCAAACTGTCTTTATTGGCTTCTATCTGCGCTAAAATATCTTCTGTTCTTAAGGTATATTCACCTTCACGTGGTTTCAATTCTATAATGGCATCATTTGGTTCGAACCCATGAAAACGGGCCTGCGTTTCCATGGCATATTGGTCTGATGGAAAAGCCGAAACTTCCATCATTATTTTATAACGCTGCTTGGTTGGCCTGTAAAAACTTACCATCATGAGGTGTAAGTTTACACTGAGGTTATTCATAATAACTACCTCATGGGGTTTGGCGCCCACAATTTTAGCAGCTTTTTCTGTTAAGAAATGGTGGTAATACATCCATGGGTTTTTTCCATTAAAATGCCCCTCCACACCCAATTCTGCCCAATCTTTTAACTCTTGGTCTATAGCAGCTTTTACACTTTTGGGTTGTAAACCAAGTGAGTTGCCGCATAAGTATACAACAGGTTTGCCGTCTTTTTGTAATAAATGAAAATCATCCCTAAAACGAGATAAGGGATCTTGTTGATCTAACTGTGATGCAAAGGCTATAGTGTTTTCGAAATACATAAGAAAATGGGTGTTCCGCAATGTTAGATAGAAATAGGCTAATATGGAAGTAAATATTTTTTTGGCGCTTGCAATTTTGTATGATATATGTCATTCTAACAAGGTCTTTTTTTGACAATTAAATCTACAAATAATAGATAGGTTTTAGCTCCATTTGGCTTACAATTGCCACCATTTTTTTTCAATGCCAATGTAAATTCCATCACTTCTTTTTTCAATAGGATAGGTATTTACAAAATCACCTTGCCTGGCTTGTCCTTTTCCTGTTTTTGCATCATATTGGTAACGGTGAACTGGACAAACTACCATTCCTTCCTCTGTGCATTTTCCTAAACCTAGACGCGCTCCTGCATGCGGACATCTATCATCTATGGCAAAATACCCTTCTGGCAAGTGGGCTAGGCAAATCATTTTGTTTTCTATTTCAATGGTTCGAACCGAATGTAGCGCTTGCGGCTCTGCACCATGAACAACAAAATCGTAAATTTTAAAAAAACGTATTGCCATTATTCTAAGATAATTTTTTGGCTACTAATTTTGCCATTTTCATAAAGCTCAAGGAGGTAAATACCTTTAGATAATGTATTTATTGGAAGTGTAATTTTGTTTTCCTCACAATCTAAATCGCAACAAATTTTACCATTCATATCCCTCAATTTTATATTGCGTTTGGCAGTATTTTCAAATTGTATTTCTACAAATTCTGAACTTGGATTTGGGTAAATTAAAAAATTATTTTTTGATACAGTACGTTCTTTAATGCCAATAGGAATAAGTCCTGTTACGTGTTTGTATAAATATGCTGCTACATAATTGCTGGTAGTATCCATGTATTTTATTTGTGTGGCGGTACTACCAGAAAAAGGCACATGGTCTGCACCTAAAAATGTATATAATCTTGTATCCATTCCTTGCTTTTGTGCGGCAGAATCTACACTAAATCCTCCTTGTAATAAGGCTACATTAGTGCCAAAGAATTTAAAATAATCTGTTTTGTAAGGCACTGTTGCATCTTGTGTACCATGCATATTGCAGAGGCTAATTGCTTTGTTGTCATTCATCCAACTCACATTTGCCAATGCCCCGCATAAACTAATTACACCCTTAACTCTCCAACT
>CANFHJ010000075.1 GCA_947446605.1 Bacteroidota bacterium | reverse complement strand
TATTTTTTACCTCCGCCCACTTTCATTTCTCTTTCTCTCTCTCTAAGGGGCTGCAAATGTACCCCCTTTTGCATATTCCGCAAATATATCTTAACACTATCTTCACAATAACCTGTATTTGAGTAAGAAAAATATTTTACAATGCGCTAAAACACCTTGTTTTCTTGGCATTTTGGGTCGAAACAAACTAAAATAATTTGTTTTTATAGGATGGCCCACGCCCCAAATGGCGGTAAGCTTTTTCTGTAACTTCCCTTCCACGAGGTGTTCTTGACATAAATCCTTCTTGAATTAAATAAGGTTCATATACTTCCTCTATGGTTCCAGCGTCCTCCCCAATAGCAGTTGCTATGGTATTTAACCCTACTGGACCACCTTTAAATTTGTCAATCATGGTTTTTAAAATGCGTGTATCCATTTCATCTAATCCTTCTTCATCTACATTTAAAGCATCCAACGCAAACTGCGCTATCTCCATAGTAATAGTGCCATCTCCTTTTATTTGTGCAAAATCTCGGGTTCGGCGCAATAAAGCATTGCCAATTCTGGGCGTGCCCCTGCTCCTTCTTGCTATTTCAAATGCCGCTTCTTCGTCTATTAACGACTTTAATATATCTGCGGATCTGCCAATAATGGTTTTCATTAAGGCTTTATCATAATATTGTAAGCGTGCATTGATTCCAAAACGCGCACGCAAGGGTGCTGTTAATAAACCACTTCTTGTTGTTGCACCTATTAATGTAAATGGTGCTACCTCTATTTGTATGCTGCGTGCGTTAGGACCACTATCGATCATAATATCTATTTTATAATCTTCCATGGCAGAGTACAAAAACTCTTCCACTACAGGACTTAATCGATGGATCTCATCTATAAATAACACATCCCCTTCTTCTAAATTGGTTAATAAACCGGCTAAATCGCCAGGTTTTTCTAATACAGGACCAGAAGTTGTTTTAAATCCTGCTTGTAATTCATTTGCAATAATATTGGCCAAGGTTGTTTTTCCTAAACCTGGAGGGCCATGCAATAACACATGATCTAAGGCTTCGGAACGTTGTTTAGCTGCAGCCACAAAAATACGCAGGTTTTCAATGATCTTCTCCTGACCGGTGAAATCTTCAAAGGTTCTTGGTCGCAATACCCTTTCAATTTCCTTATCCGGACTGCTTAGGTTCGATTCGTCTGCATTTAAATTTGGATTCCGCATGGTACGAACTTAATTATATTAGAAGAGAGGCACAAATTTTTATCACGGTAATTATTTATTCCGAACCAATTCCCCTATAAACAGTAATTGAAAAGTTAAATGGATTTAAAATTGACTGCAAAATTGCGCTAAAGCTTTTATCTTTACAGCAAAATTCATCTACACTTATGAAACAGTTTCTAAAATTTATGTTCGCCAGTTTGTTTGGTTTTATTATTGGCGGTTTTCTTTTGTTATTCATTTTTATAGGCATAATTGGCTCTTTAGCCTCAGGCGATTCAAATGAATCAGCCATGACAATTAAAGAAAATAGCGTTTTAGAAATCAACTTGAGTTATATAATACCAGACAGAACCACAAAAAATCCATTTGGAAATTTGCCTATACCAGGATTAGCTAAAGGAAAAGCCTTGGGATTAAATGATATTATCCATAATATAAATAAGGCTGCCAGTGATAACAACATTAAAGGTATATTATTAAGTGCAGCGGTTTCACCCAATGCATACGGCAACCTTGAAGAAATTAGAAATGCACTTATCGAATTTAAGAAATCAAAAAAGTTTATCTATGCTTATGCCGAAATAATGGATGAACACAGTTATTATGTGGCATCTGTTTCGGACAAGATTTTTCTTAACCCAAGTGGGGAATTATTGCTGAATGGTTTTTCTCAACAGGTTTTTTATATAAAAGGATTGCTAGAAAAAATAGGTCTACATCCTGAATTGATTCGCCATGGGAAATTTAAGGCAGCTGGAGAGCCTTTAATAGCAGACCGAATGAGTGAGGACAATAGGAAACAAATTGAATCCTATATGGGTAGTTTGTATGAACATTTTATAAGCAATATTGCCATTGCAAGAAAAAAAGACATAGAAGAAATGCGCAGTATTGTTAACGAACTGAAGGTTCAAAGTGCCGAAGATGCAGTAAAATTAAAAGTAATTGACGGCCTTAAATACAAAGATGAAGTTGACAATGAACTGAGAAAAAAATTAGGTATTGCCGAAGGTGATAAAATCAATTTAGTTGGTATGGCTAAATATAAAAATGTGCCTGGCAATACTTCCGTTTCAGATAATAAAATTGCAGTTTTATACTGTGTAGGAGATATTGTGGGTGGTGAAGGCGACGATCAAACAATGGGTTCGGAACGAATTGCGGAAGCCATTAAAAAAATTAGAGAAGACGACTCTTATAAGGCAGTTGTTTTGCGCATTAATTCTCCTGGTGGAAGTGCATTGGCAAGCGATGTAATGTGGCGTGAAATTGTATTGTGTAAAAAGAAAAAACCAGTTATCGTTTCAATGGGAGATGTGGCAGCGAGTGGCGGTTACTTTATTGCTGCTCCAGCAGATGTAATTGTAGCACAACCTAATACCATAACTGGTTCTATTGGGGTATTTGGTTTATTAATGAATGCACAAGAATTATTAAATAACAAGCTTGGAATTAAAATTGAAACGGTAAAATTTGGCGAATATTCTGATTTAGGTAGCCCCGACAGACCTTTAAATGAAGCCGAAAGAATGGTGATTCAAAAGGCTATTGACCATGTGTATGGTGATTTTATAAAACGCGTAGCGGAGGGCAGAAAAATGAGTGAAGCTGAAGTAGATTCTATTGCACAAGGTAGGGTTTGGAGCGGCGCAGATGCTATTAAAATAGGACTAGTAGACGAATTAGGCGGTTTAGATAAGGCAATTGCTATTGCAGCCAAGAAGGCAAAACTAGAAGATTACCGTACCGTTGAGCTTCCAGAACTAAAAGATCCATTTGAAGAATTATGGAGCTCATTGAGCAGTGAAGCATCTGTTTACTTTATGAAGAGAGAACTTGGACCTAATTATAATGAATATGAAGCCGTAAAGAAGGCCCTAAAATTCCAAGGAATACAAGCCAGAATGGATTACCAACTAAAGATTGAGTAAGGTATAAAGCCTAGCGCATAAAAGGCATGCCTTTTAAACTTCTGCCAGCTCCTTGCAATTTGCCTATGCTTTTCATCATTTTGCGCATTTCTTCAAATTGCTTGAGTAATTGATTTACTTGTTGAATATCTGTACCACTTCCGTTTGCAATGCGCTTGCGCCTGTTACCATTAATAATATCAGGCGTTTGACGCTCTGCAGGTGTCATTGAATTTATAATTGCCTCAATACCTTTAAAAGCATCGTCGCTAATGTCTATATCTTTTACGGCTTTGCCTATACCTGGTATCATTCCCATCAAATCTTTGAGGTTACCCATCTTTTTGATTTGTTGTATTTGGGTGTAAAAATCTTCAAAAGTAAATTGGTCTTTTAATAATTTCTTTTGAATTTTTTCGGCTTCTTCCTCATTGAAAACTTCTTGGGCGCGCTCTACCAAACTCACTATATCACCCATTCCCAAAATACGTTGGGCCATCCTATCTGGGTGGAAGGTATCAATGGCTTCCATTTTTTCGCCCATACCCATAAATTTAATGGGCTTGTTTACTACAGACTTGATAGATAATGCCGCACCTCCACGTGTATCACCATCTAATTTGGTTAGGATTACTCCTGTAAAATCCAAAACATCATTAAAGGCTTTAGCTGTGTTTACCGCATCCTGGCCCGTCATGGCATCAACCACAAACAAAATTTCTTGTGGGTTCAAAGCTTTTTTGATATTGCCAATTTCAAGCATCATCTGTTCATCGATACTTAAACGCCCTGCAGTATCCACTATTAAAACGCGGGCATTTGCATCGCGGGCAGCTTTTAATGCATTCTCAGCAATTTTAACGGGGTTATTATTTCCTTCTTCAAAATATACAGGTACATCAATTTGCTGACCTAAAACTTTTAATTGTTCAATAGCTGCAGGACGATACACATCACAGGCTGCCATCATTACCGATTTCCCTTTTTTCTGAATAAAACTAGCCAATTTAGCGGTGTGGGTGGTTTTACCACTTCCTTGCAAACCAGCCATTAAAATAACAGTTGGGTTGCCACTGAAATTAATTTCTTCGGTTTTTCCTCCTAATAATTCAACGAGTTCATCATTAACAATTTTAACCATTAATTGACCAGGAGAAACGCTTGTTAAAACGTTCTGACCCAATGCTTTTTCTTTAACAGTATCAGTAAATTGCTTGGCAATTTTAAAATTTACGTCGGCATCAATCAATGCTTTTCTGATTTCCTTTACGGTTTCAGCCACATTGATTTCACTAATTCTTCCTTGACCCTTAAGGGTTTTAAACGCTTTTTCTATCTTACCACTTAAACTCTCGAACATAATTATCAGATTTTGGGATTGCGAAAATAATCATTTTAAGTTGAGTTCTTCAAACCAAAATAGGAAGAACTTGTTTCTATTATAAAATTACTAATTTCGAATCAAAATAAACTGCTATGAAAAAACTACTTGTCATTGGAACCATTGCGCTACTTATATATGCCTGCGCAGGAAATGAAAACAACAAATCAGTTGAAAACAAAGAACAAAGCAATACCTTGTTAAGCCAGGCGCAGGGTATTTTTAAAGCATTGCCATTAACAGCAGAAAATCCAGAAAATGAATTAACACCCACAAAAATTGCCTTGGGCAAAATGTTATATTTTGATACCCGCTTATCAAAAACGGGCAACAACTCTTGCAATAGCTGTCATAACCTCAACACCTTTGGTGTAGATAATAAGTCTTTCTCTGCAGGTGATGCAGGGAAATTGGGAGGAAGAAATTCTCCAACTACCTTCAACGCAGCCTTGCATGGTAGCCAGTTTTGGGATGGTAGAGCAAAAGATGTGGAAGAACAAGCAGGTATGCCAATTATGAATCCTGTTGAAATGGCCATACCAAGTGAAGATTTTCTTGTAAAAAAATTAGCTGCAGTGGCACTTTACCAAGAGAAATTTAAAACAGCCTTTCCTGCAGAAGAAAAACCATTGACCTATAAAAATATTGCAAAAGCAATTGCTGCCTTCGAAAGAACATTAATTACACCTTCTGCTTTTGATAAATATTTAGGAGGTGATACTACAGCTTTAAACGACGGAGAAAAAGAAGGCTTGACTTTGTTTATGAGTTCAGGATGTACAGCTTGCCATAACGGTGCTACGGTTGGTGGAAACCAATTAATGAAATTTGGATTGATCAACGATTACCGTCCGCTAACCAAATCAACCAATAATGACAATGGCTTAATGGATCGAACCAAAAAAGAAAGTGATAAAGATGTATTTAAGGTTCCTAGTTTAAGAAATGTTGCCAAAACTTATCCTTATTTCCATGATGGCAGCGTTAAAGAATTAAAAGACGTAGTGAAAATTATGGCAAAAACACAATTAAATAAAGACCTTTCGGATGCCAATGCTGATAAAATAATAATTTTCTTAAACGCACTTACCAGCGATATTTCTGTCGAAACAAAACAAATTCCTATTGAACTTTCTAGCAAATAAATTCTAGTTGACCCTACATACCAAAAGATGAAAAAAAGTAATATTATCTTAGCTTTTTGCGCACTAGCAATGAGCTTTACTGCCCTTGCGCAAAATAAATTATTAAGCGTTGAAGAGGCTGTGAGCAAAGGCAGAACCACCTTAGCCCCCGAGCGTTTATCGCAGTTGCAATGGATCCCGCAGAGCACAAATTTTAGTTATGTAGGTAAGAAGCAAGGAAAAGAAATAATTATTGTACAAAACGCTACAAGTCTTTTAAGAGATTCGATTCTTGGCATTGAAGATTTCAATACAGCCTTCATAAATCTATTTCCAAAGGAAAAAGGAATGGGAAGGTTTCCATTTATAACATGGGTAAATGCATCCGCCTTTAGGTTTCAATACAGCAATGGTGTTTACTTATTTAACTTAAGTAATAAAACCATAAAATTATTAGCAAAAGCCCCAAAAGAGGCAGAGGACCTCGATTTTGAGCCTAATACAAACAGATTGGCTTACACTTTATTTCACAATTTATTTGTAAATGAAAATGGAATTGGCGCAAGTAACGATGAGCAAAATTTAGATGGACAAATTGCGTCTAAAAAAGATATCATCACCACTGATGGTAGCAACGTAATTACCTATGGAAAAGCAGTTCATAGAAATGAATTTGGCATTGTGAAAGGAACTTTTTTTAGTACAAACGGAAATAAAATTGCCTTTTACAAATTAGCAGAGGGCATGGTAAGTGATTACCAATTAATGAATGTAAATTTAAATGATACCAATAGCAGTGTCTTAAGTAAACCAAATAGTTTTGAAATTTTAAAATACCCAATGGCGGGAAATAATAGTCACCAAGCTAAAGTATTGATTTACGATTTTAAAAAGAAACGCACCTTAGAAGTGGCTAGCAGCGGAGATCCTGAGCAATATTTAACCAATATCGCTTGGAGTCCAGATGAAGAATATTTGTATATCGCGGTATTAAATCGCGATCAAAACGAAATGAAATTGCAACAATTTGATGGCACCACAGGACAATTTATTAAAACACTTTTTACCGAAACGCATGCCAAATATGTAGAACCTGAAAAGGCCATGTATTTTATAAAAAATGATCCAAGTAAATTTATTTGGTTCAGCGAAAAAGATGGCTATAACCATTTGTATTTATACAATAGCAAGGGAGAACAATTAAAACAAATTACCAAAGGAACAACAAACGTTTCTGATATTATTGGCTGCGATCCAAAAGGCACTATTTTATATTTCCACTCCTTAAGCAGTGATGGCTTAAACAAATACGTTTGTAAATTGGATCTTAAAACGTTTGCCATTACAACCATCAATAAATTAGAAGGACAACACAATGGTTTAATTTCTGAAGATGGTAACTTTATTTTAGAACAATTGAGCAGCAGTTCCATTCCTAAAAGGTATTTGTTAATGGATCAAAAAGGAAAAGAATTGAGCATTTTAATGAATGCATCGAACCCAATTAGAGATTACAAGGATTGTAAGTTGAAATTATTTTCAATTCCTTCTGGCGACAAAAAATTCCAATTGAATTGCAGAATGTTTTTGCCTGCTGATTTTGATTCAACTAAAAAATATCCTGTTTTGGTTTATGTTTATGGCGGACCGCATGCACAAATGATTACCAATACTTGGTTGGGCGGAGCCGATTTATGGCTGTATTACATGGCCCAACAAGGTTATGTTATTTTTACCATGGACAATAGAGGAAGTATGAACCGCGGTATTGAATTTGAAAATGCCACCTTTAGAAATTTGGGTAAATATGAAGTGGAAGACCAATTAACTGGGGTTGCCTATTTAAAAAGTTTAAAATATGTTGACCCAAATAGAATGGGAGTTTATGGTTGGAGCTTTGGTGGATTTATGAGTACCTCGTTAATGACCAAAACGCCAGATGTATTTAAGGTGGGTGTTGCAGGTGGACCAGTAATTGATTGGCGTATGTATGAAATTATGTATACCGAGCGTTATATGGACATGCCGCAAAACAACCCAGAGGGCTACAGAAATGCCGATTTAACCAATTACGCTAAAAACCTAAAAGGTAAATTATTATTGATTCATGGCACCAACGACAATGTTGTTTTATGGCAACATTCTTTATCGTTTTTAAAGAAGTGTGTAGATGAAGGCGTATTAGTAGATTACTTTGTTTATCCCGGCCATGAGCACAATGTATTGGGGCCCGACCGTGTTCATTTGATGAAGAAAATTACCCAATACATCAAAGAAAATTTATAATAATAATTCGTTGAAGGAATAGCTTTTATTGAAGGATTACTTTAATAAAAGCTATTTCCTCTTCTGCTTGCACTTTTAAAATATAGATTCCTGGTAATTGGTTCGAACCAATTTCAAATTCATTTTTAAAGCCAGGTTTGTTTTCATATTCCTTTTCAAAAACTTGCTTACCATTTATATCTAACAACTCAATTAAAACAGATTTAGCAAGCGAATTTTCTAAAACTATTTTTAAGTTCTGATCCAACTGTAATGGATTAGGGTAGGCTGAAACCACTATTTTGCTAGCCGCTAAATTTGTAATTCCATTTACATGGCTAACCCAAGCAAAAGCAGCAGCACCTGTATTGTAATAAGTCCCACTTGCAGTTGTTTCAAGCGCAATGGGCTTAACAGCGTATAAATAATCACCTGAATAATAATTGGTATAATCTATAAATGAGTTGGTATATAAAGGAGCAGGATTAAGCCGCTCGTAATGATTATTTGCAGTATTTACCCTGTAAACTGCATAACCCATATCAGGATCATTGAGGTCTGTCCAAGATAATTTAACCGATTTATTTTCACTAATTGCAGTCAGTTCTGAAAGACCGGGCAAGTTTCGCATGCGCAAGGTTGGATCGCCCATAAGGGCTATGTGCATTGAATTTGCGGCCGAATTAAAATTACCAGAGAAGTAAAAATTAACATTGTTTTGCGAAATTTTAGTTCCCACACCAATCCGCTCACCCAGTCCCATGTGGTGCACATACCATTTAGGAATTCCTCCCCAAAAAGAGGCCAAACTTTTGCTGGCCAAAGGGGCTTTTAAGAAATTATTTTGCGCGTCCCAATCACCAAAAAAGCTACCGGCTAAAATGGTAAATACATTTTCAAAACTATCGTTTACAAAATTATTGGTATTGCCTATTCCTGCGCAGGTTGTAAAAGAACCAGCCCCGCAGCCATAACTCCATAAATAGGATCCAGCTTTTTGTGCGGTAAAATAATCACGATCATCAAAAACACTGTCTGTTGGCACAATGGCGGTAAAATTTGCATAACCCGTAGAAGCCAAATTAATGGAAGTAAAATTATTGTCGATTAGCGCTCTTTCTGTTACTCTCCATTGACCTGTGCGCCAGGCATGGTTTCTATTTAGGTAATTTTTTGTAAGCAATGTATCTGATTTACCAAAGGCAGGCATATCAAATAAATCTAGGCGACCAATTTCTAAACTTGCTTTTGCTGGCAATTTGGTTTGATCAAATTTTCCATCACCTATTGCATTGTGGTTTCTAATTAAGGTACCTGTATTGCAATCAACCGTATTATCGGTAAAAACATCTTCTAATATTCCATAATAAACATCTGCTGGCCAAGCGCCCGTATGGTTTCCACTGCCTTCAACATGCCCATCAGGCGGCGGAGCATCGCCATTTGCAGAATAAAAACCAGCATATGGAACAGGAACATGACCAATAATAAAAATGCTGCTTGGTTTTATGCTTGCCTTATTATAGGTATTTAAGATTCTATTTTTTATGCTTGGAACCGATTCACTTCTTCCGGCTAAAACGGTATAAACTATCCATGATTCTCCTTTGAGATCGTTTTCCAAACGCGTAATTTCTCCATTGAGCGGCGTTATGAAATTACTATCCACCAATAGAATTATTCCACCCTGTTGGGTGTTTTCTGCCAATTTATTTCCTGCATAGATATAGCCAAAAGCTTCAGGCGTACCAGCATTTGCTTTTACTACACGGTATTCAAAGGCATCACCTTCTTTAGTAGTTGTATCGGTATAGGTATTTTTGTTTCCTGGAACAGAAGCAAAAAAGGTGGCACCCCAGGATTCGTTGGTTCGATCCAACCTTTTATAAATATCAAAGGAACCTGCATACGTTTCAGCTGGCCATGTAAGGGTAACACTCCCATTTGCATTTGCAATGGCGCTCACCCGAACCACCTGTGTTTTAGCAAGCTGTGCAGTGGCAGAAAATACAAAGAAAACACTCACTAAAAGTGATAAAAAACATTTCCTTAAACCCATATCTTTATTGATCAAAAATTGAAACAATCAAATATAAAAGTTATGACCTTAAAATATAGTTAATTTCTTTTGTGCAGCTGAATACTGGCTTCTGGCAATTTTGTTAAAGCCTAAAATACGAAAAGCCAGGAGCTAGAAGCCAGTGGCCAGAAGCCAATTTTTATACTTTCTTAACAAATTCGCTTTTAAGTGCCATACCACCAAAGCCTGGTACTTTGCAATCTATGTTGTGATCG
>CANFHJ010000074.1 GCA_947446605.1 Bacteroidota bacterium | reverse complement strand
TTTGGATGAGCTCCTTCGTCGCTGATCCCTATGGGGGTGCTTCAAAACAACATAAGCCTATTGTCTTGCGCTTCGCTTCAGCCAATGGGCTTTTTTGCGCCTTCGCTCGCTCAAAACTTCGCTGCGCTGCGTTTTGGCTAGCGCTTGCGCAAAAAAGCCCGATTTAGCAGAGCTAAATCAGGCTTTTGTTGTTTTGGCGGAGAGAGCGGGATTCGAACCCGCGGTAGATATTACTACCTACGTCGGTTTAGCAAACCGGTGGTTTCAGCCTCTCACCCATCTCTCCGTGGCGGCTGAATCTGCTTTGAACCGAAATTCAAAGGACTGCAAATCTATGAATCTAAATTTAATTCGCAATTGAAATTTCAGTTTTTTTTGATTGGGGTAAGGAATTGGTAAATCTAAAATTTTGTGCAAATTCTAATTGGCAGATTCTTAGTTTATTAGCCTTTGTTTGGCGGGCAATTATCCCTTTACCTTATTTCTACATACAATTATTGCCCCAAATGTTGTTGTATTGATAGACAATTCAATTCTTATGGCTAAGGAAATTCCACCCAAATATAAATTCAGAGATCTCAAAATTTTCGGTTCTACTGAATGGCTCGCCAATAATGAGAAAAAATACCGCTTGGTATTTGATGAAGCTGAATGTAGTTTTATTTATTGTGAACTTTCATTCTTCAATAAACTCTTTGATGAAGCCGATTGGGATATTAGCATCAGCCTTAAATGTATAAATATAGAGGATGGCTCCGAAGTGTGCAACCTAAGCGCCAATAGAACCATTACCAAAGATGAAAATATTGTGTTTATACGCGAGGGTTGGGGTGTTAAAAATCCGGGTAGCTACTGGAAAAAAGCTACCTACCGCTGGGAAGCTTGGGTAGATAATATTTACATTGCAGAGCGTATCTTTTATGTAATAGATTTAGGCCTGGTTACCGAAACAGTTAATCCCTTTTTTGCCATTCAAAGAGCCCAATTGTATGAAGCGCCTTTGGGCAATTTACCCAAGGCTGAACGCACTTACTTTAATGTGTTTAGCAGCGATGAAACACGCTATATCTGGCTCGAACTGGAACTTGAAAATCTTATTCAAGAAGTGCCCAATTGGCCTTGTGAACTGCAGTTTTACTTCAATACACATACCGGGCAATTAAAAGGATCTATCGAAAAATTAATTTTTGTTGATACAACAGAAAAAGTAATTGAATGTACTGTTGGTTGGGGAAATGAACTTAAAGGAACTTGGGGGCGCGATCACTACTCAATTAGTGTGCTCTTTATGGATCAAATTATTGCCACCATTCCTTTTGAAATTGGTGTTGATTTTTCAAATGAAGCGCCTATAAAAGAAGTTAAATTATTTCCCAAGGAACCTGTTGTAACTGCCACGCCTTTGGCGGCAGAACCTAATATGGAAGTGGTGCTCAAGGAACTCGATGATTTAATTGGGCTTGAGGCAATCAAGAAAAAAGTTAAAGAATATACCACCTATCTTAATTTCTTAAAAATAAGAAAAGAAAAGGGTTTCGACGATAGCGAGAAGATAAATTTACACGCAGTTTTTACAGGTAATCCTGGAACAGGTAAAACCACTGTGGCCAAAATGTTGGGCAAAATTTACCAGCAATTGGGATTGCTTAGCAAAGGGCATGTTTTAGAAGTAGATAGGAGTGATTTGGTAGCAGAATATATTGGTCAGACTGCCCCTAAAACAAAAGAGATCATTAAAAAAGCAAAGGGCGGCATTCTTTTTATTGATGAGGCCTACGCGCTTTCTCGTAAGAATGATGATGCCAAAGATTTTGGAAAAGAATCTATCGAAATTCTCCTCAAAGAAATGAGTGATGGCGATGGCGATATTGCCATTATTGTGGCGGGCTATCCTAACGAAATGAATGGCTTTTTGGAATCGAACCCAGGCATGAAATCTCGCTTTAGTATGTTCTATGATTTTGTAGATTACTTGCCACAAGAGCTCATGCAAATTGCAGATTTTACAATGGGCAAGCGAGGTGTGTTTTTAAGTGCCGATGCCAAAGAATACCTCTATAAAAAATTGGTAGATGCTTACCGTAACCGCGATAAAATGTTTGGTAACGCGCGTTATGTAAACTCTATCATAGATGAAAGTAAGATGAATATGGGCTTGCGTTTAATGCAATCAATTAACCCTGCAGCCCTTACCAAAGAAGAAATTTCAACCATCCTGCCTGTTGATATTGAAAAGATTTTTGAAACCAAGAAAAAAGGAATTGCAGATATTCCTATTGATGAAGATTTGCTGAAACAAGCTTTGGCAACTTTGCACCACATGATTGGTTTGGAAAGTGTAAAAACAGAAATTGATGAACTGGTAAAATTGGTGCGTTTCTATAGAGAAATTGGAAAAGATGTTCGTCAGAGTTTCTCCTTACATGCAGTATTTACAGGTAACCCGGGAACAGGTAAAACCACCGTTGCGCGCATTCTTGCACAAATATATAAAGCCCTTGGAATTTTAGAAAGAGGCAATTTGGTAGAGTGTGACAGGCAAGCTTTGGTAGGAGGTTTTGTTGGACAAACTGCCATAAAAACGAGTGAAGTTTTAGACAAAGCAAATGGCGGTGTGCTTTTTATTGATGAGGCATATGCCTTGAGCGAAGGGGGAGAAAACGATTTTGGAAAAGAAGCCATTGAAACCATTTTAAAGCGCATGGAAGACCAACGTGGCGATTTTATTGTGATAGTTGCGGGCTATACAGATAATATGCGTTTGTTCCTAGAAAGCAATCCTGGCTTGAGCTCACGCTTTGATAGAGAAATGAATTTTGAAGATTATTCTGCAGAACAACTGTTTCAAATAGCATTAAAAATGTTGCAAGGAAATGGCATTGTGCCCGATGAAAAAGCAGCCAATCATTTGAGAGAATTTTTGGCTTCTATTCATGCCAACAGAAACAGCTATTTTGGCAATGCCAGAACCGTGCGTAAAATTGTAGAGGAAACCATTAAAAACCAACATTTGCGTTTGGCAATGATCAACTCTGCAGAGCGTACCTCTGATATGATTAATACCATTTATTTGGAAGATGTAGCCGAGTTTAAAATTGAAGTAAATGCCAACGCTGCTAAAAGAAGCATTGGCTTTAAGCAGAGCGAATAGATCCCGCAATGCATGCTTTATTGTACCATGCGCTCTTAAAAATTTCTTTAATATTTCTAAAGCCTTTCTTAATAAATGCCTATGTCCATTTGTTAAATGCTTGATTAGCTGAAAAAACGAGGCTTAATCCTTCTTGGTTTTTAGCCGTGCCTGCGCGCCTTAAGCTCGGGTTGTTTTTATAATCGTAAAAAGGCTTAAATTCGATTTATAATTAAACGCGTATGAGCCAAGAAAAATTACCACATATTTTAGTTGCAGAAGATGATACTACCCTTGCTACTTTATTGAAAGAGAATTTGAAATTGGCCGGTTTTAGCACGCGTTTGTGTAAAGATGGAGAAGAGGCTTGGCAAACCTTTCAAAAAGAAAAGTTTGATTTGTGCTTATTGGATGTAAACATGCCCAAGAAAAACGGTTTTGATTTGGCGCGTCTCATGCGTGAAACCGATGCCTTTACGCCCTTGGTTTTTCTTACAGCAAATAGCAGTGAGGAAGATAAATTAAAAGGGTTTAGTTTAGGTGCCGATGAATATATTACCAAGCCATTTAGCACGCCAGAACTCATTGCGCGTTTGCGTGCAATTTTAAAACGCAGTGTGAGCAGCAAGCCTGAAATATTAATCAAAGAGGAAGTATATGAATTGGCCGGAATGAAAATAGACATTCCCAATCACCACATTACATTTAACGGAATTGAAAAAAAGATTTCTGGCACAGAAGGTGAATTGCTAAAATTATTTGTAAAAAACAAAGGACAATTGCTGAGTAGAAACAGCCTATTGCTGAGCATTTGGGGGCGCGACGATTTTTATACGGCTAGAAATTTAGATGTATACATCAATAAATTGCGCAAGGTTTTAAAAGACAATCCGAATGTTGAAATTATCAATGTGCACGGATCAGGTTTTAAACTCATGGAATTAGAAGCCTAGTTTTTTAAATCAATTTTATATGTGCAAACGGTTTTACTTGTTTTTGTTTTTTATGCTTTCACTTTGGCTCAGCCAAGTGCAAGCGCAAAAAGACAGCAGCAATTTGCAAGTACAACTCAATGCAGCAAAAGCTAAATTGTATGTTAATCCTGTTCAAGCGCAACAGCAATTGGAACAGGTTTTAGAATTGGCAAAAAACAGAAACGAGGTATTGGTTCAAACCGAAGCCTACAAACAATTGGCAAACTTGAGCATGAGCTTTGGTAAATTTGCAATAGCACACGATTATTTAACTAAAGGAATTTTGCTTTGCGAGTCCAACGACATGCAGGCCCAGAAAGCAGATTTGAAATATGCCGATGCCAGTATTTTTCATGCCCAAGGAAACTTTGCCATAGCCTTAGAAAATTACTTAGATGCCCTGCGTTTTTATGAAGCGCACAGCAACGCTGTTGGCAGCTTAAACACGTACGTAGCTTTGGCCGATTTGTTTAGTCGTACCAACAATTTTTCTAAAGCCATTGAATACAATTTGAAGGCGCTGAAATTGTTTGAACAGAAAAATGACCGCTTTAGGCAAGTGAATTTATTTGAACAATTGGGCGCCATTTACGGAAGGCAAAAACAATATAAAAAAGCTGGCGATTTTTATTTAAAAGCACTTTCTGCCTACAAAGAAATGGGCAACCAAGCTGGTCAAACAGCCACGCTTATCAATTTAGGTAACAATGCCATTACAATTGGTTCGACCCAAACCGCCATAGCATTTTATAGCGATGCCAATGCCTTGGCTGGTCCACTTAAAATTGTACCCTTAGAAGTAAGAAGTTTAATAGGTTTAGCCAATGCACATGCCCTGCTAAAAGATTATGAAGCGGCCAATAACGAATACAGAAAAGCCATTGCCTTGGCAAAAAAAGCGGGAATGAAAATTGAATTGGATGAAGCTTATGAAGGATTGGCAGAAGTATACAAGAGTTTGAAAAATCCCGGGGCATCAAAGGCGTTTCGCTCCCTGAGTTCGGAAATAAAAGATTCTTTGTTTAACGACAGTATCCTGCGTAAAACTGCCGATTTGCAGTTGTTATATGAAACAGAAAAGAAACAAGCCCAGATAGAAATATTTAAGCAATCAGATTTATTAAAAGAGCTGGATTTAAAACAAACCAAACAGGTAAAAAACTTTTTTATAGTTTTATCTGGCTTGTTGGTTTTGCTCATTGTTGTTTTTGTATTCTTCATTTCTCAGAACCGCCGCATTAATGCGCAATTGAAAAAGGGCATGCAGGAACTGGAAGTAAAAAACACAGAAGTAGAAAAACAAAAGGAACAACTTACACAGTTGAACCAAGTGAAAGACCGCTTCTTTTCTATTATCTCCCACGATTTACGCAATAACCTTACCACCATGAAACTCTATTTTGATTTGGTGAGTAACCCAGAATATAAAGCCGAAAGTCAGAGTAAATTAGGTAAAGAAGTAGCAGGCTCTGTGCAAAACACCATTGATTTATTAGAAAATTTATTGGTTTGGGCAAGCGGACAATTAAAGGGCTTAACAGTGGCACCGCAAAAAATAAACTTGCACAAATTGGCAAGCGAAAACTGTGATATGTTGCACAGCATGGCCGTTCAAAAAAATATCAACATTCAAAATGATACCGATGAAGATGCCTTTATTTTTGCCGATTTAAATATGGTAAATCTTATTATTCGTAATTTACTTTCTAATGCCTTGAAGTTTACCAATGAGGGTGGTTCGGTGAGTATTTTATCGCAAGAGGAAGAATTGTTTCATCAAATTATTGTAATAGATAATGGCGTAGGAATTAGCATAGAAAAAATTGACTCACTCTTTACAGCCCATGCCAATGTAAGCACACAGGGAACCGGAAATGAAAAAGGAACCGGCTTGGGCTTAATGCTTTGCAAAGAATTTGTAGAGAAAAATGCTGGCCAAATTTGGGTGGAAAGTGAAGAAAACAACGGCTCAAGTTTTTATGTGAGCTTTCCAAAAGCGTAGTTTTTACTGCGTTTTAATTGCATTGTGACATAACATATTGATGTTAGGCATTTTTAATTTAATTTTTTTTATTCACTTTTGGCAGGCTCATTTGAGAATAACCATGCGTGTATTAAATCTTGTTGTATTAACTATAGTTTTTTCATTTTCATTTGCCATTTCATCTTGTGATGATTCCGATAATTCAAGTTCAGAAATTAAAGAATTGCACACAAGAATAATGGCCACGCACGACCATGTGATGCCCATGATAGGGAAAGTGTTGAGTTTAAGGAAACAAGTTCAAACCCTTTTAGATTCATGCACAAGTGCTGCTTGTGGCGATAGTTTACAAGCTATTACCTACAACCTTACCAAAGCAGATGCAGACATGATGAACTGGATGCATAGCTACAAAGAACCGCTGGGACAAGATACCGCTTTGAAATATTTGAATAACCAAGAAGTGGCCATTGCCCAAGTGAAAGAGCAAATTTTAAGCAGCATTGAGGCTGCCGAAACTTGTTTGAAAGAAAGGCAATAAGCGCCTTCCCAATAATTAAATTTTACTTATTACTTTTCCTTTTGCTAATTTGCAGTGCGTTTCTGCAGCAGTCTACTAGTTTATGCTGTTAAATGCAATAAGTAATTAGTGTATGAAATTTGTTTATGTAGCATTTGCTATGCTCCTTGTAGTTGGAGCTTGTTCTGAAAAGAAAAAATTACCTATCCTTGGAAACCGCGCCGCTGTTGAGCGTTTAATAGATTGTAAATTACAAATAGATACTTTGTATGCCACTGTTGCAGATTTTTCCTTAAGCAATCAGGATGGTAAAACCATTACCCAAGAAACCGTTAAAGGCAAAATTTACATCGCTGATTTTTTCTTCGCATCTTGTCCTACCATTTGTCCTATCATGAAAAAACAAATGATCAGGGTATTTGAAAAATACAAGGGCGATACGGGCATTTTATTTCTTTCTCATACCATCGATCCAGAACATGATACCATTGCTTTGCTTAAAGATTATGCCACGCGCTTAGGTTCGGACGGAACCCAATGGATGTTTTTAACAGGTGAGCGGGAACAAATTTACGAATTGGCAGAAAAGGGCTATTATGCTACTGCCATGCCAGATAGCCTTGAGCCAGGCGGTTATGTGCACAGCGGCGGATTTATTTTAGTGGATGGCCAAAGAAGGGTAAGGGGCATTTATAATGGTACCGATGAAAAAGAGGTAGACCAATTGATGTTGGACATGGATTTACTGAAAAACGAACAATGAGGTCACTAACTTTTCTGTGTTTGCTTTTCTTGTTTTCCTGCTCAGACAGTGAACTGGTAGATTTGAAAAATATCAGTCATGGCGCAGAACTCTATAAAAACTATTGCAGCAATTGTCACCAAATGGACGGCTCGGGCTTGGCGCAATTAATACCGCCATTGTACCAATCCGATTATTTGACCGAAAATGCAGGCGCTTTACCTTGTATTATCAAAAATGGTTTAAAGGGTAAAATAAGGGTTGGTTCAAACAGCTATACCTTGGCCATGCCAGCTGTTAGAAATTTAAGCAGAGATGATGTGAAAGATATCTGTGTGTATGTACTACAGAAATTCCCCAAAACGCCTATTGTTATTGCCGATTCTGTGCTAAAAAATACGCACAAAAATTGTCCTTAGCTTTGGGCTCCAAAAGCAATTCGTAAATCGCGGCACTTAAATTTGTGAATTCATTTTTAAATCCTAAGTTTGCCGACCCAAATTTTACAACTATGATTATTGGTGTTCCAAAAGAGATTAAAAACAATGAAAATCGCGTAGGATTAACTCCTGCAGGCGTTTCGGCCTTAGCTAAAGCGGGTCATCAAGTATTCGTGCAAGCTACTGCCGGTGTTGGTAGTGGTTTTAGCGATGCAGAATATACCGAAGCTGGCGCTAGCATGTTGCCAACAATTGAAGAAGTATATGGCAAAGCAGAAATGATTATTAAAGTAAAAGAGCCAATTGCTTCTGAATATCCTTTAATTAAGGAAAATCAATTGCTATTTACTTATTTTCACTTTGCAAGCTATGAGCCATTAACAACTGCTATGATTGAGCGTAAAGCAGTTTGCTTGGCTTATGAAACAGTAGAAAAGAAAGACCGTTCATTGCCATTGTTAATACCAATGAGTGAGGTTGCCGGTAGAATGAGTATCCAAGAAGGTGCCAAATACTTAGAGAAACCTATGGGTGGAAGAGGTATTTTACTTGGAGGCGTACCGGGCGTTAAACCTGCTCAGGTATTAATTTTAGGTGGTGGTATAGTAGGTATACAAGCAGCTAAAATGGCTGCTGGCTTAGCTGCAGACGTTACTATCATGGATATTTCTATCCCTCGTTTGCGCGATTTGGATGATATTTTACCTAAGAATGTAAAAACAGTATACTCTAACGAATACAATATCCGTGAAGCAGTAAAAACTGCCGATTTAATTATTGGTGCGGTTTTAATCCCAGGCGCAAAAGCACCTCATTTGATTACACGTGACATGTTGAAGTTGATGAAGCCAGGTACTGTATTGGTAGATGTGGCCGTAGATCAAGGTGGATGTATTGAAACTTGTAAGCCAACCACACACGAAAATCCTACTTTTGAAATTGATGGTATTATTCACTATTGCGTAGCTAATATGCCAGGTGCTGTACCTTATACTTCTACTTTGGCTTTAACCAATGCAACATTGCCTTACGCATTGCAATTGGCAAACAAAGGTTGGAAGAAAGCCTGTGCCGATAACGAAGAATTGCGTTTAGGTTTAAATGTAGTAGAAGGTAAAGTTGTTTACAAAGGCGTTTCTGATGCATTTAATTTGCCATACACAGAAGTGAGCGAAGTATTATAATCTTTGCTCCTACTAAATTGAAAAGCCCATTTGCAATTTGCAAATGGGCTTTTTTTATGCCTTTGTCTGCTGGGAGGCCTATTTTATAAAAATGACCAAAGTCATTATTTGGACCTTTTTATTCAGGTACTTTCGCAGCACCATTTAGGTATATTTTAAGCATGACGAATTCCTATTCAAACCACAATTTCCATATCCCAGTAATGGGTGTTGCTTTTACCATTGATTCTCCCATAAAGGTGGCGCCATACGGCATATCCTCTGTAATTTCAATGGTTGACGATACATTATTGGAGCAATTGCGTGCTTATTATTGCACTCAATTTAATTTGGCGTACAACGAAATTACCGCTAAAATGGAGGATTTTAGGGCCAAAAGAATTACAGCCTACCTTAATATGGTGCAGGAAATTGTGCAATTGAAATTTGAGGATTTGAAAAATGCTGCATGGGAAAAAGGTTGCGAATTGGAAAAATATTTTCAAATGCTGCCAGATTATGCAACACTCAAAAAAGATTTTTATGCCCGCATCAATATTGAAGGCATGACATCCGATTTGCGTGCTTGGGTTAACCGCAACCTTACACCGGGTGCCATTGATATCAATATCATGACCAAATTGGACCGTGAGAATTTTAAAGATGGTGAAAAATTACCTTCAGAATTCAATGATGCACATGCCGCTTTGCGTGGCTTTGCTAATAGCAATTTATCTTCTTCGGTTGTTTTATCGGCCGGTCTAAACCCACGCCTTTACAGCTATTTTGAGCAGTTTAAGGATTTTTATCCTGATGCTTTGGGTGTGCTTAAAAAACAAATTATTCTAAAAATAAGTGATTACCGTTCTGCTTTAATTCAAGGAAAATTTTTGGCAAAAAAAGGTCTTTGGGTTTCTGAATTTAGAATGGAATCTGGTTTAAATTGTGGTGGACATGCTTTTGCTACTGAAGGCTTATTGATGGGTCCCATTTTAGAAGAATTTAAAATGCACCGCGATGAGTTGAAACAAACTTTGTTTGAATTATATAGCGCTGCCTTAACAGAAAAAAACATTCCTGTTCCGGCCGCGGCATACGAGCAAAAATTTACCGCGCAAGGGGGTGTTGGTACTTCAGAAGAACATGAAATGTTACTGCACCAATATAACTTAGATGCAGTGGGTTGGGGTAGTACTTTTTTATTGGTACCAGAGGCTACAACCGTTGACGATGCTACGCTTGCGCTCTTATGTGCTGCCAAAGAAAAAGATTTGTATTTGAGTCATAACTCACCCTTGGGCGTGCGTTTCAATAATAT
>CANFHJ010000073.1 GCA_947446605.1 Bacteroidota bacterium | reverse complement strand
GCAGATATTATTGAAACCAATACCTTTAGCGGTACCGTTATTGCCCAAGCCGATTACGATTTAGGGCAGGAATGGGTAGATATGATTAATTTTGAAAGTGCCAAAATTGCCCGCGAAGTGGCCGATGAGGTAACAGCACTTAACCCAGCCAAACCGCGTTTTGTGGCAGGTGCCATGGGTCCTACCAATAGAACTTTGTCTATAAGCCCAGATGTAAACGACCCAGGTTACCGCGCGGTAACTTTTGATGAATTGGTAAGTGCTTACAAACAACAAGCCTGCAAATTAATTGAAGGGGGCGTAGATGTAATTTTAATTGAAACCATTTTTGATACCCTCAATGCAAAAGCCGCGCTTTTTGCCGTAGATGAGCTGTTTGAGGAAATTGGCAAACAATACCCTGTAATGATTTCTGGCACTATTACCGATGCTTCTGGAAGAACCTTATCGGGTCAAACCACGGAAGCATTTTTGATTAGCATGCAGCACATGCCGCTTTTAAGTATTGGTTTAAATTGCGCCTTAGGTGCCAGCGCCCTTCGTCCGTATTTACAAGTATTAGATAGAAATTCTCCTTTCTTCGTGAGCGCCTATCCAAATGCTGGTTTGCCAAATGAATTTGGGCAGTACGACGAATCTCCAGCGGCCATGGCTAAACAAGTGGAGGAATATTGCAAGGAAGGATTGGTTAATATTTTAGGTGGCTGCTGCGGTACCACCCCAGATCATATCAAAGCAATTGCAGATATGGCCGCTAATTATCCACCTAGAAAAAGACCATAGTTATTAGACCATAGACCATAGACCTTTGCTTCTGGCAGCTAGCTTCTGGCTTCTGGCCAAAAATTAGCAGAAAATAAATAAGGCTTGCCTGCACATGAGAGATTTTAAAAAATATGATGTTTGGATAGATAGCATGCAAATTGTAAAAGCGGTTTATCATTTTTGCGCCACTTTGCCAAAGGAAGAAAAATATGGCCTTATTTCGCAAATGACAAGAGCAGCTATTTCTATCCCAACAAATATTGCAGAAGGTACAAGTAGAAATAGTGATATTGAATTTAAAAGGTTTTTGGAAATTGCATTAGGCTCATCATTTGAATTAGAAACGCAATTGATAATATGCCAGGACCTAGGATTAGTAGAAGAGCCAGAAACAAAACCAATTGTAAAAGAATTAAACGAGGTTCAAAAAAAATTGAATAAATTAATTTTGAAGATAAAACAGGATAATATAAATAAGTAATTAGAAAAATCTACAGGCTTTAAACAAATCAAGCCAGTAGCCAGAAGCTAGTTGCCAGAAGCAAAAACAGGACAATAATAAATAAGTAATTAGAAAAATCTACAGGCTTTAAACAAATGAAGCCAGTAGCCAGAAGCTAGTTGCTAGAAGCAAAAATATGACTACCAAATACACACTAAAATTAAGCGGATTAGAACCTTTGACAATAACAAAAAATTCGGTTTTTGTAAACGTTGGCGAGCGCACAAATGTGACCGGTTCAAAGATGTTTTTGCGCTTGATAAAAGAAGGAAATTTTGAAGCTGCACTGGCGGTTGCCAGAGAGCAAGTAGAAGGCGGGGCGCAAGTAATAGACATCAATATGGATGAAGGAATGATTGATGGCGCAGAAGCCATGGTTCGTTTCCTAAATTTGATTGCCTCTGAGCCAGATATTTCTCGCGTGCCTATTATGATAGATTCCTCTAAATGGGAAATTATTGAGGCCGGTCTAAAATGCGTGCAAGGAAAGTGTATTGTAAACTCTATCTCACTAAAAGGTGGCGAAGAAGAATTTATTCGTCAGGCAAAAACGGTGAAGCGTTTTGGTGCTGCCGTAATTGTAATGTTGTTTGATGAAGTTGGACAAGCAGATAATTTTGAACGCCGTGTAGAAATTGCAAAAAGAGCCTATAGCGTTTTAACAGAAAAGGTTCAGTTCCCTGCAGGTGATATAATTTTTGATCCAAATATTTTTCCTGTGGCCACCGGTATGGAAGAGCACAGAAGAAATGCCATCGATTTTTTTAGGGGCAGTAAATGGATTACAGAAAACTTGCCTGGTGCCAAAATTAGTGGTGGGGTAAGTAATGTTTCGTTTTCATTCAGAGGAAACGATAAAGTGCGCGAAGCCATGCATTCGGCATTCTTATACCATGGTATTCAAAACGGCATGACCATGGGTATTGTTAATCCCAGTCAGTTGGAAGTATACGACCAAATTGACAAAGATTTATTGGAACATGTAGAAGATGTTTTGTTGGATAGGAGAGACGATGCCACCGAACGTTTATTGGAATATGCAGAAAAAGTTAAAGGCAAAGGAAAAGAAAAGGTTCTAGATTTAGAATGGCGCAATGCCCCAGTAGCAGAGCGTTTGAGCTATGCATTGGTAAAAGGTATTGTAGAGTTTATTGATGAAGATACAGAAGAAGCGCGTCAGCAATTTGCCAAACCTTTACAAGTAATTGAAGGTCCGTTAATGGCTGGGATGAATATTGTGGGCGACTTATTTGGTTCGGGAAAAATGTTTTTGCCACAGGTGGTTAAGAGCGCAAGGGTAATGAAAAAAGCCGTTGCTTATTTAATGCCTTATATGGATGCAGAAAAACTTTTGGCAGGAGATAAAAGCACCTCTCAAGGTAAAATATTAATGGCAACCGTAAAAGGGGATGTACATGATATTGGAAAAAATATTGTGGGTGTTGTAATGGCTTGTAACAATTTTGAAATTATTGATATTGGGGTAATGGTGCCTGCCGAAAAAATATTGGAAGCTGCCATTCGCGAACAAGTTGATGTAATTGGATTGAGTGGTTTAATTACGCCAAGCTTAGATGAAATGGTGCATGTGGCCAAAGAAATGGAACGCTTAGGTATGAAAATTCCATTGCTTATTGGCGGCGCAACTACCTCAAGAGCGCATACGGCTGTAAAAATAGATCCAGTTTATAGTGGTCCTGTGGTGCACGTTTTAGATGCTAGTAAAAGTGTGCCGGTTGCACAAAGTTTAATTAGCAAAGACCAATTGGCTGGAACAACCAAACGCATCAAAGAAGAATACGAACAATTTAGAATTGATTATAAAAACAGAAGAAGCGAAAAGAATTTTGTTGATTTAACCAAGGCAAGAGCAAACAAATTTGCAGCAAGTTTTGAGCAAATTGTAACACCTGGTTTTCTGGGAAATAAAACTTTGGAAAACTATCCTTTGGCAGAATTGCGTAAGCGCATCGACTGGACACCTTTTTTCTCTACTTGGGAATTGGCAGGAAAATTTCCAGCAATTTTAAGTGATAAAGTGGTAGGTGTTGAAGCCACAAAATTATTCAATGATGCCAATGCTTTGTTGGATAAAGTAATTAATGAAAATTTATTACAAGCCAATGCCGTTTTTGGTTTTTATGAAGCCAATTCTGTTGGCGACGATGTAGCAATAAAATTGCCAAATGGCAGCAATGAAACATTCCATTTCTTACGTCAGCAAAATGAAAAAGCAGCAGACCAAGCCTATATGTGTCTAGCAGATTTTATTGCTCCTGCTGCAGAAAACAAGAAAGATTATATAGGCATGTTTGCAGTAACTGCAGGCCTTGGCATTGAGCCACTGGTTGCAGCGTTTGAGCGCGATCACGACGATTACAATAGCATCATGATAAAGGCTTTGGCAGATCGTTTGGCAGAAGCATTTGCAGAAAAATTACACGAGTTGGTTCGAACCGATTACTGGGGATTTGCAAAAGGTGAAAGCCTAAGTGATGAAGAAATTATTCGTGAGAAATACGATAGCATTAGACCTGCGCCAGGCTATCCTGCTTGTCCAGACCATACAGAAAAACGCAAATTGTTTGAAATTTTAGATGCTGAAAAGGCAACAGGAATAAGCTTAACGGAGAATTTTGCAATGTATCCAACTGCAGCAGTAAGCGGCTTTTATTTTGCCAATAGCGATAGCAAATACTTTGCTGTAGGTAAAATTAGCAAAGACCAAGTGGAAGATTACGCCAAACGTAAAGGACAAGATACCAATTACGTTGAAAAATGGCTCTCCCCAAATTTGGGATATGAAAATTAATACCTGAGAAAATGTATTTTTGATTCTTTATAAAATTGGAAGAATGAAAAATAGCATTGGATTTATTGCATTACTCTTGGTAGGCTCCTTTTTAATTTTTAAAACGGCACCAAGCATAGAAAACGAAGAATGGGAAGGAATGGAAGAAGACATTTCTATGCGCATTCAGTGGATGCAACAAATGTTGGCAGATCCTTCTACAGGACAAATTCCAGACAATATCCGTGCAAATGAATTGGCATTTGCGCTTACTTTACCCAGCGATAAAGGCATGCAAAAATTTGCTACCTGGCAATCTATTGGTCCGTTTAATGTTGGTGGCAGAACCCGCGCGGTAGCCATTGATATAAACGATCCATCTATTCTATTAGCGGGTGGTGCAACCGGCGGTGTATGGCGCAGTACCAATGATGGTGCCACCTGGTATGCTACCAATATGAGCAATATGGCTACTTCCAATATTACTTCTCTGGTGCAAGACAGTAGAAAAGGAAAATCACAAAATTGGTTTGCTTCTACTGGCGAACTTTATGGAGGCAGTATTCCAGGTGCTTTTTACAATGGAAGTGGTATTTATAAATCAACAGATGGCGGAAACAATTGGGTAAAAGCAGGTACGGTAAATAGCGGGTTGGGCGGCCTTTCTGGCGCTTGGTCCGTGGTACACAGAATTGCATTGAACCCAACCATAGATACTGCAGATGTAATTTTTGCAGCCAATTTTGATGGCATTTTTAGAAGCATCAATGCGGGTGGTTCATGGATAAAAGTAAGAGGTGGAAATTCACAAGCAAGTAGCTATAGTTATTTTACAGATGTGGCCGTTACGCCAACAGGTATAGTATACGCCACCCTTTCTGGTGGTGGTCAGCAACAAGGCATTTGGCGCTCCAGTGATAATGGAAAAACCTGGGCAAATATTACGCCTGCTAATTTTCAATCTACCTGCAATAGAATTTCAATTGGCATTGCCCCAAGTGATGAGAAGCAAGTTTACTTTATTGCCAATACACCCGGACAAGGAAAAGAAAGCAAGAATTTTGAAGGAACCAGCGAATACAATAGCCTTTGGAAATACACCTACATCAGCGGCGATGGCAGCGGTACAGGAGGTTCTTGGGCAGATAGAAGCGCCAATATTCCTGCCGGTGCGGGTGGCTTTAGCGATTATATTTCGCAAGGTGGTTATTGCTTAGAAATTGATGTAAAAACAGACGACCCAAATACGGTTTTTATTGGCGGAACAAATTTGTTTCGTTCCACAGATGGTTTTAATACCAATACAAAAACAGAACAAATTGGTGGTTATGGCATCAATACTACCTTGCCAGATTTTAAAGTATATCCAAATCACCATCCCGATAACCATGGGGTAGTGTTTTTTAAGAGCAATTCTGCAAAAATGATTTCTTTTCATGATGGAGGTATTTCACTTACCCAAAATTGTTTGGCCAGTCCTGTAGTTTGGGAAAGCATGAACAGGGCATACGTAAGTTCACAATTTTATGGCATTGCCCAAGACCATGGCAGTAACTCTAAAATAGCAGTGGGTGGCCTGCAAGACAATGGTACCTATTTGTCTATGTCGCCAAGCGCAACAAGTAATTGGTCGCAGCCATTGAGTTACGATGGCGCTTTTGGATTTGTGAAACCAGGTGGGGGAGAAGTTTACCTTTCTATTCAACAAGGGCGCATGCACAGAATGATCCTAGATGCCAATGGAACGCCTACACAATTTACACGCATCGATCCTAAAGGAGTTGATAAAAATAATTACCAATTTATCAATCCGTTTACGCCAGATGCCAACAATTTTAAAGTACTGTTTACCCCAGCAGGCAATGTACTTTGGCGCAACAGTGATATTACCGGCATTCCGTTAAAAAGCAAATTAGATAGCAATGCCAGTGATGTAAATTGGGTGCAATTAAGCAATACCGTTTTGCCAAATGTGGGCGATGAAATTACTGCGGTGTATAGTTCAAGCATTCAACCCGATGTTTTGTATTATGGCACTACCAAAGGCAAATTATTCCGCCTAAGAAATGCAAGTGATGTCAGCAGCATGCCAGAACAAATTACAGGTGCAAATTTCCCAACAGCGTATATCAATTGCATTACACAAGACCCAGTAGATACCGCAAAAATTTATGTGGTATTTACCAATTACAATGTGTTGAGTATTTTTCAAAGTACCAATAGCGGTGCCACCTGGACTGCCATCAGTGGAAATTTAGAACAAAGCGCCAATGGCAGCGGAACCGGCCCAAGTTGTAGGTGGTTAACCATTGCGCCAACCCTTGATAGCTTGCTCTATTTTGTAGGAACCAGTACTGGATTATATGCCACTAAAAAAATAGATGGGATGCAAACCGTTTGGACCCGTCAAGGCGCTACCACCATTGGAACGCAGGTGGTAACCATGATGGATCACCGCGTTTCGGATGGCAGGATGTTGGTGTCTACTTATGGTTCTGGTGTTTTTGAAGCTTATGTTAAATCCTTAGATCCTAAAACGGGTATCAAAGAAATTACTAAACATAATTTTACCCTGTATCCAAATCCTGCGCAGGAGACAATTGCCATGCAAAATTTACCTAGCACCGAAGCGGTGAGCTACCAAATACTGGCTCTCAACGGAGAACTCTTGCTAAAGGGATTTGCGCGCAACAACAGCCAAATAAATATCAGTGAATTAAAGCCTGGAACCTATCTGTTTATGCTAAAAGATAAGTTTGAAGGCAATCACCAAATGTTTATCAAGCAATAATTTATTCCCGAAATATGAAAGTTAAACTTTCGTTTTTCGGGTTTAATAACTATGCTATTTAGTGATTTTTGGAAGTACATTGTTTAAAAATTCTCTTAATCCAATAGCTTTAATTGTCTTACTCAATTGCCATTCTTTTTCATTACCTGTGGTAATAACATAATTGTGTGTAGTCTTTAATTCTTTAATGCTTTCAGAATAGCCTCTAGCAAGGTTTGGTTTTTCAGAATACTTAATTTCTATACTGGCAATTGGTTTTATACCTTTTACCAAAATGAGGTCTACTTCTGCGCCATCATGTGTTCTGTAATAGTATGGCTGAACCGAGGATGGTAAAAGTGATATAATTTGTTCTATTACATATCCTTCCCAAGAATAGCCAAGTTGTGGATGGTATTGCAAGTTTTTTGCATGATGGATATCTAATAAATAATGCAGCAGCCCACTATCTC
The DNA here is from genome assembly GCA_947446605.1 of Bacteroidota bacterium. Taxonomy (GTDB): domain Bacteria; phylum Bacteroidota; class Bacteroidia; order UKL13-3; family UKL13-3; genus B1. The sequence goes on along the minus strand of CANFHJ010000073.1, from coordinate 3,047 downwards.
TGATATAAACTTTAGGACTTTTCACCAATCGTTTGGAGGTATTGTGGAAGTATGGTTGAAGCTTTCTTACCATAAATGCACCTTGCAAATAATCTAGGTAATGGTTTACCGTAACAGGACTCACATCTAATCCTTTTGCAAACGATTGGGCATTCCAAATCCCACCATGGTAATGGGCAAGCATACGCCAAAGTTTAAACATCAATTGTGGTGAAAAACTGATGCCAAATAATTGGTTTAAATCCCTTTCAATAAAGGTTCGGGCAAAGCCATCCATCCATAAATAATATTGCTCATCATTTTTGGCATTCCAAGCATTTGGAAATCCACCTCTAAACCAATGTTTTTGAATTGTATTGGCTTTTTCTGGTAATTCAATAAGTAGAAACGGTGTTGCCTCTATATAGTAAATTCTACCTGCAAGTGATTCAGACGACCCTTTTACCAATTCTGGACTGGCCGAACCTAAGAGCAAGAATCTACCTGCATGACGTTTTTTATCAATAAGCGAGCGCATTAATGGGAAAAGGTCTGGCATGCGTTGCACCTCATCTATCATAACTTGTTGGTCTTGGTGCGCTGATAAAAATAATTCTGGATTTTCAAATTTTCTGAAATCTTGCGGGCTTTCTAAATCAAAATAAACCGCATTTTTATTTTTACCCTTTTTTTGAATTTGTTTGGCTATGGTGGTTTTGCCGCATTGCCTAGGACCAATGATTCCAACAGCAGGGAATTGCTTTAGTAGTTTTTCTGCTTTTTCCTGTATTCTTCTCGTTATCATACTTCAAAGGTAAAAATAAAACCGAAATATGAAAATAAAACTTTCGTTTTTCGGTATTAATTAATAAGCATTTCTCCTTTTTTTTCGCTTTTAGGCCTCTGGTTCGACCCAACTTTTTAAGGTTTACGTGCTTTGAGATGCGCGTTTGAATGTGTATTTTTGCATCTTTCAAACAAAAGAAATAGGAGTTTTAGCGTGCAAAAATATTTAATAAAAGACCTCGGTTTATACGATGGTCAGGAAATTACCCTCATGGGATGGGCAAGCAACAAGCGAGAAAGCAAAGGCTTGGTTTTTGTTGTGTTGCGTGATGGAACGGGCTGGTGTCAATGTGTGATAAGCCAGGAAACAGTTGGCGATGCCATCTTTGAAGAAGCCAAGAAAATTACCCTTGAAGCATCGCTTTCCATCACTGGAAAAATTGTAAAAGACGAGCGCCAAATGGGTGGCTTTGAATTGCAAGCAAGTTCTGTAACCTTAATCGGTAATTCTGTTGATTATCCTATTGCTAAAAAAGAACATGGCGTAGATTTCTTAATGGATAAACGTCATTTGTGGTTGCGCAGCCAACGTCAGTGGGCCATCATGCGTATCCGTAATAAAATTATTTATTCAATTCATGCCTTTTTTCAACAAGAAGGTTTTGTGCAAATGGATGCGCCTTTGTTTACCGGTAATGCCTGTGAAGGTACCAGCAACTTGTTTGAAACAGATTTCTACGGCGACCCTGCATACTTGAGTCAGAGTGGCCAATTGTACGGAGAGGCTATGGCCTTTTCAATGGGTAAGATTTATACTTTTGGTCCAACCTTCCGTGCAGAAAAATCTAAAACACGTAGGCACTTAAGTGAGTTCTGGATGATTGAACCAGAAATGGCTTTCTATGATATTTTCGAAAACATGGACCTCATTGAAAACTTCTTGCGTTTTGTGGTGAGTGCTGTTTTAGACGATTGTCAAAACGAATTGGCGGTAATTGGAAGAGATACTTCGGTATTGAAAAATATTATCCAACCATTTCCGCGTTTGGCCTATGATGAGGCGGTTAGAATTATCAAAGGTGAACAAGATGTAAATGGTAAAAATGCCATCGTTTCTTTGGAAGATGAATTGGCAGAAGTAAAAGCAAGAATTCAATCGGTTCGAACCGAAATTACAGAGCGCGAAGAAAAAATTAAAATCCCTGGAATGAAAAAGGGTGAAATTGGATTTAACCAAGCGCAAATTGATAAATTAAAACAAGAGCTCGGCGATTTAGAAGAGCAAGAAAGAAATATTCCGCAGTGGCTCAACAGTGCCAGAAACTTTGAATATGGCAACGATTTAGGTGGCAGCGATGAAACCGTTATTACACGTTTATTTGATGTGCCAATTATGGTTTACAATTGGCCACATGAAGTAAAAGCATTTTACTTAAAACGTGATCCAGAAAACAGCAAATTTGCCCGTGGGGTAGATGTATTGGCGCCAGAAGGTTATGGCGAAATAGTGGGTGGTGGCGAGCGTGAAACAGATGAGAAATTATTGATTGAAAAAATCAATGAGCACCAATTGCCAATGGAAGCTTTTGAGTGGTACTTAGATTTACGCAGGTATGGCACAGTGCCGCATGCTGGATTTGGTTTGGGCTTGGAGCGTTTGGTAACTTGGATTTGTAAATTGCCGCATGTACGTGAAAGTATTCCATTTCCTAGAATGTACGGCAGATTGCTGCCTTAGCATTTATGAAGCATAAAAAACTCCATTGTATTGCGCTCCTTTTATTTTTGCTCTGCAACAGTGCATACAATGGCGTTAGTGCCCAAGGTAAAATTCAACAGCTATTAAATAGGTATTACAAATTGGTAGAAGGAGATTCTGCTAAGCCTAAAAAAAGTGTTTTGTTTGTTTTGCCACTTTGGGATGTAACACCCGAAACAGGTATTAAATTGGGCTTTAGTTTGGGCTATATTTTTAGAATGGGTCCTGCCGAAACTACCCGTCCCTCGCTGCTTAGGCTCAATAGTTCTTATACCCAAAACAGGCAATTTAATATTCGTCCAAGTGTAGATATTTTCTTCAAGGAAAATACATACAACTTAAAAGCGCAATACGTTTACAACGATTTCAATGAATATTATTGGGGTATTGGACCACTAACTTTAGCTACGGCAAAAGAAGCCTACGATTTCCAACAACATAAAATCAATTTACGTTTCACCAAGCAGGTGGTAAAAAACGTATATGCCGGAGCGCAATTGGCTTATGAGCGCTTAAACCATAT
>CANFHJ010000072.1 GCA_947446605.1 Bacteroidota bacterium | reverse complement strand
TTTTATATGTTTGTGAGCAATGTGGCAAACTTATCTCAAAGGCTTTCAGGTATACCTTCAATTAGAACGCTCTTTACAAGCAAATTCAATTGAGGCATACGTACACGATGTTGAGAAGCTCATTCAATACCTTGCCATAGAAAACCTAAACATTGCACCAGACGAGATAAAACTGGCCAATTTAAGGCAGTTTATTGCCTACCTCAACAAATTAGGATTGGAGGCAAATAGCCAAGCAAGAATAATTTCAGGCATCAAAGCCTTTTACAAATACCTCCTTATGGAGGATGAAATCAAACAAAGTCCGGCCGAATTACTAGAAGCACCCAAGCTCAGCAGAAAACTTCCCGATGTTTTAGAAGTACATGAAATAGATGCCATGGTGGCGCAATTGGATTTAAATAAACCAGAAGGCTTAAGAAACAAAGCCATTGTAGAAACCATGTTCAGTTGCGGCTTGCGCGTAAGTGAAGCCACAGAATTGAAAATTTCCTGCATCTCTTTTGAAGAAATGTATATCAAAGTAACAGGCAAAGGAAACAAGGAGCGCTTGGTTCCCATTAGCTTGAGTGCCTTGCAAATTATTGACCTTTACCAAAAGGAAGTTAGAAACCACCAAAACGTAAAAACGGGATCCAATGATATTTTATTCCTCAACCGCAGGGGTGGAAAATTAAGCAGGGTAATGATTTTTTATATCCTCAAAGACTTGGCCATTGCTGCTGGAATACAAAAAAGTATCAGTCCGCATACCCTACGCCATTCCTTTGCCACAAGCTTGGTTGAGGCCGGGGCAGATTTAAGAGCCGTGCAACAAATGCTTGGACACGAAAGCATCACCACCACCGAAATTTATACCCATTTAGACAGGGAATATTTGAGAGATGTGGTGAGTCAATTTCACCCAAGGAGTAGAAGGAAATAAAGCTAAGAAGTTTTGCGGTAATTAAGTATGGCCAAAATATTTAATACTACTCCAAACAGGATAATGGTAAAGAAATGTGGCAATACATCTCTAAATCCACTCCCCTTCAAAACAATCATTCGCATTACCTTAATGAGATAGGTAACAGGGTTAAATTGCGCTACCATTTGCGCCCATTTAGGCATGCTTTCAATAGGGGTAAACAAACCGCCCATGAGCATAAAAATCATCATAAAGAAAAACATAATAAACATAGCCTGTTGTTGCGTTTCACAAAAAGTAGATACCAACAAGCCAAAGCCCAAAACGGCAGGCAAATAGGCTATAACAAAAGCATACATTAATGCTAAATTACCTACAGGCACAATTCCGTAAATAAAATAGGATACCAATAAACCAATTGTAAAAACAATATTTCCTAAAATCCAAAATGGAATTAATTTACCGAGAATAAAATGTACTTTCTTAATAGGTGTAACATTTATTTGCTCTATGGTTCCTAATTCTTTTTCTTTTACAATATTGAGGGCTGTTAAAAAACCGCCAACCATAGTAACCAAAATGGCCAATATACCAGGTACCATAAAGAAATTATAGTTTAAACTTGGGTTGAACCAATTAGAAGCGGTAATATTAATTTGAGGTGCTGCAGGTATTTTTGATGCCTGAGCCCATTTTAACAAAATATCTTGGTTATAATTTTTAATGATGGTGCTCAAATAGGTTCCACCTAATCCTGCCTTAACGCCATTGATGGCATTCACCGCAAGGAATACTTTTTCTGAACCTTCACGGGTAATATTCCGCTCAAAACCTGCAGGAATTTCCAAAATCAAATCTGCCTTGTCAAGTTCAATTAATTCCATTCCCTGCTCAAAGGTGGCCGGACTGGCACACAATTTAAAATAGCCAGAAGCTACAATTTTATTGACCATTTGCGCTGAGCTGGTAGAATGGTCATTGTCAACCACCGCCAAATTAATATTCTTTACCTCGTAGTTGGCAGCCAATGGCAAAATAATTAGCTGCATGGTGGGCATCACCAAAATAAGCGCCAAAATAGATTTGTTTCTAAATATCTGCCTAAACTCTTTCTCTAATAACAAACGGATTGTTCTCATGCCAATCTAATTTTAAACTTTTTGATACTAATGATTAAAACCACCGTGGTAATGAATACCAAAACACCTGTTTCTTTGAGCAAAGAAGATATCCCCAAACCTTTAATCATAATTCCTTTTACCATGATATAATACCATTTAGATGGAACAATATTGCTTATAACTTGTAGAGGCAAGGGCATATTTTCAATTGGAAACATAAAGCCACTAAATAACAATGCAGGCAACATCATTCCCATTAAAGAAATAAGCATGGCCACTTGTTGTGAATTGGTTAAGACCGAAATGAGAATACCTATGCTTAAGCAAGTAATAATAAACAAAGTACTCACCGCATAAAGCATAAAAATATTTCCTTGAATAGGCAAATCCAGCAAATAAACACTCAAAAGCAAAATACTGGTAACATTTACAAGCGATAATAGCAAATAAGGAAAAGCCTTTGAAAGAATAACCAAAATGGGTTTAAAAGGTGAAACCAAAAGTACTTCCATGGTACCGTTTTCTTTTTCGCGCACAATACTTACCGCGGTCATCATAACACAAATTAACATGAGAATCATAGCCATTACACCTGGCACAAAATTAGGAGCACCTTGCAATTGCGGGTTGTATAACATGCGCGTTTGAGGAAGTATAGCAATTGGCGATTTTGCACTTGGGTAATTTTGAGCTAAAAAATCTTGCACAATTATGTTCACATAATTATTTAAAGTAGTAGCCGTATTTGGATCCGAAGCATCATTGATCAATTGCAAACTGGCTTTATTTTGATGGGCTAAATCCGATCCAAAATTTGCAGGAATAACAAGGGCCAAACGAATATCCCCCTGCTTAAACGTTTGATGAATTTCTGAATAAGAGCCAACTACTTTTTCAATTTCAAAGTAATTACTCACTTCTAATTCGTTTATCAACTTGGCAGAAGCTTCGTCCTGCGCCTGGTTAAAAACTAAAAGTTTGGAGTTTTTAACCTCATTGCTCAAAGCAAAACCAAATATCAATATCTGAACCACGGGCATACCAAATAGGATAAAGAGCGTTTTCCTATCGCGCAATACATGGTAAAATTCTTTTCTTACAAATGATAAAAACTGTTTCATTTTTATTCCTTTCTTTTAGCTCCACGGGCTAATTGGTAAAACACTTCATCCATATTTTGGGCATCAAATTGTTTTTTCAATTCGGCAGGAGTGCCCATTGCATCTATTTTACCATCAACCATAATGGAGATTCTATCGCAATATTCTGCCTCATCCATATAATGGGTGGTGACAAAAATAGTTACCCCTCTATCGGCAGCTGCATAAATCATATCCCAAAACTGCCTGCGCGTAAGCGGATCTACACCTCCAGTTGGTTCGTCTAAAAAAACAATTTTTGGGTCGTGCAAAATAGCAACAGAGAAAGAAAGCTTTTGACGCCACCCAAGTGGCAAGGCAGCTACCAATTTTTTTGCTTCCTTTTCCAAACCCAATTGTTGAATTAAGGCATCGCTTTTTTCTTTGATTTGCAAATCAGACAATCCATAAATTCCACCAAAAAAGCGGATATTTTCTAGCACCGTTAAATCTTCATACAAAGAAAATCGCTGACTCATATACCCAATATTTTTTTTGATTTCTTCTGTTTGTGTATACACATCAAACCCTGCTACACTGGCCGAACCTTCGCTTGGAATAGACAGCCCGCAGAGCATACGCATGGCAGTAGTTTTACCCGCTCCATTGGCCCCTAAAAAACCAAATATTTCACCAGCACTTACCGAAAAACTAATTTGGTTTGTAGCCATAAATTGACCAAAACGCTTACTTAATTTATCTGCAATAATTACCTGTTCTTTCATATTAACGGAGTAAACGAATAAAACAATCCTCTATACTTGGAACAATTCTTTTGATTTCTAGCGCAGTAAAATCTTTTTCTACCAAATAAGCTAATAAGGCATCTGGACTTTGCTCCTTCTCTCGTAAAATCACATGCGCATATTCACCAAATGCATAGGCATGTTCAACCATTGGACAATTGTTTGTAGCTTGCAATAAAGTATACATAGAAGGGCCTTTGAGTGCAAACAAATTACTCGGAAAGGCCTCTACAATGGCAGACGGCGTGTCTATAGAAAGAATTTTACCTCCTTGAATCAAGGCAATTTTATCGCATAAGGCTGCTTCGTCCATATAAGGAGTTGAAACCAAAATGGAAATTCCCTGCAATTTTAATCGCTTTAACATTTCCCAAAATTCTTTGCGAGAAACGGGATCAACACCCGTGGTTGGCTCGTCTAAAAACAATACTTCTGGTTTATGTATTAATGCGCAACACAAAGCCAATTTCTGTTTCATACCACCAGACAGTTTACCAGCGCGCCTGTTTTTGAAAGGTTCTAACTGCACATAAATATCTTTTATAAGATGGTAATTTTCTTCTATGGTAGTCCCAAAAACAGTTGCAAAAAAGTTTAAATTTTCTTCTACCGTTAAATCGGCATACAAAGAAAATTTACCAGGCATATAACCAAGCCTCTTCCTAATTTCTTTGTAATCTTTTATTATGTCTAAACCAGCAACACTTGCCTCTCCCCCATCTGGCAACAACAAAGTAGTAAGCATTCTAAAAATACTTGACTTGCCTGCACCATCCGGACCAATTAATCCAAATAATTCACCCTGCTTCACAGAAAATGAAACAGCATCAACGGCAATTGTTTTCTCTTTACCGTATACTTTACTCAGTTCTTTTGCCTCTACTGCAAACATCACTAGAACTTTAATTCGCCATACATACCCAATTTCAACAATCCGTCATTTTTAACGCGAACCTTGATAGCATAAACCAAATTGGCGCGTTCATCTTTTGTTTGAATGGTTTTAGGCGTAAATTCAGCTTTGTTACTGATCCATTCTATTGTTCCCTCATATTCCTTATATTCTTTGGCAGAAGCATCAATAAATACTTTAACTTTTTGACCCAATTTGATACTTGCAAATTGATCACCAGTAATGTAAGCACGCAATATTAACGACTCTAAATTGGCTATCTTATAAAGGGGTTTTCCCGGACTCAGCATTTCAAAAGTTTCTGCATATTTGCTCAAAACGGTTCCTTCTACAGGGTTAACCAATCGGCATTTTTTCAATTGATCATCCAATTGTTCTATTTGAACATTGAGGGGCTGCGTTTCTTCATTCATGCTTGAAGAGGTAATTCCCAAAGTGGATTGCAAAGCGGTCAATTGTTTTTTAATAATGCTAGATTGTGAATGGGCATCATCCATTTGTTTTTGGGTAGCAGCTTCTTTGCTAAACAAATTCTCAACTCGCTTTTGTTCGTGCTCAGCTTGAAGCAATTGCTCTTTTAAGCCAGCCAATTGAGCAGTAATATCAGGCCTTTTACTCAATATGGCCTTTACCTGACTGCGCAACATTTGCTTCTTTAAATACAATTGGGTGCTATCTATGTACCCCAAATTTTGATTCAAGGCCAAATGCATTCCTTCTTCCAAATTAAATGCGGTAAGTGTTCCTGCAGCTTCAGCAGAAATAATTGTTTCTACTGCTTCAAATGTTCCAGAAGCATCAAATTGGTTTTTCTTAGCGCCACAGCTCGCCAAGAAAATTAAGACCATTATTAAATAGGTATTTTTCATATATATATATATTAATTTCCTTTGGTTGTTTGTTGCGTATACTGCGCCAATAACAATTGAATTTCATGCGTAATTTTGGCTTGTTGTGCCAAGTCCTCTGCGTTTACTTCCCTCAAATAATCATTGGCCTGTATTATGCCATTTTCTAACTGCGCCGCAGCACTTTCCTTTATTTGTTTTCTTAAACTTACAATTTCTATATCAGTTACTATGAGTGCATTTAATTTTTCCATTTCAGCATTTTGCTGTTGCAGTTGCACTTGGGTATTGAATAAAAAAGTTTCTTGCTGAACCGAAACCATTTTCTTATTTAATTCCAAAATACTTTTTTCATTGTGAAGTGTATACAAACCACTAAAATTCCAATTTAAACGAACTCCACCTACATAATAATTGGTAAAATCATTGTTTAGCATATTTAAGGCTGGACGGCCATACCCAGCTTGCGCAAAAAGATTTACCTTTGGTAGGTTTTTGGCATTGAGTAAAGACTCCTGCGCTTTGTACAAATTACCCATACTGGCAAAAAGTGTTAATTCTGGTCGTTTTATTTCCTGCACCAATGCAAGAGAAGCCGGTTTTTCTAACACAATATTTTCACCAATTTTTTGATTGATAAATAAAGACAACATGTCTAAATAAGCTTTCCTAAATGCCTTAAGTTCTATGGATCTTTGGGCAACTTTTAGGCGCTCAGCTTGTAAAACATTTTGACTACTCTTCAATGTAGTGCCATAATTCACAGCTGCCTCCATCCTTTTTAAAGCGGCATCAATATCACTTTTAATTAATTCGTTTTGTTTCAATTGCGCTTCAAAAAGCAAAACACCAAAATACAATTGGTTAATTTTTTCTTGCAAGGCATACAAATCCACTTCCAATTTATTCACATCTATGGTTGTAATGGCACTTTGAATATTTTTCTGATTTTTAACCAAACCTCCATCATATAAAGTTTGGCTCAACTCTGCATAAACTTTATATTGATCTTTACTAATACCCACCAAACCGGGCATAGGAATTGGTATTTTAGTAACATCAGATTGATAGCTCGCTTGGGCCATTATTTGAATCTGTGGCAAATAGGCCTTGGAGGCATTTGACAAGGTAAAATCACGTGATTGAACAAGCAAATCATGTTGCTTAACCAAAGGATAATTTGCTTTAGCCCATTGCTGACAATTGCTCAGACTAATGCTATTTAAAACTTGGGCATAAACTGAAAAGGCACTTAACAGTAATAACAAAAAAACTAATTTTTTAGTACGCATATTCTTAGCTATTATTTTTCTAACATTTGTTTCATCCATACCGAAACCAATTTTTTTCGCTCTTGCATTAATTTATCAAAATCCTTGTTGTCTATACCACCAATTACTTTCACCATTGGCGCAGCCAAAAATGGAAAAACACAGAGCCCAATAATATTCATAAAGAAATGAATGGGATTGATTTTGGCAGGACCTTGCTCCTTAATTTGCTTAAAAAAATGAGATTGTGCCATTGCCTTTTCCATTTGAAAGGTGTTTACAATTTTGCCTGGATCTTGACGCATTTCACTCAAAATAAATAAAGGCAAATCTGGTTGCACTTGCATCAAAGCCATATAATGGGCAACTATGGCATCAACCTTTTCCTCTAAACTCAATGCTTCATTGTTCACCAATCCTTTTAAACCCATAAAAAACTGTTGCATACTTTCAAGCATAACCAGGTTAAAAAGATTTTCCTTGCTTCTAAAATAATAATTGAGCAATGCCAAATTGATCCCTGCCTCCTCAGCAATATCACGCGTGCGGGTTCCCGAAAGTCCTTTCTGGATAAAAACCTTTCTTGCTGCTTCCTTTATTTTGGCCTCTGTACCTTGCGCCAAAGCTTCCTTCAAAATTTCCTTTTTTGCCATTATTATTCAATTCCTATACAAAGGAAATGTTTTTCTAGTTTATTAAACAACCATTTTAATCAAATGATTAAACTAACTGATTAAAATCATCCTTTTAAAGCAAGAATTGCAATAATTAGGTGAATTACCTCTTAATTTTTTAACTTGCCAGCATGAACCAAATCTTTTGGATAGCTTTAGGTGGCGCAATGGGCGCGGTGCTCAGGTACCTCTTGGGCAGCGGCATAAACACCCTGCTTCCATTAGATTTTCCTTTGGGCACCTTACTTGTAAATGTCTTGGGTTGCTTTGCCATAGGTGCCGTTTTTGCTGCACTTGGTTCGAACCAAAACTTTGAAACAACACTGCGTCCCTTTTTTGTAATTGGTATTTTAGGAGGCTTTACCACCTTTTCTAGCTATAGCATGGAAATCATTACCCTCCTGCAAAACAAAGAGGCAATGAAAGCATTTAGCTATTTTTTCTTGAGCAATGCCTTGGGTTTCGCTGCGGCTTGGTTCGGCTATAAACTATTTACAGCGTGAAAGGTATTGTCATTAAATCAACCGGCAGTTGGTATATGGTTCGAACCGAAACCGGCGCTGTGCATGCCTGCAGGCTAAAAGGAAAATTTAGGTTAAAAGGAATTAAGCATACCAATCCCGTTACGGTTGGCGATAAAGTTGATTTTGAATTTGAACCAGAATCAGAAAATGGTGTTATTCACGCTATCGACGATAGAAAAAATTACATCATTCGCAAAGCAAATAACCTTTCCAAACAAACCCATATTATTGCGAGTAACCTCGATCAATCTTTGCTCATTGTTACATTGGCCTTTCCAAAAACCTCTTTGGGATTTATAGATAGGTTTTTGGTTACCTCCGAAGCCTACCATATTCCTGCCATTATAGTTTTTAACAAAACAGATTTAATGACGCATGGCTTAGAAGAAGTGCTAGATGAGACCATTGAACTTTATGAAAGAATTGGGTATATATGCATCAAAACTTCTACGGTAACAGGACAAGGCATAGAAGAATTAAAATCATTGCTAAAAGGAAAAATATCTTTGTTAAGCGGACATTCAGGTGTTGGAAAATCTACCTTAATGAACCATTTAGAGCCTGGCTTAAATTTAAAAACTACGCATATTTCAAACGCTTCACATAAAGGGCAACATACCACCACCTTTGCAGAAATGCACCCATTAAGTTTTGGTGCAGATATAATTGATACCCCTGGTATCCGTGAATTTGGTTTGGTAGATTTTGACAATGCCGAGGTGAGTCATTATTTCAAAGAAATGCAAGGATATATTGGGCAGTGTAAATTTAACAATTGCAAGCACCTCAACGAGCCAGAATGTGCCATACAAGCTGCGGTAGCTGCTGGTAATATTAGTGAAGAGCGCTTTGGCAGTTATTTGAGTATTATTAGTAACGAAGATATATACGAATAAAATGCGTGCCTTACTTCAACGTGTTTCACATGCCCAAGTTTGTGTTGCAGGCAAACAAATAGCTGCCATTCAAAAGGGATTATTAATTTTAGTTGGCATAGAAGATGCCGACACCCAAGACGATATTAATTGGTTGTGCAGTAAAATTGTAAACCTCAGAATTTTCAATGATGAAAATGGCAAAATGAATATCTCTGTAAAAGAAATGAATGGAGAAATTATAGTGGTTAGTCAGTTTACCTTGCATGCCGAAACCAGCAAAGGTAACAGACCTTCCTACATCAAAGCTGCACGCCCAGAAATAGCAATTCCTTTATACGAAGCATTTAAAACTCAAATAACAAAAGAACTCAGCAAGGAAATTGGCTGTGGAGAATTTGGTGCCGATATGCAAGTTACCCTTTGCAATGACGGACCTGTGAGTATTTGGATAGATACAAAAAACAAATCATGAGTATAACATTAGACGAAGCCCAAAAACGCGTAGATGACTGGATTAACACCATAGGCGTTAGGTATTTTAACGAACTCACCAACACCGCAATTTTAATGGAAGAAGTTGGCGAGGTTGCCAGAATTATGGCCAGAAAATATGGTGAACAGTCTTTTAAAAAATCAGACGAAGAAGTTAACCTAGCAGATGAAATGGCCGATGTACTTTGGGTATTGATGTGTTTGGCCAACCAAACAGGCATTAACCTGAGTGAAGCCTTTGAACGCAATATGGAAAAGAAAACAAAGCGCGATGCCAATAGACACAAGGAGAATGAAAAATTGTAATTTTTTCTTGAAGAAATTACCGGCCGTCAAATAAAAATTGCAGAATAAATAATTAAATTGTTGGGCGAAAACCAAGCCCTTTTTTCTCCTATGAGCACTACACAAATTACCTGTCCTAAATGCGGATTAGATATTGACGTAAACAGTATTTTATCTCACCAATTAGAGGATGATTTTAAGAAGAAATACAATGCCCTCATTAGCGAGGACAGGAGGAAAATGCAAGAGGAAATTCAAGGAGTTCAAAAACAAAAAGCAGAATTAGAAAACCAAGCCAAAAGACAGTCGGAAGCAATAGCAGAGCAGGTTGCCAGCCAAGTAAAACAAGAAAAAGAGAGCTTGGAAAAAGCAATTAAAGCCAAAATCCTCAATGAAAATGCCGAAAGGTTTAGCGAAATGGAAAAAGAGCTAAATGAAAAATCGGAACAAGTGCGCGAACTCAATAAAGCCAAAGCAGAAATTGAAAAAATTAAGCGTGAAAAAAACGAAATAAAAGATGTTTTAGAGGCAGAATTAGGCCTTAAACTCAATCAACAGTTAGCAGAGCAAGCAGAGAGAATTAAAAAGCAAGAAGCAGATAAGAGTGAATTAAAAATGAAGGAACTCCAAAAGCAATTGGACGACCAGAAAAAACTCACAGAAGAAATGGCACGCAAGCAAGAGCAAGGCAGTATGCAATTGCAAGGCGAAGTGCAAGAATTAGG
>CANFHJ010000071.1 GCA_947446605.1 Bacteroidota bacterium | reverse complement strand
TTGCCAAGTAGCAGCAGTTATTCGTCTTCGGCTATTTCGCACCAAGATTTTATAATGGGACAAACAGATAGTTTTGTGGTAATTCCTGGAACATCTATTCCAATTAGTGGTCATCAAAATCCTTTGGGCGCTGTTATCAAATTAGAAACATATGCCTGGAATTACCCATTCGCAGATTTTTTTGTGATTTGTAATTATGAAATTACCAATGCATCAACAAATCGTTGGGATTCAGTTTTTCTTGGCAATTTCAGTGATTTAGTTGTTAGAAACGTTAATGTAACAAGAGATGCCGGAACAGCATTTTTTAATAAAGGCAGAAATGGGATCGACCCAAAATATTTTACATTGTTTGCATATGAAAGTTATGGGGATGATATAGATTTTACTAAATCTTACGGGGGCGTTCAATTTTTGGGAATTGATTGGCGCGGTATGTTTTTCAACCCAAACAAACCTGATACTTTTTTGTCGTTGGGATATCCAGCGCCAAAGGTTAATTATAATTTCTGGAATTTTAATTCGGTTGCTACTCCTTGGAATACGCCTAGTAACGACCAAGAGCGCTACTTGAAATTAAGTAATCCAATTGATTCTGCTACTTTATATGGGGGTGATGGTCCAATTAATGGTGTACCTGCAAATTGGTTGCAGTTAATTTCTGCTGGTCCAATTGTAAATGTAAATCCTGGTGAAAAATTTAATTTTACTTTTGCATTTGTTTGCGCCAAACAAAAGGAGCCAATTTCTTATTTGCCGCCTGCAAGTAGCAGCATAATTACCACCCAAGATTCTCAAAAAGAATTGAGTGATAATTTAAAACGTGCCCGTGCAACCTATGTGGGTGAAGATGTAAATGAAGATGGCAGATACGCGGCAGAATTAGACTTAAATCAAAACGGGAAACTCGATCGTTATATTTTACCTGAACCGCCACAATCGCCCAAAACAAAGGTGGTGACAAGCGAAGGCAAAATTGAAGTATATTGGAATAACCAATCGGAGTATTCTGTTGATCCAATTACACGTAGCCGTGATTTTGAAGGATACCGAATTTATAGAAGCAATGCGGGTGATGATTTGGCGCTTAATTTAATTGATGATGCCAATTTAATTGGGCAATGGGATTCTATTGGAAATGCAATTGGCAACAACAATGGATTTGATTTTATTAAATTAGACAAGCCATTTGTTTTTGAGGGTGATACTACCAAATTTTATTACAAATACACCATGGAAAATATTTCCAATGGATGGCAATATTTGGTGGTTGTTACCGCATTTGATAAGGGTGAAAAAGCATTAGGAATTCCTTCTTTAGAATCGTCCTTTACAGAAAATGAAATTAGGGCATTTGCTGGAACCAAGCCAAATGATTTTACAGGAGAAAATGTAAAGAAGGTGGCTGTTTATCCTAATCCGTATAATACCACAGCAGCTTGGGATGGTACAAGTTCACGTGCTAAAAAATTGTATTTTTATAATTTACCTAGTAAATGTGAAATTCATATTTATACCAATAGCGGCGATTTAATTGCCACCATTCCACATAACAGTGAAACCTATAAAGGTGAAGGGATTGGATGGAGTAATAATTATGGCAATGTTGAGAAAACAACCATGAGCGGCGGTGAGCATGCTTGGGATGTTTTGAGTGATTCTAAAACGCAACTGAGTACCGGTGTATATTTGTTTACTGTAAAGGATACCAAAAGTGGCGAAATCCAAAGTGGTTCTTTTGCAATCATCAAATAAAAAAAATGGGTCCTTTAAATTTTCCTGCTTATTCCTTTCGTTTAAGTAAATTGAATGAGCGAGAATTTATTTTCGATCCCATACGAAAAAAGGAAGTGGTGCTAACACCAGAAGAATGGGTGAGGCAGCATGTGATTGCTTTTTTTAGTGAAACCCAAAAGTATCCGGTAAGTTTAATTGCTGTAGAGCGCGAAATCAAATTTAACCAACTCAAAAAACGTTTTGATGTTTTGCTTTTCAATAAAAAAGGGGAGCCTGAAATGTTGGTAGAATGTAAGGCGCCAGAAGTGAAGTTAACAAGTGAAACCTTATTTCAAATAGCCACTTATAACATGGTTTTTAAGGTTCCATTTTTGTTTGTTTCAAATGGATTAAGTCACCTTTTGTTTCAATTAAACGAGGAAGGAACTTATGTTTCTTCAGCAGAATTTCCAATAATTTAATTTACATCATTATTCCTGCCAAAGCAGCACCCATATAGGAGGCTAGCGTTCCACAGATTAGGGCTTTAAAGCCAAGTTTGGCAAGGTCTGCACGCCTACTAGGCGCTAATTCTCCAATGCCACCAACCTGAATGGCAATAGAACTAAAATTTGCAAAACCGCACAAGGCAAAACTGGCAATAATAATTGATTTTGGATCTAATTGATGTGCCGCTATCATGGTTGATAATTTTGAATAGGCAACAAATTCATTGATTACCATTTTTGTTCCCATTAGTGATCCTACAATTTCTGTATCTTGAGAAGGCACGCCCATTGTCCATGCAAATACAGAGAAAATAGAACCGAATATTTTATCTAAAGTAATGGCAGGAATATTTAATGTAGTGCTACTTCCCATCCATCCTAAAATCATATCTGGGAATTGACTTAATTTAACCAAAACTACATCTGCCAATGCAATCAGTGCTATAAATCCAATAAGCATTGCAATTACATTGAGGGCTATTTTTAAGCCGTCTGAAGCACCATGTGAGATGGCATCTAATAAATTGGCGTGGGTTTTCTTAACTTCTAATTTGATGGCACCTTTGGTTGGTGATTCTTCTGTTTCTGGCCAAACAATTTTAGAAATTACTAAAGCGCCAGGAGCTGCCATAATACTGGCAGCTAAGAGATAGGGGGCAGGAACACCCATTGAAATATATACTGCCATTACACCGCCAGCAATGGTTGCCATACTGCCACTCATACTTGCCAAAAGCTCGCTCATGGTCATGGTAGAAATATAGGGCTTAATCATAATTTGTGCTTCTACTTGCCCAACAAAAGTGCTGGCAACATTTGAGAGTGCTTCGCTGCCGCTTACACGCATTAATTTATGTACTAATTTAGCAAGAAATGAAACTATAATTTGCATAATACCTATATGGTAGGCCATGCTTACCAATACCGCCACAAAAATGATGGTAGGCATAATTTTAAACATAAATAGGAAGCTGTATTGGTCTCCAAAAATTGGTTTCAATAATTCTGGTTTAATTAAACCACCAAACACAAATTCACCACCCTTATCTGCAAGTTTTAAAAGACCCTCTATTTTGGCGCCAACGTATGCAAATAGGGTTGAACCTATTTGTGTTTTTAGTATAAAAAGTGCGAGTGCTAATTGAATGCCAAGGCCGCTAAATACCAGACGATAATTAATTGCTTTTTTATTATTAGATAGCAAATAGGCAATTCCTAAAATAAGGATGATACCAATAATTCCGGTAAGTTTTTCCATGTTTATTTTTCTCTTCGTTGAATTTCGTCTCTAATGCGCGCGGCGGTTCCATAGTCTTCTATGCCAATTGCATTTTCCAAAAGGGCATGCAATTGTTCTAAGGTCATACGGGTATATTCTTTGCCTTCTTCTTTAGCTATTTCTTTTGGTTCAGTTGGTTCTTCTAAGGCTTCGTTTATATCGTCATTGAAAACAACTGAGGCAGAATCCATAATTTCTTGGTAGGTATAGATAGGGCATTTGAATCTAACGGCAAGCGCAATAGAATCGCTGGTGCGGGCGTCAATCTCACGTATTTCACCATTGTTTTCGCAAATCATTTTTGCATGAAACACCCCTTCGTTTAAACTGTAGATTACAATTTCATGGATAGTGATATCGAATGATTTGCAGAAATTAACAAACAAATCATGGGTCATTGGCCTGAAGGGAATGATTTTCTCAATCTCAATTGCGATTGCTTGTGCTTCAAAGCTTCCTATAACAATTGGTAATTTGCGGTTGGAGTTTTCCTCGCCTAAAATAAGCGTGTAAGAACCGCTGGTTTGGCCAGTACTTAATCCAACAATATTTAATTTTACCCTGCTCATGCAATTTATTACCTTAACGAATTAAGCAAATTAGCTGTTAATAAAAAAAACAAACTTCTAAATTGCTTTAGAAGTTTGTTTTAAACAGCGAAGAAATGTTATGCTTGTTGTGATTTAAAAGATTTAGCGGCTTCAATAATTTTGGGTAAAACTTCAAATGCATCGCCAACAATACCGTAGTCTGCCGCCTTAAAGAAAGGGGCTTCTGGGTCTTTGTTTATTGCTACAATAACTTTACTAGCACTTACGCCAGCTAAATGTTGAATTGCGCCACTGATGCCAATTGCAATATACAAGTTTGGCTTAATGGTAATTCCGGTTTGACCTACGTGTTCTGAATGTGGGCGCCAATGAATATCACTCACTGGTTTTGAGCAAGCTGTTGCTGCACCTAATATATCGGCTAAGCTTTCTATCAAATGCCAGTTTTCTGGTCCTTTCATTCCTCTGCCGCCGCTCACTACAAGTTCGGCTTCGGTTAGCACAACCTTGCCACTTGCACGCGCAACTTCAATTGATTTTGAAGCTAAGGTATCTGAAGAAATACCAGCATCCATATTTTCGATACTGGCAGTTTTGTTATTTTCAATTAGACTAAAAGAATTGGGCGTAATTGCTAAAACTTTTATTGAGGTATTAATGGCAACATCTGCAAATGCTTTTCCAGAGAAAACAGTTCTACGCACATTAAAGCCATTGTCTGTATTGGGATAAGAAATAACACCACTTACAATTCCTGCACCTAATTGCGCAGCGGTGCGCGGGGCAATGGTTTTTCCGCTGTAGGTGTTTGAAATAATTACCAATTCTGCACCTGCATTTTTGGTGGCATGTGCCAAAGCTTTGCTGTATGTTTCGCCAAAGAAGGTGTTAAATACTTCTTGCGAATAGTTAAAAATTTGGTCGGCACCGTATTTACCTAATTCTGCAAATTTATCGTTGCTTACATGGCCAATAGACACAGCTATAACGCTTCCATTGTGCGCTGCAGCAATCTGTGCCGCATAGGAAACGGCCTCTAAACTCGATTTTTTAAATTGGCCTTCTTGGTTTTCTGCGAATACTATAATTTTCATGAATGTAATTTTTTGAGGTGATTAAATAACTTTTGCTTCGTTGTGTAATAGTCCGATTAAATCTGCTGCATTAGCAGGATCAATCAGCTTACAAGCACCTTTTGCGGGCGGATTTTCAAACGAAGTAGTTTGTGTATTTGCTTGGGCTCCAATTGGCTCAACAACAGTTAAAGGTTTGGTTCGAGCCGCCATAATGCCTCTCATATTTGGAATGCGAGGCTCAGTTAATTCTTTTTGAGCGCTACCCACCATTGGAAGTTTAACCTCTAAACGTTCTCTGCCACCATCAATATCCCGCTCTAATTTGGCCATTCCATTTTCAACTTCAATAGCTGTAATTACATTTACACTAGGCAATTGAAGCATTTCGCCTAAGAGCCCGGCCATCATTCCGCCATTGTAATCAATACTTTCCCTTCCGGTAAGGATCAAATCAAAATTTTCATTTTTGGCATAGTTTGAAATTTGTTCTGCAACAAAAAACGCATCCATTGGTTCAGCGTTAATGCGCACTGCATCGTTGGCACCAATAGCCAAAGCTTTTCTAATACTTGGTTCCGTTTCAGCCAAACCCACATTAATAACTGTTACCGTTCCACCTTGTTTTTCGGTAATTTCTAGCGCACGTGTAAGCGCTAATTCGTCATAGGGGTTAATGATAAATTGTACACCTTGGGTATTAAACTTTGTGTTGTTGTCCGTAAAGCCCACTTTGGTGGTGGTGTCGGGCACTTGACTAATGCAAACCAAAACTTTCATGTTCAGATATTTTATTTGTTTAAATTAAAAATGCGCTTCAAAAATAGGGGGAATGAAGCTTAATTTTTGTTTATTTGAGAGGGCAAAAATAACTGAAATATTAAGAAAGCGAAATGCGGGCACAACGTTTAGAAAAACTCTTAGAAATGCATGCTGAAAATCCGGCAGAAAGCTTTGTTTTATATGCGCTTGGAATGGAGTATTTAGGTGTAAATCAGCTAGATGAGGCAGTGCTTTTTTTTGAGAGGTGTATAGTAGCGGATCCTCAAAATATTTCAACTTATTATCAATTGGGCTTATTAAATTATAGAATTGGGCAAGAAGCTAAGGCATTAGTATACCTTGAAAGAGGAATTTCTCTTATAGATCCAATAAAAGAAAAGAAAACGTATTTAGAATTTAAGAGCTTGATGGAAGAGATAAGTTTTGAATAAGAAAGACTTTATCTCATTTTATTTCCATGCACAATTCAACCAGCACGCCATTGGTACTTTTAGGATGCAGAAAGGCAACCATTTTATTGTCGGCACCAAGTTTAGGCGTTTCATTGATAAGTTGAAAACCTTCTCCTTTTAATCGGGCAATTTCTTCTTCAATATTATCAACGGCAAATGCTATGTGGTGAATACCTTCACCTTTCTTTTCAATGAATTTGGCAATAGCGCTTTCTGGAGAAAGGGCTTCTAGCAGTTCTATTTTATTTGGTCCATTTTGGTAAAAAATTGTTTGAACCATTTCGCTTTCTACAATTTCTTTTTTGTAGGGTTTTTGGTTCAATAAAGCATTGAATAATTCTTCGGCTTTTTGAGCGTCTTTTACGGCAATTCCAATGTGTTCAATTTTTTGTATCATGGTTTATTGATTTTGGCAAATATAGGTAAGAACATAGTTTTCAATTGTTTCGTATTGAACCAAAAAGTTTTGATTGTTACTTATTTTGCTGATTTTACAGTTGAGTGAGCCTATGTTTTTGGCTTGAAATGGCGCAATGTGAAGGTCTTGTTTAAAGTCTAAACCTTTTGTGCCATATAACTTATAAAGCGTTTCTTTTGCGCTCCAAATGAGGGTTTGGGCTGTAATAAGTTCATTTTCTCCGGCAAATTCTAATTCGTTTTCATTCATGAATTTGTTTTTTACCCGGGTAATTCTTTGGTCTATTTTTTCTAAATCTATTCCTAAAGATTGGTCTGCAGAAAAAATAATTGCCGCATATTCATGTGAATGAGTAATAGAAATATGTTGCGGAATATTGTTTAAGAAAAGTTTGGGTTTGTTAAATTTGTCCTTGATTAATTCAATTTTTTGCTTCGGAAATAAGGAAAGTAAAATAGCTCTGCTTGCCAAGTAATGTAGGGCATTAGCGGCATTTGTCCTAGTGTCTTTTTGCTGCTCTATAAAGTTTTCATGAAAATGTAGCAGGAGCTCTTCCTTTGGTTCGGTGATATGCCAAACAGCTAGTGCGCAAGTAGAATTAATATTTTTTTGAAACAGCAATGGCATATGGTGCAAGTTTACTTTTTTAAGCTCATTTTTGAACCAATTATTTATTAAAAATGCAAAGATCAATTCAGGTAAATAAAATTAATGAATTTACAGGTCATTCTGGAGCTATTTATGGCTTATATGTTTCTCCTGTTTCCGCTAAGGTTTATACTGGTGGAACTGATGGCTATATTGTTGAATGGGATTTAGGAAATGCGGCGGAGGGACGGTTAATTGGACGTTTGGATCAGCCTATATATTGTATTTTTTTGTTTGAGCCTAGCCAACAATTATGGGTAGGAACTGCAAATGGGCATATTCATATTTTAGATTTAGGAAGCAAAACAGAAATAAAAAATTTAGTTAGCCATGAGCAGGGTGTTTATGATATAAAAATGCTCAATGGTAAATTATATGCTGCGGGTGGCGATGGTTGCATTTCTATGTGGGATGCGCAAAAAATGGAATTACGAACACTTAAAAAATTCTCAGATAAAAGTGCGCGTGTGATAACTTGTTCTCCATCAAAATCTTTGTTAGCAGTTGGCTTTAGTGATTTTTCCATTGTTTTAATGGATGAAAATTTGGCCGTTTTTGAGTTAATACAAAATGCCCATACCAATTCTGTTTTCTCTTTGGCATTTAATGGGGATGGAACCCAGCTATATAGCGGAGGCCGAGATGCTATGTTGAAAATTTGGAATGTTGCCGCAGATGTTACATTAATGAAAGAAATTCCTGCGCATAACCTACATATTCATGCTATTGCTATACAAAATGAGGAAAACTATTTTATCAGTTCAAGCATGGATAAGACCATTAAAATATGGGACATGCAGGATTTTACCTTGTTAAAAGTATTGGATAAAGCGCGTAACGAATCTCATGTAAATTCTATAAATAAAATTGCTTGGGTAAATGCATATCAATTTGTGAGTATAAGTGACGATAAGAAACTGATGTTTTGGGAGCTAATTTCTTAATAAAACCTTAATTTTAATTTTATTTTAATTATTTTTTTTAATTTTCTCACCTCCGCTTGTATTTAAATTCTTCTATTTGAAATTAAAATACCGCCTTTGGTATAATATGATATTTATTGATTTGCAGATATTTGTGATTGTTGTTAACAGTTTGTTATGTTTATAATACAGTATTGTGAACACTTGAGACAGAATTGCTTATAGAAAAATAATTTACAAAAGGTTAAATTTGGGTTGGAAAATGTGATAAAAATCATAATGATTTTTAAAACAATTTAGTGGGTTGAAATACAGGTAATTCAGTTGTCTTGGGTGTTTTTGATAATTAAAAAACAACAAACATCAACGATATGAATTTAGAACATTCAAAACTCATCAAAAAAGCAGGTTTAACGCTTAGCTTAATTTTTCTACTTTTTTCAAATGGATTTAGTCAAACTGTAATTGCCACAATTGGGAATGGAGCAGTTGCAATTTCAGGTACTGCTGTTGGTAGTCCATTTGGTTCCTATTACACTTCAAGTCATGCGCAATATTTAATTACTGCAGCTGAATTAAATGCAGCAGGTATTTTTGGAAATGTTCCCCTCAAATCGCTGGGATTTAATGTTTCAGTTGCCGCTCCGGCAGCAGTTTCTTCATGTGCTTCTGGTAATATTACAGCAGGTAATCAAATTTTAAATTATACTATTAAGGTCAAAAACACAAGCGCAACCAGTTTAACTACAGCCTATGATTTGGTTGGCTTAACCACCGTTTTTAATCCGAGTACAATATATACAAGCGTAGGTTGGAATAATTTTACTTTTAACAATTCCTTTAGTTGGGATGGCACTTCAAACCTTTTGGTTGATATTTGTGATGACCAATCTAATAATGTTACCGCAATAACTTGTTATTCTACTGGGCCAACCGTTTTGGCCACCACAACTGGTGTAAATACAGTTAGTCATAA
Source organism: Bacteroidota bacterium (assembly GCA_947446605.1). Lineage (GTDB taxonomy): Bacteria > Bacteroidota > Bacteroidia > UKL13-3 > UKL13-3 > B1. Next base: position 1,209 of record CANFHJ010000071.1, on the reverse strand, counting down.
CTGGGCTGATAACGTTGCCTCTCAATGTGCAATTGTAACTGCTACAACAAATAATACCACTAGACCAAATATTCAATTAGGTTATATTCCTCCGCCAATGGCCTTTGGTTCTTCAACTACCACTCAGCCTTCAACTACCGTTGTAGGTGTTGGTTCTGCGGACAATCAAATTTTAGGTTTGCAAATAACTGTTTCAGGTCAACGAGATGCATTTGCAATTAAGAACATTAATTTAAACACAAATGGTACTACAAATATAGCGGACATTGCAAATGCGAAAATTTATTACACAGGGAATAGTAACGTATTTAATAATTCAACTTTATTTGGTTCTGCAACTCTTTCCTCGGGATCATATTCAATTGCTGGAAATCAAATATTAGCATCAACTGGAACTCATTATTTTTGGGTAACTTATGATGTAAGTGGTTCTGCCACGCCAAATAATTTATTGGATGCAGAATTGGTTTCATTTGATTATGATTCTTTGACTACCATTAAAAACAAAGTTCCAACGGTAACTGCACCTGCAGGAACCAGAACCATTCGTCCAAGGTTAAATGGTACTTATGCAGTGGGAGCTGGAGGTAATTTTACAAGCTTAACAGCTTTTGCAAATGAATTGAATGCTGTGGGTGTTACTGGACCAGTAACCGTAAATTTAACAGATGCGGTTTATGGGGCAGCAGAAACTTTTCCTATTACCGTAAATCCGTTTTTCGGAATGGGTGCTAGCAATCCAATTGTAATTCGTCCTGCCGTTTCAAATAGCAATGTGCTTATTCAAGGAAACGCAACTTCATTAATTACCTTTAGTGGGGCAAAATACATAACTATTGATGGTAGACCGGGAGGAATTGGTTCAAACAATTTAAAATTTATTAATGCAAGTATCAGTGGGCCAGTTATTCAATATTTGAATGATGCCAATACACATGTATTGCAATATTGTACAGTTTTTAGTGCCAATGCCTCAACTACCAGTGGTGCCATTTTTATTGGAGGTACAACGGGTACTTTAGGAAATGACAGTTTAACCTTTAGTAATTTAAATATTCGTAGTTCTGCTTATCCTGCAACATTGGCAAATGGAATTTTTGCACAAGGTCAATCTGCAGCGGCGCAAAATGATTATGTAAGCATTAGCAATAATAATTTCTATGCTTTTGTGTTGAATGGAATTTTAGCCAATGCTACCAATACGGGTAT
>CANFHJ010000070.1 GCA_947446605.1 Bacteroidota bacterium | reverse complement strand
GTTTCTAATTTGATAACAGCGCCCAAAGGATTTTGATGACCACTAATTGGAATAGATGTTCCAGGAATTACCACAAAACTATCTGTTTGTCCCATTATAAAATCTTGGTGCGAAATAGCCGAAGACGAATAACTGCTGCTACTTGGCAATTTTGAACGCTCCTTAATACTTGTTAAAGGAGAGAACTCAAATCCATTTCCACCAGTACTGTAACCAGAACTGGCATCTACAGAACTTGTACTCACACGAATTTGCCCATCTACCATAGCTCCTATCCATAAGCCAGATTCAAACAAATGCTCTACGCCGCTGCCACGAGGGAAAGCCATAGATGGCGGACCCTGGGTATTGCTTCTTACAGTTGGCCTGCCATAGGTCCCATAATTATTAATACTTAAACCTATTCTACCAACATTGGTATAACGGCTTTGCGCAGGTACTTGGGCTTGGGTCGAACCAACACCGAATAGCAGTAAAGAAAACAGTAATGTTATTAAACTTTTCATCTCTAATTGCAAATATGAACTTTTAAGGCTAAAACCCTATAAATTTTATGTGAATTTTATTGGTTTAGAGCTATTTTCTATATCCTCAGTTATCATTCTGTTAATTCAAAGTATTTGATAGTAACTTTTCAAAAAAAAGCTATTTTTGATGGCTTTAAAATTCGCAACTAAATCAAACAAAATATATGAAAAAAATCCTACTCAGCTTATGCATTGTAATGCTAGCATTCTTAGCGCAGGCGCAAAACCCGTATCCTGTTGTTTCTATTGACACCATTCAATATGTGAATGATGCAAAAATGGCCGGACAATTCCCTAACGATTCCTCAGATTACATAAACCCTGCCTTCAAAAACGCAACTTACAGAGATACCGTAAAATTTGATGGTTATGTTTTGTTCGATCCAAGGTTATATGGATTAAGCACAACAAAAGGTCGTGTTTCTACCGTAATTATGGCCGACACATTTGGAAGACCATGGGGTGGTGTTGAAGTAATGGCAGATCCTTCATCTTCTGTATTCCCTGCAGGACAAACAACCACTTTGCCTATTTTGGTAAATGAAACAAAGTTTTTTGATAACTTAAAACCAGGAACCAAAGTTCGTGTAACGGGATTAATTAGAACATTTAGAGGTACTGCACCTGCCAATACCCGTCAAGGACAAAGCCAAATCAATGTATTAAGAGCCAATGCAAATTGGGACAATTCAATTGAAATTTTGGACCTAAACCCAAAGAAAATTACTGCTACTGTTTTAACGATTGATTCATTTATGACAGGCAATGCTTCAACCGGTCAAATTCAAAAGAAAATCAGTGGCGAAAAATGGGAAGGTGCATACGTAGAATTTAAGAATGTTACTGTTTTCACCCGTACAGCTAGCGGAAGCCGTTGGTTTTGGAGCGTTGTAGATGAAAGTGGCAATGCAATAGACCTTAGCGATTTTTCTGGTTGGTTCAGAAATGATGTAACAACTGATAGCGTTTTACCTGCTGGAAGATTTACACCACCGCTTATTGGAACTAAAATTAGCTATATCCGCGGTGTAATTATTGAAAATGCAATCAGCGCTCAATACCGTTATGTAATTGCACCATTATTACCAAGCGATTTGGGTCCTGTAAGTTACACCCCTCCAACCATTGTTTCTCGTCAAAGAACACCAGTTGTTGCTACCTCAAATGATTCAGTAGGTGTTTTGGTTAAAGTTCAACAAGGTTCTGCAAAAGTTGCAAACGTAAAAATATTTTACACTTTAGGTTATGCAAATACTGTTTTCGATTCAGTTTCTTTAACGCGCAACCAAGCACCTAATGATACCACACTTTGGTATGGTTTCATTCCTAAAAAGGCAGATGGATCAATTGTTAAATATTTTGTTCGCCCTACAGATTTGAATGGCTTTTATACAAGTTCACCAGATGCTTTTGGAACATTAAACGCTTATAAAGTAACAGATGCGGGTGTGAAAAGTATTCAAGATTTACAATTTAGCCCTTACCCTAATAACCAAACTATTTGGCATAACGACAGTTTATCTGGTGTAGACATTAGAGGTATTGTTACTGCAACTGCAATGACACAAGGAACTACCAATATTGTTACCGTACAAAACGGAACTGGATTAAACAGTGCTATTATTATTAATCGCTCAACTGGTGATGCTACTACAACATGGAAAGTTGGTGATTCAATTTCTTTAACTGCGTTTAAAGTAGTTGAAACTTTTGGAAACACTTGTTTAAACAATGTTGCTGGAACAAAAATTAGCAGTGGAAACGCATTACCTGCCTTTACTTCTATAAACATCGATACGGTTGCGGCTATTTCAGCAAGTGCAGCTCGTCGCCCAGAATTATGCGGTTACGAAGGCATGTTAATGAAATACGATAGCGTTTATGTTGTAAATGTAAATGCAGATGCTCCTTCAAACTTTGGAGAATTCTTAGTAAACACAAACAATACAAAAACTACCGGCTTACGCATAGATGATATCAGCACCAAATTGCCTGATAACTTTAACAACAATTTAGTTGCTGGTCAATTAATGAAAAAAGCACAAGGTATTTTTATCCTATCATTTAGCAATTGGAAACTTGAGCCAAGAGATAGCAACGATTTAGATTTCTCAGGTGCTCCAGATACGCAAAAACCAGTTATTACCTTAACAGGTAAAAACCCTGATTCTTTAAGAATCAACACTACCTACGTAGAGCCTGGTTTTAGTGCTAATGATAACAAAGACGGTAACATCACTGCAAACGTTGTTAGAACAAGTGGCATTGACAATACTAAAGTGGGTACTTATTTAGTTACTTATAAAGTGAGTGACTTAGCTGGAAACAAAGATTCTGTAACACGTACAGTAATTGTATTCAGTCCAGTTGGCATGAACGAAAACGATTTAACTTTTGCTTTAACCAATGTTTATCCAAATCCTGCTAAGGATCAATTAAACTTAAGTGTAAGTGGAATTAACACCTTGCCACTTACCGCTAGCTTAGTTGATATGAGCGGTAGAGTATTGAATTCAAAAACATTTAATACCAACCAAATTAACTATTCATTTGATACACGTGACTTACAAAACGGCATTTACTTCTGCAATTTGCAAAGTGCCAATGGTTCTAAAACCATCAAATTTGTAATCAACAAATAAGGCTTCATTTACCCTTTATAAAAAAGCCCAAGCTGCCTGCAGCTTGGGCTTTTTTTATGAGCCGATTTTAAACGATTACTTCCGTTTACTATCCGACTAACAATTTAACATGCCTCATTTTTGAAGTGCTTTTAAACGCATAAAAAAGAAAGCGTCTTAAAGCAAGCCTGGCCGGGCAAAACTATTATTCATTATTAATTAAATTAAAAAAAATGTCAAACCTAAGAAACAGCGTAAGGCTTATTGGCCATTTGGGACAGAATCCTGAAACACGCACAACTACCTCTGGAAAAAAAGTAGCAAGCTTTTCTCTTGCAACCAACGAAACCTTTATCGATGCTAACGGTCAAAAGGTAAGTGAAACAATGTGGCACAGTTTAATTGCCTGGGGCAAACAAGCAGACATTGCTGAAAAGTACCTAGAAAAAGGCAAGGAAATTTGCATTGATGGAAAAATTGCAACAAGAAATTACGTGGACAAAAATGGCCAAAAGCGCTACGTAACGGAAATTGTGATTGGAGAAATCTACATGGTTGGGTCTAAAGAAAAGAAAGTAGCTTAATTACGGCAATCCAATTTGTAGAAAAAGACCCTATTCAGAAATGATAGGGTCTTTTATTTTGTTATTTAAATTAACAATATTTGGATAAAAAAAAATACATTTTTTTGTAAGTAATTATATATCTTTGCATTGTACATGGTAAAACTTGTGGATACAATTCGCCCAAAAAGCGAAATAAACCAAGTACTTACCCTTAATTTTGAATCAAATAAAAGTAAATAATATGAGCACAGACGTTAAAGAAAAATTGAAAGCCCTCCAATTAACGATTGATAAATTGGACAAAACATACGGTAAAGGCACCGTAATGAAAATGAGTGATCAAAAGGTTGTAGATGTGGAAGCACTATCCACCGGATCACTCTCATTAGATATTGCATTAGGAATAGGCGGTTTGCCTACTGGTAGAATTATTGAAATATACGGACCAGAATCTTCAGGTAAAACCACCTTGTCTATGCATGCCATTGCAGAAGCGCAAAAAAAAGGTGGTATTGCAGCATTTATTGATGCAGAGCATGCCTTTGATAGAAACTATGCAGAGAAATTGGGTATTGACATAGAGAACCTAATTATTTCTCAGCCAGACGACGGAGAGCAAGCTTTAGAAATTGCAGATGCATTAATTCGTTCTGGTGCAATTGATATTATTGTAATTGACTCCGTTGCGGCATTGGTGCCTAAAGCAGAACTAGAAGGTGATATGGGCGATAGCAAAATGGGCTTACAAGCGCGTTTGATGAGTCAAGCCTTAAGAAAACTAACAGGTACCATTAATAAAACAGGTTGTATTTGTATCTTCATTAACCAATTGCGTGATAAAATTGGTGTAATGTTTGGTAGCCCTGAAACTACTACCGGTGGTAACGCACTTAAGTTTTACTCTTCAGTACGCTTAGACATTAGAAGAATTGGTCAGATCAAAGATGGTTTGGATATAGTTGGAAACCGTACCAAGGTTAAGGTGGCAAAAAATAAAGTTGCTCCACCATTCAGAACAGTTGAATTTGATATTATCTATGGAGAAGGTATTTCTAAATTAGGTGAAATCATCGACCTAGGTGTAGACTTAGAAATTATTAAAAAATCAGGTTCTTGGTTCAGCTATAATGAAACCAAACTTGGACAAGGCAGAGATGCTGTTAAACAACTACTAACAGATAACCCCGAATTAAGTCAAGAAATTGAAGGCTTAATTAGAACTAAATCTAATGGAGGTGAAATCTTCAAAGGGAAGCCTGGAGAAGCAGAATAAAGATTTGAGAAATTGATTCCATAAAAAAAGCCGCGCTTATTAGCACGGCTTTTTTTATGTTTAAGCTATTTTAAATATTATTTCTTTGGCATTAAAACCACATCAACGGTTACATCAATTGACTCTGCAATTTTTGAAGTTACAATTGTTGGAATTTCAATTTTATGGTCCACATTTTTTACAGCAAAAGTTGATTTCAATTGAACAGTTCCATCCTTAACAATAACAACTCCACTAATTGTTCTTTCAACTTCTACGCCGTGAATATTCAACTTACCTGTTACGGTAACTTTATATTCGCCATCCTTAGTTAAATCAACGTTTTCATTAATCTTACCTTTAAAGAAACTCTTTGGGAATTTTTCGCTTTCAACATACTTCTCATTAAAATGCTCTTCCATTAATTTATTCTGGAATTTAAATTCTGTATTTACCATACTAAATGCCAATTCACGTGTGCTAATATTCATTACACACAAAACTGAACTACATTTTGCATCTATATCTTCCATAGATGTTTTAGAGAAAAAACTTACCACACCTTTTGAGGTTGAATAAAGTTGTGCCTTAACAGACACGGCGCTAATCAATGTAAAAAGCGCTACAATTAATATCTTTTTCATGCTTGTTTTATTTATAAATTTAATAAGTCAACAATTGTACCAAAACAAAGAATTCTATTAACTTCCTTTTTTAGTATTGCTATGATCAAACGAAAATGCCCTACTAATATTAAAGCCCAATCTAATTCCCATATCCTGCCAACGGGTATCCGTATTCCGCACCATTTGCTGCTCTAGCATTCCTAAACCATTGCAGAACATCAATTGAAACACATGTCCTCCTGTTTCAATATCAAATCCTAAAGCCAAATAATCATAGTAAGAAGTACCTGCTGCAGATTTTAAATCTCTTCCTGTAATGCGCGGATAGGCTTCAAAATTAAACCTAAAACTTCTATTCAATTTGATACTTCCACCCACACCCACGGCAAAAGTTGTATTCGGATCGTTTTTAAGGCGAACCAAATTTTGATGTACCAAACAAGGTGCAATTTGCAAACTTAACCTGTCACCAAATTTACGCGCAATGGTTAATTGATGAAAATAACTCATGCGTGAAGTAAAATAATTATTTCGCGTTGCATCGGCCCAATGCTCTCCATTAACGGCCATATTAGCGTAATATCCTAAACTAATGGGCATACCACCTTTACCTTTAGTCTGACGAAGAATTTTAATTTTCAAATTACCATCACAAGTTTTTCCTGTGGTGGTGCGGGCAAAACCCAATTGAATTCTATCGGTAATACCATAATCAAACACCAAACGCATATTGGCTTGGTCCAATCCGTACAAAGTATATGCGCCATCATTTACAGAACCAAATCTGTGCAGAATCACAAAATTTAAATGCTTTGCACCAATATGCTCTATACTCTGACCAGTAATTAATCTGGTAGCCTTAAAAGTAGCAAAAACAGGTACAGGCTTGGTTGGATTTTCATTATCCAACATGTTCAACAAATCGTCTTGCGCTTTTGCACTTTGGAAAAACGAAATGCATAATAAGAGTGTAATTAATTTTTTCATGTCTTTAATTATTTAATGCACCTGCGTCGATCCAATTTTTTAATTTATTTATTTCCAATACACTCAATGCGCCCGAGGTAGGCATTGTTTTAAGTGTTACAGCCCTTGCTTCTACCCTTACAATATTTGCTTTTACCAATGCATAAGTTGTTAAATCTGGAGCCTGTGCGCCACTTATATGGCATCCTGCACTGGCACATTTAATGTCAATAATTGGTTTAACATCTGTGGCGAAGGTGTAAGTATTGTTATCCTTTACAAAACTGTTTGGATACAATTCTTCTTCAGTGTCTTTGTAACAAGCCGTAAGGCTTATACTAACTAATAATAACCCCGTGATTTTTTTTAACATGAGCAAACAATATTTAATTTACAATTACTTGAGCAGAACTTACGCCATGGCAACTATTACAACTGCCACCATTATAGCTTGGCGACATATATTTAGTAGTATTTCCAACCGTTACAGAAACATAACAGCCTCCATTAAAATTCAAGATTTGATTGGTATAAAAATTTCCGCGTGTATCTGTTACCAAACGCTTAATTAATTTACCTTGCTTGTTTGGCAACTCCCACAATTCAATAATTGCATTTGTTTGTCCGCTTGTAAAGGTTGAAAAAATGGTTCCGGAAACGGTCCACCATTTATCAGCACCTGCTGATTCGCCAACAGAAGTGCTGCTATTATGACAAGATCCGCAATTTTTTCCCGCCTCATGACTTCTACCTTTCGAAGTACTTTCCTGAGGATTTTTGGTTAACTCACTGTAATGAGAACAGGATACCAAAACCACCGTTAATAAAAACAATAGAGGTGAAATTTGACGACGTAACATTTTAATTTTTATTATTGAATTGGAGTCAGACTCGCAAAAATCAAACGCCTGTAATGCAGCCCAAAGATACCTAATGTATTAGGCTTTACAAATTAAATAACTATTAAAACTCGCTCGCCTTAATAAACAGCTCAAGCTCTTTATTTCCTGAGTTACGCAATTGATCCTTTGTACCCTCCCACAAGCTTTTTCCTTGGTAGATAAACACAATGTGATCACCCATATCAAACACACTTTTAATATCATGAGAATTTACTATGGTAGTAATACCATACTCCTCCGTAATCTCCATAATTAATTCATCAATTACCCTTGATGTTAATGGGTCCAAACCACTGTTTGGTTCGTCACAAAAAAGGTATTTGGGATTCATTGCTATAGAGCGCGCAATACCCACGCGCTTTTTCATACCACCACTAATATTTGAAGGAAATAGCTTATTTACATTTTCTAATTTTACGCGCTTCAAGCAAAAATTAACCCTATCCAAGATTTCACTTTTACTAAAATTGGTAAACATGCGCAAAGGGAAGGCAACATTGTCTTCTACACTCAATGAATCAAACAAAGCTCCACCTTGAAACAACATACCTATTTCTTGTCGTAATTCTTTCTTTTTATAGTAATCTAAATTCAAAAAATCTCGGCCATCAAAATCTATAACACCACTGTCTTGCGAAAGTAAACCAACCATACATTTCATTAGTACGCTTTTCCCTCCCCCACTGGCACCAATCACAAAACTACATTTACCTTTATTGAAGGTAGCATTCACATTTTGTAAAACTGGCCTACCACTAAACGATTTACTAATATCCTTTAAAGCTATCATTAGTACAACATTATTTGGGTTAATATATAATCAAAGAAAATAATGGCAATGCAACTTTGCACCACTGCTTTGGTACTGGCCGAACCAACCTCCAATGCGCCACCTTCCGTTTGATAACCATTATAAGAAGAGATGGTGGCAATTAAAAATGCAGAGGTTACCGCTTTGGTTAATGAATGGGTAATGAAAAATGAATTGAAGTCCATTCGCAAGCCTTGTACATAAGTATCAACCGAAACCATTTCAGAAAAATAACAAGAAATAGCGCCACCCACATTTGCTAAAAACATGCTATAGGTTACCAATGCAGGTACAGCAAATAAGGCTGCAAATATTTTAGGCAATGCAACATAACTTGCTGCATTTACACCCATTATTTCTAAGGCATCTATTTGTTCACTCACCTTCATGGTGCCTATTTCAGAGGCTATGTTCGACCCAATTTTTCCTGCCATTACCAAAGCAGTAATGGTTGGCGAAAACTCTAAAATATTGGCATCTCGCACAATTCTACCTAAAATAGTCATAGGAACTAAACTCCCCTGCAACTGACTACCAAATTGGATTACCGCAACCGCTCCTATAAACATTGAAATAATAGAAACAATTAAAAATGAATCATTCCCCATTTTATAAACTTCAGTAAAAAACGCGCGCCAAAACATGCGCCATTTATCAGGTTTGCGAAAGCAAGCCCTTAAGAAAAGTATATACCTACCAAATTGTTCCAAAAACTTCATCTAAACTGTTTGTTTTTATTCGTAATAAATCCGAGGTAAATATAGTTTATTCCCAAATAACCGCAAACGCCAAGGTGTCTGAACGCCGAAATCATAAATTTTTCTGAAGTTTACACTCAAAAGCAATAATTTCGCTCTACCATGAAGAAGCAAAATTCAAAGCCAAGTATTCTTGTGAGTGGCTGCACAAAAGGAATAGGACTTGCAATTGTTCAAAAATTTGCAAATGAAGGTTTCAATGTTGCCGGATGTTCTCGTAACGAAAAAGACCTTAAAAAACTATTTGCCAAACTCAGCACAAAATTCCCCAAGCAAAGGTTTTTTATGGAGGTATGTGATGTGGCAAACACTAAATTATTAAAGATCTTTGCCAAGGATGTAATAAAAGAATTTGGGAAAATTGATGTTTTAGTAAACAATGCAGGAACCTTCATGCCTGGCAGTATTATTAAGGAAGAAGAAGGAGCCTTTGAAAAACAATGGTTAACAAATGTGAGCAGCGCCTACCACCTCTGCAGAATGATTGTTCCACCTATGATAAAACAAAAAAGTGGCCATGTTTTTAATATCTGTTCTACAGCAAGTATTACCGCCTATACAAATGGCGGCTCCTACAGCATTAGCAAACACGCTATGCTTGGCATGAACAATGTTTTGAGGGAAGAATTAAAAAGTAAAAATGTTAAAGTTACGGCAATTTTACCTGGAGCTACACATACAGAAAGTTGGAAAAATTCAGACCTTCCAAAAGAAAGGTTTATGCCTGCAGAAGATATTGCAATGATGGTTTTCAACGCCTATTCACTTTCACCACAAAGCAATGTAGAAGAAATTCTTATTAGACCCCAATTAGGCGATATTTAATTATCCTAGAACATTTACGCCGTTTTATTCGTTATAACAACATGACCCAAACACCTCTTTTTGTAGATAGTCTTACCAACTTTAAAAGAAGGAAAACCAATACGGTTTCTATAGGCAATCTTAAACTGGGAAGCGACTTCCCAATTCGCATACAAAGTATGACCACCACAGATACCATGAATACCGTGGCTTCTGTTGAGCAAATTATCAGAATGGTGGATGCCGGATGCGAGTTGGTTCGACTTACAGCCCCAAGTATTAATGAAGCAGAGAACTTAGCTGCTATTAAAAAAGAATTGCAAAAAAGAGGATGCCATGTTCCTTTAATAGCCGACATTCACTTTACACCAAACGCTGCCGAAATGGCTGCTAGAATTGTAGAAAAAGTTAGGATCAACCCGGGCAATTACGCAGACAAAAAGAAATTTCAGATATTAGAATATACAGACAAGGATTATGCAGCAGAATTGGATCGCATAAGAGAAAAGTTTATTCCACTCCTAAATATTTGTAAAGAATACGGAACAGCATTGCGCATTGGAACCAACCATGGTAGCTTAAGCGATCGCATCCTAAGCAGGTATGGCGATACGCCAATGGGAATGGTTGAATCTGCTATGGAATTTCTAAGAATTTCAGAAGACCAAGGTTTTCACAATTTGGTTTTATCCATGAAGGCAAGCAACCCTCAAGTAATGGTGCAAGCCTACCGCTTATTGGTTCAAACCATGAACCAAAACAACATGCATTACCCTCTTCACCTTGGCGTTACAGAGGCCGGAGATGGAGATGATGGTAGAATCAAATCTGCTTTAGGTATTGGAGCCTTGTTAGAAGATGGCATTGGCGATACCATCAGAGTTTCTCTCACAGAAGACCCAGAATTTGAAGT
>CANFHJ010000069.1 GCA_947446605.1 Bacteroidota bacterium | reverse complement strand
TTTTCATGGGTGGTTTTAAAGTACAAAATTGGCAAGCAAGCAAATTAAACCTGCTTGCCAATTTTGATTTATGAAGGAAAAAAATGCGAAAGAAGCGCTAATTAATTACCAGCTTTTTCTTTTGCTAATTTGTCCATTTCGGCATTGAATATTTCTTCAAATTTCTTTTTGTCGTAGTCTTGCGACAATTTTTTATCATTAGAAATTCCTTTGTCGATGCCGTTTAATACCACTTGCTTGTTGGCTTCAATAGCTACCCAGTAAGTATAAGAGTTGTTTGGTTCTTTGAATAATTTTTCGCCCAAAACACGTACATCAATTAATTCTTGGTTGGTAACCTCACGTGCCAATTCTTCAAATTTATTATTGAATTCAGTTTGGTTGGCAACAGTGCGTTGTTGGGTATATTGATCAGTAACTTTTTTAACAGTAGTTTGGATTAAACCAGCCATTTCGCTTTTTGCATTTTGCATAGCAATTTTTTTGGCGGTTTGTAAGTCTGGACTATTTCCACTGCTCTTTGCACGGAAACTTTCTTTGTCGCTGTAAAATTCTTTAGAACTAAATGGAACACTTATTTCTACAGCACCAGTGCTTTTTTCAATAGGGGTTACATTTTTTTTAGATTTACAAGCTGCAAGTGCAATTACAAAAGCTGCTAAGATGGCTCCTGAACGGATCAGGCTTCTCACATTTGGTTTCATGGTAATTAATATTAATAGGTAAAATTAAGAATGTTTGCTGTAATACAAAAGCGGTGCCAAAAAAACTTAATTGGCCATTTGCCCGCAATTAAGGCAAAAAAAAACTCCAGCAACAAGTCACTGGAGTTTTGGGTCGGTTCGAACCGAAATTTATTTAACGGTATCCATATGGCAGATTAAATCTACCACTTTGTTTGAATAACCCCACTCATTGTCGTACCAAGATACCACCTTCACAAAATTATCATTTAAAGAGATACCTGCTTTTGCATCAAAAATAGAAGTACGTGAATCGCCTAAGAAATCATTTGATACCACTTCATCTTCAGTATAGCCAAGAATGCCTTTCATTTCATTTTCTGAAGCATGTTTCATGGCAGCTTTAATGGTATCATAGCTTGCGCCTTTAACCAATCTGCAAGTTAAATCAACTACAGAAACGTCTGGTGTAGGAACACGGAAACTCATACCTGTTAATTTTCCTTTAAGTTCAGGAATTACCAAACCTACTGCTTTTGCAGCACCTGTGCTAGAAGGGATAATGTTTTGGTAAGCACCACGGCCACCTCTCCAATCTTTAGCAGATGGGCTATCAACTGTTTTTTGAGTTGCAGTAACCGCGTGAACAGTAGTCATTAAGCCTTCAAGAATTCCAAAATTATCGTTTAATACTTTGGCAATTGGCGCCAAGCAATTGGTGGTACAAGAAGCATTAGAAACAATATTCATGTCTGCGGTGTACTTCTCTTGGTTTACTCCCATAACAAAAGTAGGGGTATCGTCTTTGGCTGGTGCGCTCATAATTACACGCTTAGCACCCGCTTTAATATGCGCTGAAGCAGATTCTATTGTTAAGAACAAACCAGTAGACTCCACTACGTATTCTGCTCCAACCTCATCCCACTTAAGATTTGCGGGGTCTCTTTCTGCGCTTACGCGAATTTTCTTACCATTTACTACCAAATGACCACCCTCAATAGCAATATCGCCTTTGAAAATGCCATGTGTTGAATCATATTTGAGCATGTAAGCCATATAATCCACGTCGATTAAATCATTGATTCCAACAATTTCTACTTTAGGGTTATTGATGGCAGCCCTGAAAACCAAACGGCCGATGCGGCCAAAACCATTGATTCCTATTTTCATTATATTTGGGGGTTATTTGAGTGGCGCAAAGATAAATTATTAATTTTTAGAAAAAATATTTTGCATTCACCAAAAATTCCCTACTTTTGCCAACCCAAAATAATGGCCCGTTCGTCTATCGGTTAGGACAAAAGATTTTCATTCTTTAAAGAGGGGTTCGACTCCCCTACGGGCTACAAACGATTAGAAGCTTCACCAATACGGTGGAGCTTTTTTTATTTAAGCAAGTTTCAGTTTGAAAGATTAATTTTCCTCATCGTCTGAAGCCCGAAGGGGAGGGCCGCCCCACGGTCACGCTCCTCGCTAAATTGACCTTCCAGGTCAATTTTTAACGCTCGTCCGTCCTACGGGCTACAAACGATTAGAAGCTTCACCAATACGGTGGAGCTTTTTTTATTTAAGCAAGTTTCAGTTTGAAAGATTAATTTTCCTCATCGTCTGAAGCCCGAAGGGGAGGGCCAGCCCCACGGTCACGCTCCTCGCTAAATTGACCTTCCAGGTCAATTTTTAACGCTCGTCCGTCCTACGGGCTACTAATAAGAATGAGTAGGAGAAAGAGGTATGATACTCTTTTACTTTTCCGATTAAGGCTAAATTGCCAAAAAATATTCTTAAAATTGCTTAATTAACAATTAGGAAATAATTTAATCAAAACTTAAGGGTACTTTTAAGGCTAATTTTATTACTATTAATTATTTATACAAGGTTTGAAATTATTTTTAGAAGGATTTAAGTTTATTGTTAATACCTCTTTAAGGAAGGATACTACCTTAGGGGTGGAAACAGAATTGCTGCTGCCAAAGGGTAAAACCCCCGTTCTTTTATATACACCAATTGGTGAAGAAAAGGGCCTAATCATTACTTTCACGGGGTTTGCTATAAATGGTTACAAGGACAATAGAATAGCTGTGGTGAACAATGCTTTTAGGAAAATGGGCTACCGTGTTATTACGCCAAAGATTCAAAAAATAGACTCACTGCTTATTCATCCTTCTGGCATTGATGAGGTTAAAGATGTGATTCAAAGTATTTCTGCTGATCCTATTTTGAACCCCAATAAATGTATTCCTGCCGCTTTTGCACCTTCTTTTACAGCTGCCATTGTTACTTTGGCAATTGCCGAGCTGCCTGCAAATACCATTTCATCCCTTTGTCTATTGGGAAGTTTTAGTGATTTTGAATCCACCATTCAATTTGCGCTAAGCAACGAAAAAAATATGGATGATTATGGGATGCACATTCTCATGAAAAATTTTCTGAAATATGAAATTGGCCATAATCCTGAATTAGAAGAATTGGTTCAAACCGCCTTAGAAGATAATGGTTTAAAAAGACCCATTCCATTGTTACCTGGCATACTTGCCAAATCAAGTCCCAAAACAGTTGAATTATATAAAAGCCTCAGGTATGATACCGAATATAGAAGCAAAGTAATCATGAGCGCCTGGACCAAAATTCCTGATTTCGATATTTGGAAACACCGATTGGATTTGTCTTTACATGCGCATAAAATTACTTGTCGGGTTGCCATTATTCATGGGAAAGACGACAATGTAATTCCGGCATCGCAGTCGGTTTTGCTACATGGATTGCTGAAAGAAAATAACAAGGAGGTTCATTTGGAACTCTCTGATTTATTGGACCATGGCGACCTAAAATTTAGTTTTAAAATTTTTGGTGAAATTATTAATTTGGCCAAGGCGTTTAATTTTTTTATGGCTAAATAGCCCAAATTGGGTATTCAAATGGCAAAAAATGAGGGCAATGCATAGAAATTTAAATTTTTAGTCTATTTTTGCGCCACATAAAAATTAAATATTATAAAATCATGCATTTGACAACCGAGAAGAAACAAGAAATCTTCGAAGCACACGGTAGAGCCAAGTCTAAAACAGACACTGGTTCAGCTGAAAGTCAGATCGCTCTGTTCACAGAGAGGATCAACCACATTACCTCACATTTGAAATCTAACAAAAAAGATTTCTCAGCAGAATTAAACCTGGTGAAATTGGTAGGTAAAAGACGTTCATTATTGAATTACTTGCAACGTAAAGACGTATTTCGTTACAGGGACATCATTAAAGAACTTGAATTGCGTAAGTAATCTCTTCACCACAATCGCAAGATTGGGGTATTATTAATTTATTGGAAAAGGGGCAGGCCAAACGGTGCTGTCCCTTTTATTTTTAAAAATTTATAAACCGACAAGAAAATATGTCAATAGCAACAACAAAAACCTTCGAATTAGATGGCAAAACCATCAGTATCGAAACAGGTAGATTAGCCCGTCAGGCCGACGGCGCCGTGGTAGTAAAAATGGGTGATACCATGATTTTAGCTACCGTGGTTTCTGCTAAAGAAGCCAAAGAAGATGTAGACTTTATGCCCTTAACCGTTGATTACCAAGAGAAATTTGCAGCTGTTGGTCGCATTCCGGGTAGCTTTCACAAACGTGAAGCAAAATTATCTGATTATGAAGTATTGGTAAGTCGTATTGTAGACCGTGCCTTGCGTCCTTTGTTTCCAGATAATTTCCACGCAGATACCCAAGTAGCCCTTACCCTAATCTCGGCAGATAAAAACATTATGCCTGATGCATTGGTGGGTTTAGCAGCATCTGCTGCCCTAATTGTAAGTGATATTCCTTTTAATGGTCCGGTTTCTGAAGTACGTGTTGCACGTATTGATGGCAAATTTGTGATCAATCCTTATAAAGATGAATTAGCGCGTGCAGATATGGACCTTATTGTAGCGGGTACCGAACACGATTTAAACATGGTGGAAGGTGAATGTGCTGAAGTAAGTGAAATAGATATGCTTGAAGCAATGAAAGTGGGTCATGACGCCATCAAATTGCAAATTAAAGCACAGTGGGAATTGGTAGAAATGTTGGGCGGTAAAAAACCAACCCGCGAATACAACCATGAGCGCAGTGATTTAGAATTGGCAGCTGCCATTCGCACTTTTGCTTATGATAAGGTTTATGCTATTGCAAAATCTAAAGCTGGTAAAGGTGAGCGTTCTGCTGGTTTTAAAGCCATACGTGCAGAATACATGGCTACTTTGGCTGAAGATGCAGTAAAAGATAAATTCTTATTGAACAAATATTTCCACGATGTAGAATACGAAGCTGTTCGCGCCATGATTATCAATGATCGCACGCGTTTAGATGGTCGTAATTTAGACCAAGTGCGTCCTATTTGGAGTGAAGTAAATTATTTGCCAGGTGCACACGGTTCGGCCGTATTTACCCGTGGCGAAACGCAATCATTAACCACTGTTACCTTAGGTACCAGCGATGATGAGCAATTATTAGACAGCCCAATGAATGATGGCTATGCTAAATTTTTATTACATTATAATTTCCCTGCTTTCTCAACTGGTGAGGTTCGTCCTAACCGTGGTCCTGGAAGAAGAGAAATTGGTCATGGTAACTTGGCATTGCGCGGTTTAAAGCGTGTATTACCTGGTGCACCAGAAAATCCTTATACCGTTCGTATCGTTTCAGATATTTTAGAATCAAATGGTTCTTCTTCTATGGCTACCGTTTGTGCTGGTTCATTGGCATTAATGGATGCTGGTATTAAAGTTACCGGTGCTGTAAGTGGTATTGCTATGGGTTTAATTAACGATGAAACCTCTGGTAAATTTGCAATTCTATCTGATATCTTGGGTGATGAAGATCACTTGGGTGATATGGACTTTAAAGTAGTAGGTACCAAAAAAGGTATTGTTGCTTGTCAAATGGACATTAAGATCAATGGTTTGAAATGGGAAATGGTGGAAGAAGCCTTAAACCAAGCAAAAGCTGGTCGTTTGCACATTATGGACGAAATGAACAAAACCATTGCCGAACCTAATGTAGATTACAAGCCACATGCGCCTCGCATTGTTACCTTGCATATTGACAAAGACTTTATTGGTGCCATAATTGGACCAGGCGGTAAAATTATACAAGGAATGCAACGCGATACAGGTGCTTCTATCTCTATTACCGAAGAAAATAACATGGGTATTGTAGAAGTAGCTTCTAATAACCAAGAAAGTTTAGAGAAAGCATTGGCTATGATTCGTGCCATTGTTGCTATACCAGAAGTTGGAACAGAATACACAGGTAAAGTAAAATCTATTGTAGACTTTGGTGCGTTCATTGAAATTATGCCAGGTAAAGATGGTTTATTGCATATCTCTGAAATTGGCTGGAACCGTTTGGCTACTATGGATGGTATTTTCCAAGTAGGTGAAGAGGTGAAGGTGAAATTAATTGATGTGGATCAAAAAACAGGTAAATTGAAATTGAGCCGCAAGGTTTTAATGCCTAAGCCTGAAGGTTATGTAGAACCAGCTCCAAGAGAAAATCGTCCGCCACGTGATGGTAACCGTCCGCAGAGAGATGATAGAGGTCCTCGTCCGCCACGCGAACCAAGACCAGAATAGTTTTAAATTATAAAAAAGGGAGTTGCAATTGCAGCTCCCTTTTTTATTTAGCGCGAAAATGTAAATTGCGAGGTTAATTGAAAGCAATGGTAGATATTAAACGTATAGCAATTATTGGCGGAGGAAGTTGGGCAACCGCATTGGTGAAGATATTAAGTGAGAACAAAGCTTCCGGCAAATCTAAATTAGAAAGTATTTCTTGGTGGGTGAGAAGTGAAGAAAAAGCAGAGTATATCCGCACGCACCATCATAATCCAGATTATATCAGTTCCATTGAAATTCATCCAGACCATGTAAAGGTTGGTTCGAACCTAAATGAAATTATTGAGGATGCGGAATTGCTGGTAATAGCTATTCCTGCTGCCTTTTTGGAAGCAAGTTTAGAGGGCTGCAGCAAAAAATCCTTTAAAAATAAAGCTATTGTAAGCGCAATAAAAGGTTTGGTTCCTTCTACAAGAGAAATTGTTGGCGATTATTTTATCAATCATTATGGCGTTGATGAAAAGAAAATAATGGTAATCTCTGGTCCTTGCCATGCAGAGGAAGTTGCCAATGAAAAATTAAGTTACCTCACTATCGCAGGCCTTGGTCAAGAATGGGCCAGGTCATTTGCCGCCTTATTAAACAATGAGTACATCCGCACAGTTGTTTCTAATGACGTGCGCGGCACAGAATATGGTGCGGTATTAAAAAATATTTATGCAGTGGCTGCAGGAATTTGCAACGGCCTTGGCTATGGCGATAATTTTCAAGCAGTTTTAATGAGTAACAGTATCCGTGAAATGAAACGCTTCTTGCGTAATATTACCGATACAGATAGGAAAATAAACCATTCTGCCTACTTAGGAGATTTATTGGTTACAGGGTATTCTGTGCACAGTAGAAACAGAACTTTTGGCAATATGATTGGTAAAGGGTATACCGTTCAGGCGGCACAATTAGAAATGAAAATGATTGCTGAAGGGTATTATGCAACCAAAAATTTGCATGTATTAAATGAGCAATTGCAAATAAAAATGCCCATAATGGATACTGTGTATGAAATAATTTACGAAGGCAAATCTGCCCGTAAATCCATTGAAAAATTAAGTGAGAAATTAGTTTAAGACTTTTATTAATTAGCTGTTTAAAATCATTAAAATATAATTCGGATATATTTGTCCGAAATAAAATATATTCTATTTTTGTACTGAATAATTAATAATTCAAACAATGGAAAATAGGATGGCAGAACAAAAGGTTTCAGAAGTGGTAGCCTCTAATATAAAAACCGCTCATGTTTTTAAAAAATATGGTATTGATTTTTGCTGCGGCGGTGGCATTAGTATTGAAAGGGCTTGTAACAAACATGCCATTCAAATGGATCAATTAATTGCAGATTTAATGCGTGTTGATCAAGCAGTTTTACCTGCTCAAAATTACAATAATTGGCCATTGGATTTTTTAATGGATTACATTATTCAAACGCATCATTCCTATGTTTTGGAGGCAGTGGATATGATAAAGTCATACGCCGCCAAGGTGGTAAAGGTGCATGGGGAAGGTCATCCTCCTGTTATAGAAATTAATGAATTATTTCTAAGGGTTGCAAGTGAATTGCAATTTCATATGCAAAAGGAAGAGCAAATTTTGTTTCCATTTATTAGAAAGTTGGTTCAAGAACAAAAGGATAAAACAAGCAGTTTAGCACCCCATTTTGGTAAGGTTGCCAATCCAATTGCCATGATGGAACAAGAGCATGAAATGGTTGGTGATTTACTGAAGAAAATTGCTGTTCTAAGTAATAATTATACCCCACCAGAATGGGCTTGCAATACTTTTAAAGCATTATATGCAAAGTTGGATGAATTTGAACAGGATTTACATATTCATGTACATTTAGAAAACAATATTTTATTTCCAAAGGCCATTGCTTTAGAAAATTAATATTGTTTTCCAAACAAGTCAAAACGACCTTAGGCTCGGATTACACCGGGCTTAAAGTCTTTTGTAATAGGTGCATGATTGGCTGCTTCAATTCCCATGCTAATCCATTTACGTGTTTCTTTTGGATCTATAATGGCATCTACCCAAAGGCGTGCGGCAGCGTAATACGGACTGGTTTGGCGCTCGTAGCGTTCGGTAATTTGGTCTAACAATATTTTTTGTTTGGCCTCATCAACCACTTCACCTTTTGATTTTAAACTGGCCTCTTCAATTTGTAATAGCACTTTTGCTGCTTGGGCGCCACCCATTACAGCAATTTTTGCATTAGGCCATGCGGCAATTAACCTTGGATCGTATGCTTTGCCACACATGGCATAATTTCCCGCCCCATAGCTGTTTCCTGTGATGATGGTAAATTTTGGAACAACAGAATTGGCTTGTGCGTTTACCAATTTTGCACCATCTTTTATAATTCCGCCATGCTCACTGCGAGAACCCACCATAAAACCAGTTACATCCTGTAAGAATAATAAAGGAATTTTTTTCTGGTTGCAATTCATAATAAAATGCGCTGCCTTATCTGCACTGTCGCTATAAATTACACCACCAATTTGCATTTCGGTTGGATTGTCTGCTGCATTTTGTTTTGGCTTTTTTGCCTTTACTACTAAACGGTTATTGGCAACAATACCAACAGCCCAACCATTTATGCGGGCATAACCACAAACAATGGTTTTGCCATATAAATCTTTGTAAGGGTCAAAAGTATCTGCGTCTACCAGGCGCTCAATAATTTCCATTACATCAAATGGCTTGCTAAAATTAGCAACTGCATCATATACATCATCCATTGATTTTTTAGGCGCAATTGGTTCGACCCGATTAAAACCTGCTTTTTCAAAATCGCCAATTTTATCGAAGATGCGTTTGATTCTATCTAAACAGGCCGCGTCGTTTTCAAATTTATAATCGGTAACGCCGCTAATTTCGCAATGGGTGGATGCGCCACCTAAAGTTTCATTGTCTATGTCTTCGCCAATAGCAGCTTTTACCAAATAGGATCCAGCAAGGAAAATAGAACCTGTTTTGTCTACAATCATTGCCTCATCGCTCATGATGGGAAGGTAGGCGCCACCTGCCACACAAGAGCCCATTACGGCGGCAATTTGGGTAATTCCCATGCTACTCATTATGGCATTGTTTCTAAAAATTCTTCCAAAATGTTCTTTGTCTGGAAAAATTTCATCTTGCATGGGCAGGTAAACACCAGCACTGTCTACAAGGTAAATAATAGGTAATTTATTTTCGATGGCAATTTCTTGTGCACGTAAATTTTTCTTTCCAGTAATAGGAAACCAAGCACCCGCTTTTACGGTGGCATCATTGGCAACCACAATACATTGCCTGCCGCTCACATAGCCCATCACAACTACAACACCACCGCCGGGGCAACCGCCATGTTCTGCATACATTTCATAACCTGCAATGGCGCCAATTTCAATTTGGTCTTTGTCTTTATCCAATAGGTAAGCCACACGTTCGCGGGCAAGCATTTTGCCTTTTTCTATTTGTTTGGCAGCAGCTTTTTTGCCACCACCTTCATGTATTTTTTCTAATTTTTGGTGTAGTTCGGTAACCAGCTTGTTCATGGTAATTTGTATTATACAAAGGCTATTTGCGCCTTTTTATTGGGTTTACAATGATAAAGAAATGAGAAGGAATAGCAAATGATATTAAGCGTCTTTTACAATTCCTTATAGATGTGTAAAAAGCTAATAACCAATAGGCAAGAGCGAAAGCGAGCGTTTTGCCTGTAAAATAGTTTGTATGCTTGCTGCAAAAAACCTATTTTTGTGCCGGGTGAGCCCTGTACGACTAGCTCCCTCTAATCCCCCAGGTCAGGAATGGAGCAAGGGCGTGAGGTTGTAGCGGTGCGATGCAGTAAGCTTGCCCTTTTTTTATGCCCTTTTGGGTGATTTATTTTGATGGGGCTTTAGAAGTTTATTTGAGTTTTCTAAGTGTGAAATGAAATGTTTTTCAACTTCTGAGATTTCATTTTTACTTAATGTCTTGTGTTTTTCAAATTCTTCATTTGCCTTTTTAATTGCTTGATCATGGCTAACAGTGCCAAGATCTTTTAATATTTCGTTTCCGGATAATCGAATGAATTCATCAAGTTTTTCTGCCCAATCTTTCATATACATTGGCTTACGATTCAAGGCTTGCAATTCAGCTATATCCAAATAGGCACTTACCATTCTATTTAGAATGTTTAGTTCATTTTCATTTAAATAGTTTTTTGCAATTTCAATTTCCTGTTTAGTTGGTTTTTTACCTTTAATATGAGTAAGTCCTAAATTAGGTTTATTTGCATCGATCCTTTGGAAAATTATTTCTGCTGCGGTGTGACCGTGAGCTGCCCAATGCATTTTATTTTGAACAGTTTGGAAGAATTGAATTGAAATTTCTAATTTAGGAGAGTAATCAATGCTTGTTGCGTAAATATCGAGAACCTTTCTCCAAAATACTTTTTCTGAGGAGCGAATATCTCTAATTCTAGAAAG
>CANFHJ010000068.1 GCA_947446605.1 Bacteroidota bacterium | reverse complement strand
GCCTTTCGATTTCTTAAGAAATTGGTCGGTAAAGCCTTTCCTAAATGTTCATTTTTCAATGGATGGTATAAGTATGCTAATGATTATTCTTAGCAATTTACTTTTACCACTTATTGTGTTAAGCGGCTATAATAGAAACATAGAACGCCCGCATATTTTTTATAGCTTAATGTTGTTTATGCAGTTTGCGCTTAACGGCGTTTTCATGGCATTTGATGGCTTTATCTATTATATCTTTTGGGAGTTGGCGCTTATTCCAATTTACTTTATCTCCTTTAATTGGGGTGGTGAAAATAGGGCACAGATTACCCTTAAATTTTTTATCTATACCCTTGCCGGAAGTTTACTCATGTTGTTTGGCTTTTTGTTTTTGTACAATGGCAGCCCAGCACACAGCTTAGATTGGATGTCGTTAAAAAGCAATCCATCTTGCAGCTGCAATCAAACTTGGTTGTTTTGGTTGTTCTTTATTGCCTTTGCCATTAAAATTCCAATTGTACCTTTCCATACTTGGCAGCCAGATACCTACAAAACAGCTCCTACACAAGGAACCATGTTGCTTTCGGGTATTATGTTAAAAATGGGTACCTATAGTTTAATTCGTTGGTTAATTCCAATTGTTCCGGCAGGATTTGCAGAATGGCAGCCATTGGTTATTTCAATTTCGGTGGCAGGTATTGTGTATGCTTCTATCATTGCCATTATGCAACGCGATTTAAAACGCTTGTTTGCTTATTCTTCTATTGCACACGTTGGATTAATTAGTGCCGGTATTTTTGCTATGAACCTATCTGGTATGCAAGGTAGCTTGGTTCAAATGTTTTCACACGGTATTAATGTGGTAGGCTTGTTTCTTTGTGCCGATATTATTTTTAACCGAACCCAAAATCCAAATGTGGAAGGCATTGGTGGAATTCGTTTGGTAGCTCCGCAATTTGCCACTTGGTTTATGGTGGTAGTTTTGGCTTCAGTGGCCTTGCCGCTTACCAATGGATTTGTGGGAGAGTTTATGCTTTTATTTGGCGTATACCAATACAATACTTGGTTGAGTTTCTTTGCAGGTTTAACCGTTATTCTTGGTGCTGTTTATATGTTACGCATGTACCAAAAAGTAGTGCTTGGAAAACCCGTCATGGAAAATATGGTATTTCCAGATTTGTATTGGAATGAAAAGTTGGTATTAATTACCATAGCCATTTTGATCTTTGTTTTGGGAGTATATCCTGCTCCAATAATTGAACTTACAGAGCCCGTATTAAAAACATTAACTAAATAGGACGAACCGTGAATACCATTATATATACATCCATTTTAGGGTTCTTCTGCATGGTAGCAGAAATCTTAAACTTAAGGAAATTAATAGTTCCTGTTTTGGTCATTGGTTTAGCCGTTATTTTCGGTTTGAACCTAAATGATTGGAATAGTAATCAATCGTATTTTAACAATATGGTGAAGGTTGATAATTTCTCTGTTGCCTTCAGTGGCTTAGCCATTTTTGTAACGCTACTGGTTTTTATTTTATCAACAGATTTTTACGCCAACGACCAGGCACATATCAGTGATTATATGTCGATCCTAACCTTTGTATTGGTAGGCGCTTTGATGATGTTTTCATTTTCTAATTTAACCATGTTGTTTTTAGGTATTGAAACATTATCTATTGCTCTCTATATAATGGCGGGAAGTAAGCGTTTTGATCTGCGATCCAATGAAGCGGGTTTCAAATATTTCTTATTAGGATCTTTTGCCTCTG
This sequence comes from Bacteroidota bacterium, assembly GCA_947446605.1. Taxonomy (GTDB): domain Bacteria; phylum Bacteroidota; class Bacteroidia; order UKL13-3; family UKL13-3; genus B1. The sequence continues at coordinate 9,031 of CANFHJ010000068.1, read as the reverse complement.
CCTTTCTCTTATTTGGTATTGCCCTCATCTTTGGCGCAACAGGTACCTTTGATTTAAATAAGATTGCCGAATATACTCTGCAAAACCAAGGACATATTTCTCCTTTGTTTTATACGGGTATGGTATTAATGGTTTTTGCTATGTTATTTAAGGTTTCTGCAGCACCGTTTCATTTCTGGGCACCAGATGTTTACGAAGGCGCTCCTGCCTTGGTTACAGCTTATATGAGTACCTTGGTTAAGATTGCAGCATTTGCTGCGTTCTATAAACTAATGAGTGCCACATTTTTCTATACCTCAGAAAAAGCAGAACTGGTATTAAATGTTGCTGCCATTTTAACATTGGCAGTTGGTAATTTAATGGCATTGGCACAAACCAATTTCAAACGACTTTTGGCTTATTCGGGGATTTCGCACGCGGGTTATATGATGTTACTTATTTTAAGTGCCAAAGATCAAACTGCGGGTGCCCTGTTTTATTATTCTTTTGCTTACGCTTTAAGCACATTGGCAGCCTTTGCCATTGCTATTCCAATTTTTAAAGCTGCAAATTCAGAAGAAATAGATTCGTTTAATGGCTTGGCTAAAAAGAATCCTCTGGCTGCCGCTGCAATGAGTATGGCCATGTTGGGCTTAGCGGGTATTCCGCCATTTGCTGGATTTTTGGGTAAATACTACATTTTTACAGAAGCATTACACAGTGATTATTTTAAAACTACCTTGGTTGCCATATTTGCCTCAATGATAGGTGTTTACTATTATTTTAAGGTAATTATTGCTATGTATGGCAAACCACAAAATGAGGTAAAATTGGAAAATTCAATCAATTACCAACTGGTTTTATGGGTTTGTTTAATCCTAAGTTTGTTCTTTGGCCTTTATCCAGCAACCATCTTGAACATATTTTAGCATTTTTTTCGTTTAATTTACCAAGTTGGGTCAGGATAACAATTAAATAATGTCTGATGCAACTTGTATATTCCTAAATATTGACTTTTTTTGTAACAAATTAATTATATAAATACAATTCTCATGACAAAGGTAGCATCACCTCAAAAAGAAAGCTCATTGAAAAGCAATTTTGCAGCTTTTACAATTCCAATCCTGGTTGCAACAGGTATTTTAATTTACATGTTTGTGTTGGGAAATCCCTCAAACTTTGAAGGTGGAGATTCTAAAAATCACCCCATAGAAGAAGGTATTGGTCACGTTTTAGGATTAATTTACAAAGGTGGTTTCATTGTTCCAATTTTGTTATCATTGGTATTAATGAGTATTACTTTCTCTATCGAGCGTTTCTTAACCATTGCTAAAGCGCAAGGAAAAGGAAGTTCAGAAGGTTTTGTTCGCAAGGTTAAAGGTCATTTAACTGCTAACAGCGTTGATGCTGCTATTGCAGAATGTGATAAACAACAAGGATCTGTGGCTAATGTAGTGAGAGCTGCTTTGGTTAAATACAAAGAAATGGAAACCGCAAGTGGTATGGATAAAGATCAAAAAGTATTGGCCATTCAAAAAGAAATTGAAGAAGCTACTACTTTAGAATTACCTATGTTGGAAAAAAACTTGGTAATTATAGCTACCATGGCATCAGTTTCTACTTTGATCGCTCTTTTGGGAACGGTATTGGGTATGATTCGTGCGTTCTCGGCATTGGGAACTGGTGGAGCTCCAGATTCAGTAGGTTTGGCAAATGGTATCTCAGAAGCTTTGATCAATACTGCTTTGGGTATCGGTAACTCAGCCATCGCAATCATTATGTACAACGTATTTACTACAAAAATCGATAAGATTACCTTTACGATTGATGAAGCTGGATACAGCATTGTGCAGACTTTCGCTGAAAAGCATAAATAAGTCGGTCTTGGGTCGAACCCAAACCATGTGATTTTGATTTTTGAGTTTAATATTTAATAAATAACAATATGCCTAAGGTTAAAGTACCACGTAAGAGTACCTCGGTAGACATGACGGCCATGACAGATGTGGCTTTCTTGTTGCTGACGTTCTTTATGTTGGCTACGCAATTTAAACCAGATGAGCCGGTGACAGTTAATGCGCCCTCATCGGTGGCTGAAGTGCCGCTTCCAGATGTGGATATTATGACCATCACTATTAGCAATGATAGCAGGGTGTTTTTTACCATGGATGGTCAGCTATACAAAGAAACCTTGATTAAAAAAATGAGTGCCCTTAAACAGGTACCGTTTTCTGCAGAAGAAATCAAGGAATTTTCATTAATGTCGAGTTTCGGTGTGCCTTTTAGTCAACTGAAAACTTTGTTAGCAATGAAATCTGAAGAGCGCGCAAAATTTAATCAGAGTGGAATACCATGCGATTCATTAAACAATGAGTTGGCTGATTGGATTTGGCAATCTCGCTTATCTAACAATAAAGTGCGCGTTGCCATCAAAGGGGATCAAGATGCAAATTTCCCTGTGGTGAAGCAAGTTATTGCAACTTTGCAGGATAAAAATGTAAATCGTTTTAATTTCATTACCAACCTCTCAACAGAGACGGTTGAAAAATAATATAAGATAATGGCAGAAATAGAAGGCGGCGGCGGCGGTGGCCATAAAAAAGGTGGGAAACCAAAAGGGAAGAAAATGTCAACCCGTGTTGACTTTACCCCAATGGTGGATTTGGGCTTTTTGCTCATCACTTTCTTTATGTTAACTACCTCCATGAACAAGCCGAAAACGATGGAGATAAACATGCCAGTAAAAAAGGTAGATGAAATTGATAAGCAGAAAGTAAAAGCTTCTCAAGCCATCACACTTTTATTGGCAGAGAATGATCAAATAGTTTACTATTTTATCAATGAAGTAACAGGCGAGCCAGAAACTCCTGTTATCACTAACTTTAGCAAAGGTGGTATTCGTGCTACCTTGTTAAATAAAAACAAAGAATTACTTGTAAAGGCAAATGCCGATAACTACGATTCTATTCCTGTATTGCGTGAGATGTACCATCTCAACAAAATAAAGGAAGATGAAATGAAAAGTAGAATTGCTGGTATTAAAGCCAATCCACATGCATTAATTGTAGTAATTAAAGCAGACGATAAAGCCAAATACAAAAATTTAGTAGACATCCTAGATGAAATGCTAATTTGTAATATTGGTCGTTATGCAATTGTAGATATTACACCTGTGGAGCAAGAATTAATTAAAACCGCAATGGCCGTTAAACCCAAATAAGCATGGCAAATAAATTAGATATATTTGAAAGCAAATGGGTAGAGCTGGTATTTACCGGTAGGAACAAAGCCTACGGAGCTTATGTATTGCGCAAAAAAGGAGATGAATACACTATTAAGGGGATCGTCTTTGCCGTTGTGCTTTTTACCGCCAGTATCTCTGCGCCAGTAATTGTGAATTACATTAAATCACAAATACCCAAAGAAAATGCAGTGAAGGTAACTGATGTGTCAACATTAGAGGAACCACCTCCAATTGACAAAAATGAACCACCACCACCTCCAACCGAACCTCCTCCTCCATTAAAGAGTACGGTGAAGTTTACGCCTCCAGAAATTAAACCTGATGAGCAAGTTCCAGATGATGAGCCACCTCCCATTCAAGAAGAAATGAAGGATAAGGATGCTGGTGTTGCAAATGTTGATGGTGACGTAAATGGTGTGGATGCAAGTTTAACTGATCCTGGAAATGGTGACGGTGAAGCAGAGATTTTAACCTTTGCAGAACAAATGCCAGAGTTCCCAGGTGGAGCTGCAGACATGTACAAATTCCTAGAGAAAAATATAGTTTACCCGCAATTGGCACGTGAAAACTCCATTGAAGGTAAAGTGAATATTGCCTTTACAGTTGGTCCTGATGGAAAAATTGTAAACGTTGAGCAAGTTGGTAAAAAGTGGGGTTGGGGCTTAGAAGAAGAGGCTTTGCGTGTTGTAAACAATATGCCAAATTGGACTCCTGGAAAACAAAATGGAAAAGCGGTAACCGTTAGGTTAACCATTCCAATTCGTTTCCAATTAAATTAATTAATTATAGGGCCTGAACTTATTTGGTACTCAATTCTTTTGATTGCCAAATAAGTTTAGGCCCTTGTTTGTATTTTTCGGTTCGAACCAAAAGAATATTTGACATGAGTGAAGAAATAAATAACATCAGAGAAGAGCGTGATAAAAAGGTGAAAGGGATTTTTAATTACTTGAGCGCCATCATGGGTTTTTTCTATGTTGTAATGGGTGTGGTTTTATACTTTTTTCCCTTTATTCCTACCATTGAACTTTGGGCAAAAATTGCTTTGAGCACCTTGTTGTTACTTTATGGCATCTTTCGTATCAAAAGAGCTTTATGGTCATGAAAAACCTTTTAGTATTACTTTTATTTCCCTTTGTTTTTGCATGTGGTGGTTCTAAAGATACGCCAACAGATACGCCAACTGCGGGTTCAATTACCGTTGCCTGTGATGAAAGTTTAAAGCCAATTATTGAAGCCGAGGAAATGGTTTTTGAAGAACTCTATACAAATGCCAAACTCAATTTGGTTTATATGAGTGAGTACGATGCCATTCAAATGATGTTAAATGACAGCGCGCGTTTAGCAATTGTAACCCGTGAGTTAAATACAGCGGAATTAGACGTTTTAAAAGAACAGCAAATTAGTCATGCCAATTACCATAAACTGGGCTATGATGCTATTGCCTTTATTTTAAACCCAGCAAATACAGATACCAGTTTTTCTTTGAAACAAATTAAGAGTTTATTGAATGGTGAATTTACAGATTGGAAACAGGTAAATGCCAAAAGTGGTTTAGGTAAAATTCAAGTAGTTTTTGATAGTCCTAAATCTGGCGCCATTCGTTTATTAGAAGACAGTGTGTTAAAAGGTATGGCAATGGGCAAAAATTGTTTTGCTTTAAATAGTAATCCTGATGTCATAAAATATGTTCAGGAAAACAAAGGTGCCATTGGAATTATTGGTGTTAGTTGGATAAGCGATCCAGATGATGTGCAGGCAAAAGGATTTCTATCTAACCTTAAGGTTGCTGAGGTGGAGCCTATTTTAATGCGTGTGGCTGGAATTACCAATAAACCCATACAAGGTAATATTGCTTTGAAACAATATCCTTATTGGCGACAAGTAAAAGTAGCGAGTAGGGAAATGAGAGCAGGTCTTGGCACGGGCTTTGCAAGTTTCATGGAAAGCGAACCAGGGCAGAAGATATTCTTAAAAGGTGGTTTGGTTCCATTCCGCTCCTCAATTAGAACCATAAATTTAAATTAGAAGACATGAAAAAGCACATAATAAATAGTTTGTTTGCATTGCTTATAGCGTTTGCTGGGCAAGCTCAAAGCCTTGAACAAGGCCTGAGAAATATTGATTTTGAAAAGTATGAAGCTGCTCGCGGAGTATTTAAAACTTTGGTGAGTAAAGAACCAGCAAATGGCGATAATTGGTACTATTTGGGTCAGTCTTATTTGAATTTATTGAATTTAGATTCTGCTGCCATTTGTTACCGTGAGGGTATTAAAATTGCGCCAGCAAATCCAAGTAATTATGCAGGTTTAGGCGAATTGGAATTGTTAAATGGTAGTAAAGAAAAAGCAAAAGTACAATTTGATAAAGCCTTGTCGTTTAGCAAAACCAGAGGCGGAATTGTAACTGATATTAGAGCAATTAGTGTGGTTGCCTCTAGCATGGTAAATAATGAAAACATAAAAATGCTTGACGAAGCCGATGAGTTGGTGAAAATGGGCTACGAACAAGATAGAAAAAACTATGATTTATTAATTGCTGGTGGCGATGTTTATTTAGAGAAAAATATTGGTGGTGATGCCGCAACTTTTTATGAAAGAGCTATAGCTCTTGATCCTAAAAATCCTAAAGCGTATACCCGTGTGTCTGTAATTTGGATTAGGGTTAAAAATTACGAGCAAGCACAAATTGATTTGAATAGAGCTTTTGAAAAAGATCCAAACTATGCGCCAGCATGGAAATACCAATCAGAATTGTATTATGCACAACGTAAGTTTTCTCAAGCTAAGGAAGCCTATTCAAAATACCTGTCTTATTCAGAGCCAAGCTTAGCCAACCAAATTAGGTTTGCGCGCATTTTGTTTTTAAGTAAAGCGTATGATGAAGCATTGGCTCGTATTGATGAAATTCAGAAATCAGACAAGAAAACTTTGTTACTCTATAGATTCAGGGCATTTTCTGCTTGCGAAGTGATAGAATTGAAGCCAGATGTAGAATTAACCAAAAGTGCTTTGGGTTCTTTGGAATATTATTTCCAAAAACAAGATCCAGCTAAAATCACTGCAACCGATTATGAATATTTAGGAAGACTTCAAGCTAAAATAGGGGGAAAAGATTCTTTGGCAATAAGCACTCTAAAGAAAGCCATGGAATTGAATCCCTACAACGTAGATATGTATATTGATTTAGCTAAAGTGTATAATAAAATGAAGCAATTTGATAGTGCGGCCATTACTTTTGAATCTTACTTTTCAAAGGCAAAAAAGGTAACTGCGGCAGATTATTTCCTTTACGGAAAAGCATTGTATTTTGGAAAGCAATTCAGTAAAGCAGATTCTGCATTTATGAAGGTAAGTGAGATTAAAGCAGATTACCCAGAGGCTTATTTTTATAGAGGAAACGCTAATTCAGCCTTAGATCCTAACATTAAAACTGATTTGGCTAAAATTAATTATGAGAAATTTATTCAATTGCTCACTTCTGATACTGCTAAATATGAATCGACTTTAAAACTTAAAAACAAAGCAAACCTTATTGTTGCATACGGTTATTTAGGTTTTTATTACCTCAACAAAGACAAAAAAACTGAGTCGAAATTGTACTATAAAAAAGTAATTGAGCTCGATCCAAACAATGCCAACGCGAAGGCTGTATTGGAAGAGAAAACTAAATAATTACCACATGTCTATGTCCTCATAATTATAAGGACTAGAGATGGCAAACCCAATAAATAGGGTTTGTGGGAGGTAATCATAAGCAATATTTAACACTAGCCTATTTACAATAGGAATAAATACACCACCACTGAAATTGAATTTAAATTTAGTTTCGGTGGTGTTTAGTATCCACTCGGGTCCATTTGTGCTATAGGGCGTTAATGCTTCGTTAAATTGTCTTTGACGCACCACACCCGCCCCAATATAAAAAGGAATCTTTTTGGTAATGGGTATAACTACATTAAAGTTTGCCCCAAAGGAATACGTTTTTTTGCTTTTACCAGTTAGCCAGGCATTGGTTCGAGCCGTATCATAATCTAGCATACTAAATCCTTGTTGGTTTAGAAGCATATTTTGCAAACCCAAACGCCAGCTCACGCCAAATCCAATTTTTCTATAACTGATATGGTTGCCTCCCAACATTAAATAATCTGAAGGCAAAACTCCCATGCCCAAAGAATTATAAAACACAGCTTTACCTTTTTCTTCCTGAGGCAATTGAAGGTTTAAATGGGAATTACCTTGAGCAAAATTGTCATTACTTAAGAGTACAAAAACACTGAATAGAATTATTTTTTTCATGCTTGAGGTATAGATTCCTTTAAAATGAACTTATTTTGCAACACCATGCAAATTGATATTTTAACTTTGTTTCCCCAAATTTTTGAGGGACCTTTTACCGAATCAATCCTGAAAAGGGCCGTTGAACGTGGTTTGGTAAATATTGATTTGCATAATATTAGGGATTATAGCTTGTCGAAACATAAGAATGTTGACGATTATCCTTTTGGTGGTGGGGCCGGAATGGTAATGAGTATTGAACCTATAGACCTTTGTTTGGAGCAATTAAAAGAAAAAAGAACATACGACGAAATCATATATATGAGTCCGGATGGAGAGCCATTTACCCAAAAAATAGCCAATCAATTATCTGGAAAAAAGAACATTGCATTTTTATGCGGGCATTATAAAGGGGTAGATGAGCGTGTGCGTGAAAACTTGGTAACCAGGGAGCTCAGCTTAGGAGATTTTGTGCTTACTGGCGGAGAACTTGCGGCCGCAGCCATGGTGGATGCCATTGTGCGCTTAATTCCAGGCACACTCAACGATGAAACCTCTGCCTTAAGCGATTCCTTTCAGGATGACTTAATTAGTCCGCCCGTTTATACCAGACCAGCAGCATACAAAGGGTGGAAAGTGCCCGAGGTGCTATTGTCGGGCCATCAGGCAAAAATAGATGAATGGCGCCATGAGCAGAGTTTGGTTCGAACCAAGGAGAGAAGACCCGACTTAGGAGGGGAGTAGTTTTTTGCTGGTTTTCCTTGTTGTTGGCTGCTGCTTACTTTTTGCAGCTTATTTTGTTTAACTTTTTTCCCTAATTCATAGGTAATTAACTCGTTTCTCGCCTCTTGTTTCTCGCCTCTAACAAAGGTTTTGGAGGAAAAAATGAAAAAAAATGCGCTTAGCTTTTGTTATTAAATGAAAAAGCCTATTTTCGCAGTCCGATTTTTAGAAAAGTATAGCAACATGGACGCAATAAAATTTGTAGAGCAAGAGTTTACGCAAGGCAGATCAATTCCTGAATTTAAAGCAGGTGATACCGTAAATATTCATTATAAAATCCGTGAGGGAGCGAAAGAGCGTATTCAGCAATACCAAGGTATTGTAATCCAACGCAGAAATGCTGGATTAAGCGCAACCCTTACAGTACGTAAGATTTCTAATGGCGTAGGCGTAGAGAGGATTTTTCCTTTGTACAGCTTAAATATCGATAAAATCGAGGTCATTTCTCGTGGTAAAGTGCGTAGAGCTCGTTTGTTCTATTTGCGTGCAGCCAAAGGAAAGAATGCCAAAGTAAAAGAAAGAAGAGGGTAAACTTTAATAACTTAAGCATTGACCCCGGCTCATTCATTTGGGTCGGGGTTTTTGTTTTAGAATGTTTGTTGAGCCCTTTGGCTGCGTTATGCTCATTTTTGAAATGCTTGTGTACACAAGTACACCGCGCCTTTCAAAAATTTCGCAAGCCTTGCCAAAGAACTCAACAAACATTCTAAAAGGGATGATTGTATTTTGGCTGCGTTATGCTCATTTT
>CANFHJ010000067.1 GCA_947446605.1 Bacteroidota bacterium | reverse complement strand
TTAGAGTTTGCAGGTTTGGTAGGAATTGGCGGGGCCGCTATTCATTTAAAAAATCCAAACATGTGCAGTGCTGCAAATTTAATATTTAAGAAGGAGGCATTTATAGCAGTAAATGGCTATGCCAACAATGTGCATTTGGCCAGTGGCGATGACGAGTTTTTATTGCATAAAATTTTTAAGAAATATCCAAAAGAAGTGTTCTTTTTAAAGAACCGTGATGCGGTAGTTTATACTACACCAAATGCCTCTGTTGATCAATTGGCGCAGCAAAGAAGGCGTTGGGTATCTAAAAGTACCAAGTATGAAAACAGGTATATTACCGCCATTTTAATGGGAGCCTATTTTTTCAACTTGAGTATTTTTGTTAATTTAATCCTTGGCTTTTGGTGGCCTGGTTTTGCCTTTTTGGGTGTAATGCAATTGCTTATAAAAATGTTGGCAGAGGCATCGCTTATTGGTTCGATCCTATTGTTTTTTAATAAAATGGGTATGCTGTTATTGGTGCCTTTGGTGCAGCCCTTTCATATTATTTATGTAATTGTAATTGGCGTATGGGCCAATATAAAAACCTATACATGGAAGGAAAGAGAATTAAAATGATGCCTGAATTAAATGAAATTGAATACGACATACTCAACTGCTTATATTTTGTAGAGTCGTTTGAAAAGATTTTAGAAGAAGTAGCGCAACCGCCAGCTGTTGTTGCTGATGTGCTTAAAACCCTTATCCATAAAAAAATGGTTGTTGCCATGAAATGGGAAGAGGAAAAGCAAGACTATAAACGTAGTTTTATTTATGATTCCGATAACATGAATGCCTATGCTTATTTGGCAACCAAGGATGGTTTGTTAGCCCACAATTCTAGGTAAGAGCTATGCTTGAAAAGTGCAGGGGGATTGTTTTAAGTACGGTAAACTATTCTGAAAACAGTGTGGTGCTCAAATGCTATACAGATAAGTATGGTTTGCAAAGCTATATGATCAATGGGGTGAAGGGTAAGAAGGCAGCTATTAAACCTTCGCACTTAATGCCTTTAAGTTTACTTGAGCTGGAAGTTTACCACCAACAAAATAAAAACTTACAACGCATCAAGGAACTCAAATGTGTGCCCATTCTTAATCAATTGCATTTTGATTTGCACAAAAGTACCCTTGCCTTGTTTATGGCCGAACTCCTTGGTAAAAGCCTCAGAGAAGAAGCGCAATTGGATGTGCAGTTGTTTGGTTTTATTTTTAACTCCGTTCAAATTGTAGATTTAACCGAAGGATCCTTGCGTAATTTCCCTGTATATTTTATGGTGCAATTGAGCAAGTATTTGGGCTTCTTTCCTAAAACCAATTACAGCGCACAAACACCCGATTTTAGTTTACAAGAAGGATTGTTTATTACCAATGCCCCCAATACGCAAGATTATTGCAAAGGAGAATTGGCAAACGCACTGAGTAAATTTATTGCCTGCAATTATGAAGAAATACAGCAAGAGCAAATTAGTGCTGTGGTTCGGAGAGATTTGCTGCATAAAATGATTCGTTATTTTCAAATTCACCTCATGCTGTTTAGTGATTTAAAATCGCCAAGCATATTGCACGAGGTATTAAGTTAAACAATACATGATTTTAAATATTAATACTAAAAAAGCTTGGCAATTTATTTTCTATACTTGCCTCTTGTTGCTTGTAAATACAAGCCTTTTAAGTGCGCAAAAAGAATTGCATGATCCTAATTTAACAGGGCGTTTGTTTCGTTACGAAAAAGTAAAACCACTTTTCTTGGATGCTAGAAATATTGATGTTTGGGTACCGAGTGATTTTGATTCAAGTGGCCGAACCAAATACGCAGTTTTGTATATGCACGATGGGCAGAATTTGTTTGTTCCAGGCAATTCTTTTGCTGGAGCAGAATGGGGAATAGATGAAACAATGGATAGTTTGCTGCGCAGGAATTTAATTCGCAAAACAATTGTAGTGGGCATATGGAATTCTCCTAAGCGTTTTTTGGAATACAATCCTGAAGATGCTTTCAAACTATTAGACAGTACCAATAAACGTAAGATTAGTCAAGAGCGAGGAGGTACAAGCCTTGCCAATCAATATTTGGCTTTTGTTTTTGAGAATGTAAAACCCTTTATCGATAGTGTTTTTCCAACGCGCAGTGATGAGAAAAACACCTTTATGATGGGCTCAAGTATGGGTGGTTTAATTTCTTTATATGCCCTTTGTAAATATTCTGATCAGCTAAAAGGGGTTGCGTGTTTGTCTACCCATTGGCCGCTAAGTTTAAAAGAAAACAACGCTGCTGTGGCCAGCAGTTATATCAATTATTTTGTCAGGCATTTGCCTAATCCAAAACAGCATAAATTGTATTTCGACCATGGCACTGCCACTTTGGATGCTTGGTACGAACCACATCAAAATTTAATGGATTCTTTGTGCCGCGAAAGTGGCTATGAAAGTCCTAAAGATTTTTTGAGTTTGAGCTTTCCAAATGCACCACATAATGAAACTGCTTGGCGCAGTAGGGTGGGGAAGCCTTTGTTATTTTTATTGCAGCCTTAACAATTTAAGGCTGCAATAAAAATGTCTATTAATATTTCGTAAGATTTTCGCGCATTTTACGCGCATGTTTTGCCGAGTAGGTAAAGTAAATAATTAAGCCAAATACGAGCCAAATTCCAGCACTTGCTAAAGTTGGTAATGGTAAGCTTACAATCATAGCAAGGCAAATAATCATACCTAAAATAGGAACCAATGGCACCAATGGCGTTCTAAACGGACGTTCTAAAGCTGGTTCCTTTTTGCGCATGATAATAATACCTAAACATACCAATACAAATGCAAATAAAGTTCCAAAGCTGGTTAAATCTCCTGCAACAGAGCCTGGGATAAAGGCGGCAAAGGCACCTACAAAAACAAGTAGAATCCAATTTGCTTTGTAAGGTGTTTTAAATTTTGGATGTAATTCGCTAAACGCTTTTGGCAATAAGCCATCTTTACTCATGCTAAAGAAAACACGACTTTGCCCCATTAACATTACTAAGATTACAGAAGAGAAACCTGCTAAAATTGCCACAGTTACGCTTGTTCCCAACCATTCGTAACCTTTCATATAGGTTTGAATGGCATAACTCACCGAAGCTTCTTTTCCTGCAGTTTTAAATTCTTGCCAATTGGCAACACCGGTTAATACATGTCCGAATAAAATATATAGAATGGTACAAATAACCAATGAGCCTAAAATACCAATTGGCATATCGCGTTTTGGGTTTTTTGCTTCTTGGGCTGCAGTACTTACCGCATCAAAACCAATAAAAGCAAAGAATACAATAGCTGCACCTCCTAATACACCACCCCAGCCATGTTTAAAGAATCCTTCGTGGCCAAGTGTGCCTTCTGGAATCATAAAGGGTGTATGGTTAATTGGCTTAATAAACTGCCATCCCAAAATAATAAAGAGCAATACAATGGCAACTTTTATAAATACAATAATGGCGTTTACTGTTGCAGATTCTTGCGTTCCTTTAATTAATAATAAAGTTAAAGCCAATAAAATTATTAATGCAGGTGCATTCATAAAACCATGTGTAATTTGAACCAAACCTTGCATGCTTGTATTTAAAGTATGGTAGGCTTCATCAGACAACAAGAGCTCGCCATTTTTAATGTGGTGACTAAAATCTGGGTTAAAGCTCAAAAACTGGTTGATGCTGGCTGGATCTATAACTTTTTTCAAACTCTCAAAAGGCGAATGGCACCATTCATAAGGGATGGTTCCACCCAATAAGTTATTTAAATATTCACTCCAGGCTATGGCTACGGTGGCAGCTCCTAAAGCGTATTCCATAATTAAAGCCCAACCTATAATCCATGCCATTAACTCGCCCATGGTTACGTATGAATAAGCATAAGCACTTCCAGCAATTGGAATCATGGATGCAAATTCTGCATAACAGATACCTGCAAATGCACAGCCCACCGCTGCAACAATAAAACTTAAGGTTACTGCAGCGCCTGCGGCTTCTGCAGATGCAGCTGCAGTTCTAACAAATAAACCTGCGCCAATAATAGCACCAACTCCTAAAGCAACTAAATTGGTTGCCGTAAGCGTACGTTTTAATTGCGAACCGTCGTGGTGTTTGAGTAAATCAGTTAATGATTTGGTGTAAAAGAAATTTGCCATATAAAATATAAATCTTATTGAGGGGACAATATAATCAAATTTGGAAAAAATGAAATGCTTTTCTACTGCTTTGAGCAGTGGGCATAAAAAAAGTCCCGGTCTATTGTTAAACCAGGACTTTTTTATTGGGTAATCTTATTTTAAAATTTTAAGTAGGCGAATTTGTTCGCCACTTTGAATTTGTAAAATATACATTCCTTGGGCTATATCATTTACCTCTATGGTAAAGTGATTGCTGCCTTTTTGGAAGTTTCTTGTTTCGTTCAAAATAATTTTGCCATTCAAATCCATCAATTGAATACTTCCTGTTTGTTTGCTGTTAACACTAAGGTCAATATTAATCATGTTTTCAAATGGATTAGGATATACAGCATTCAATAGCATTCCTTCTTTTTTAATGCCTGTGGTAGAACCAATAACTACTGTATCACATTTCATATCAGAACATGGATTCGCAGTGTTAATTACACTTAAGCAAACCATGTATGTGCCGCTTTGCAAATAGGTGTGCGTGGCATTTGCTTGGGTACTAGAAGTACCATCACCAAAATTCCAATTGTTGCTAAAATTTGTTCCTGTCAAACTGTTAAAGGCATAAGTGTTAGGATCAGCACTATTGACTTGCATTTCAAAAGCAGCCACACAAGTAGAAAGTGTTCCAATTCCGGGAACCCAAATATTCAAACAAAAGGTATTCACACAAGTGCTGTCTAAAGTATTTCTAACCGTTAAACAAATGGTATGCATGCCTGCACCAGCAAAAGTGTGTTCGCCATTAATTGTATGCGTTGGTGCACTGCCATCATAGCTCCAATCGTAAACCAAAGGACTACCTACAGAATGGTTTGTGAAATGGTAACTTAAACTGGTTCCAATGCGCTCGTAACTAAAATTAGCTATGCAACTTGTTGGGCCAGCAGCCATAAAAAATGTTTTGCAAATAGTGCTTTTACAAAGCGTATCACTGTTGTGAATATTGTAAACGGTTAAACAAACAGTATGCGTTCCAAGGCTCGCAAAATAATGAATGGGGGTGCAATTATCAGACATGGTACCATCGCCAAACGACCAAATACACCTGGTTGTAGTTCCTGCACTGGCATTGGCAAATCTTATATAATGTGGGTTCGAACCAATACTGTCACTCTTAAAAATATTGAAATTGGCTTCGCAAGGGTTACTTGCATTTACGGTTATACTATCGCAAGTAGTGAGCGAACATGTAGAATCTTTTTTAGCAACTGTTAAGCAAACGCGGTACCTACCGCTGTGCAAGTAGGTATGTATTATCGCATGGTTGTCTGAAATTCCGCCATCGCCAAAATTCCAGTAGTAGCGGAAATGTGCTGTGTCGTTTAAGTTGGCATTGAAATAATTTTTTAAATTATTCAAGGGGTCAACTTGTTTGGTCCAAGCGGCATTGCATGTTGCCGGAGCAGCAATGCGCAAGGTGTCGCAAGTGGTTAAACTGCAAGAAGAATCTTTTTTGGCAACCTTTAAACATACATAATAATTTCCTGCATGCGCATAGGTATGGTTGGGCGTTCTATTGTCGGATTGGGTGCCATCTCCAAATGTCCATAGGTAACGGAAATTGGTATCGTTAAGGGTAGCAACAAAAAAGAATTTCAAGTAATTGCTAATATCAACTGTTCTTGTATTGGCTGTATTACAAATGGGTGTTCCGCTGCTGCCAACTGTAATGGAATCACATTTGGTGCTGGTACAAGTACTGTCTAATTTAACAATGGTTAAACAAACCAAATACCTGCCTGCATGTGCGTATGTTTTACTTGGGTTTACCGCACTTGAATTGGTTCCATCACCAAAATTCCAGATATAATAAAAATTCCCAACTGTTGAGGTATTGGTAAAATTAACCATTAAGGTACCCGGTACATTGGTTTTGGTATAATTGGCCTGGCACAATACCTGCGCCTCACTTGCCTTTCCAATGCCCAGAATTAAGAGCATTCCAATGATAACTTGTAGTAAGTTTTTTTTCATTTGTGTGGTATTAATTTTTACCATTAAAATTATTTCGGTTCGAACCAAAATAGAAAAAAATGATAAGGCAAGGTAAAAGGTATTTAGCAAAAAAGCAAAGCTATACTCTTAATTATTTGTTAATTAAGTTTAGGTTAAAATGTTTTCGTATTGTAACACAAAAAAGCCTTTGAGAAATGCTCCCAAAGGCTTTTGAGTAAATTGTTTCCTTTACCAAACTACTGCGGCAAGCTATTATTCTTTCACAATTCTGCTAAACCAGCAATTGCTATGTAGAATTAATTTAGGATGGAAAAAGAAAAAACCAACCAATTAATCATCACAACCACTGAATCTGCAAGTTCAAACGCTGTAGTTCTTTGATTTTTCTGCCTTTGGTGGTGGCCACAAAAAATAGTTTGAGGGGTTTTTGCACGTCTTCAATATTTACATTGCTTCTGTTTTCCAAAATAAATAAATGTTGAATGGTTTTGGTGCCAATGACTGTTTTGCCTTCAATGCTAATATCCTTATCAAACCTGTGCCAATCTTGTTTGGGTTTGTAAAACCAATAAGAAACGCCTTCGTTGTCTAGAATTAAATCTTTGTCTTCGTTAAAGGTAGATTCTGCAAATGTTCTGGCGCCAATTTCTTGCAAGTCTGGCACCTCATCGGTTTCTTTTAAGCCATAATAACTGTTGCCATAAGAAGAACTTACATACACACCCTCTTGCTCAAATAAATGCACCTTTATTTGAAATTCTTTTTTTGCCAATTGAACCACGCCATTGTTATTGGCAAGCAATTTGCCGTCTTGCCAAATTTCTACCCTAAATTTATCTTTTTTGGTTTGGGTAAAAGAACTCAGGCTTATAAACGCCAAGAGTGCAAGAAGTATGTAAAGATTTGTTTTCATATATTATTTCTGCCTTAATTTCCATTGAATAGAAAGGTTAATGACGCGGCCATCTATTGGCGCCCAGAGCTTATGAAAAATAGGGTTGTTAATGCTGCCATCATAAATTCTGCCTGCTTTGTTTTGTCTAAAATCCAATAGGTTTTCTCCATTTAATACAAAACAAAGTTGCTTGTATTTGTATTGTACCATAGCTGCCATTAAAAAGTAGTTTTTTACAGCTTTGTATTCTTGGTCTACTTGGCCAGCTATCCAAGAACTTTCTATGCCAAAGCGCCAGGCTTCTTTGGGTTCAAAAAACAAGGTGCTCGAAAAATTATGTTTAGGGGTAATAATAGGGTTTGGGTGCTGCGTATCGTATTGCTTCATTACATCGGTAAAAACATAACCCAAATACAATTCAAATTCCTCTTTTCTAATTCTTACATAAGTTTGCAAACCTTGCGTTTGTAATTTGTTATTGGCATTTACCAAAGCAATTACATTGTATTGTGAAGAACTGTCGTATATAGGTTTATTAATCTCTGTATAAAAGGCAGATTGGTTAATGGTTAAATGAATGCCATTGCTATACAAAGCCTGGTAATTAATATCTGCATTTAATCCGCTAGATTGTTCTGGATTTAAATGAAAGCCCAATCCCAATTTGTTTAAATCTGTTTCTTGGTTAAGATAGGAGAGGGTAGTGGGTGTTTTGTAGCCTGTTCCGCCATTTAGCCTTGCAGAAAACGCCCTATTGTATTTATACAAAATACTTAAGCGTGGTAAAAGAAACAAGCCAAATGTATTGTGGTAATCGCTGCGGAGGCCACTTTCAATTATAAACTTTTCAGTAGGGCGCCAGGTATTTTGTACATAAGCACCAAGGGTATGGTAGGCGTAATTTTTTAAGGCAGTTTGGTTTGTGCTATTATTGGTAAAAACATCGGCATTTAAATTTATTCCACAAACCCAATCTGTGCGCACATGGTGATTTAAGAAAGAAAGTTCAGAATATAAAATTTGTTGTGTGGCGTCAAATTTATAAAATTTGGTACCGGTGTTTTGTGAAAGATTGCTGCCACTAATTTTCAAGTTTATGTTTTTATTTTTATCAAAAACATAAGCCCATTTTACATCGGCATTGCTCCTGTTAATTTTATTTTGCACATGGTACAAGGTATCGTTGGTAATAATAAAATAGCGCATGTCGCCGCCTGCCCTTAGGTCAAAAGTATGCGTTGCATTAAAGGTTAGTGTAGATTTGTTGCTGGCATAATAAACCAGTTTTGGGTGAATCACAAAGTTGTTTACAGCAGCTACATCACTTAAACCATCTTTGTCAATATCCATTGCTTTTTGTATGGTGCTTCCACCAAAGAAGGTAAAACCAACTTTGTTAAATTTACGCGCTGCGTATAGGTTTAAATTGGTTTCATTTAGGCTGCTTACATTATAGGTTAAATTGAGTTCAGGTGTTTTTCCGGGGTCTTTACTCACCAAATTAATTATACCACCAATGGCATCTCCACCATATAAAGTGGAGGCAGATCCTTTAATAATTTCTATTTGTTTTAAATCTAATGGTGGAATTTGCATTATGCCAAAATTGCCCGACATACCGCCAAACAAAGGCATTCCATCTTTTAATATTTGGGTATACCTGCCATTTAATCCTTGTACCCTGGCCAATGTGTTTCCAGAACTGGCAGAAACTTGCTGCATTTGTATGCCTGCAATATCACCTAATAAGCTCATGATATTTCCCGGCTTAATTCCGTTCTCTTCGCCCATTTCTTCCATCCCTAATACCTCAATTCTGGTTGGGTTGTCCTCAATGCGTGAGTTGGTTCGAACCGAAGTAACGGTTACTTCTTCATAAATGCTTTCTTCAAGTTTCAATAAAACTTCGAAACTGTTTTCTTGCTGTGGAATATGAATTGCAATTGTTTTTTCAGTATAACCTACATAATGAATGGTGAAATTAATTTTCCCCGTATTTTTTACGGTTAAATTTACAATGCCATTTACATCAGAGGCACTGCCATTGTTGGTGCCCGTTTCTACCACACTGGCGCCAATGAGCAATTCTTTTGTTAGGCTATCTTTAATAACTAATTTAACTTGGTTTTGTGCCCAAACTGTTTGCGAGAAAAATAGGAAAAGGGAGAGGAATAGCGAGGAGAAAAACTTCATTGTATTTTTATTCATTGTATTTTTAATTTTCCCTATTCAACAAAATCTTCTTTGTCGGGTTGGTTGGTATTAAACTTTTCACAGTCTAATTCAATACTTACTGGGCTTTGTGGTGGTGTCCATTCATTCACTACTTGAAATAGGTTCGGAACGGCGCTTACTTTTTGCATATAGGTGGCCCAAATTGGCATTGCCATGGCCGATCCAGAGCCAAGCTCCATGCTTCTGAAATGGATGGCCCTGTCTTCCCATCCAACCCAACAGCCAGATACCAGGGTAGGCGTAATTCCAATGAACCAACCATCACTGTAGTTTTGGGTAGTACCAGTTTTGCCGCCAACAGCACCAGGTACTTTATATAAGTATTTAACTTTTGCGGCAGTTCCATTGGTGGTTACTTTCTCCAACATTTTACACATCACATAAGCTGTTTGCTCGCTTAATGCTTCTTGGGTAATGGGTAAGTTTTCAAAAATTACATTGCCATTTTTATCAACTATTCTGTTCAAATAAGTTGGTTTAATCCAAACACCTTTGTTGGCAAAAGTTGAAAATGCACCTACCATTTCATATACAGAAATGTCTGCCGTTCCCAATGCCGATGACGGATAAGGTTCAATCTTACTTGTTACGCCCATTTTCTTGGCCAATTCTATTACATTGTTAATGCCACCATTTCCAAGTAATTTTAATACATTTAAGCATACCAAATTCATAGAGAATTGTAAGCCTCTGTACATGGTCATTTCTGGCGTGCTATATTTATCGTCGGCATTGCCAGGGTTATAATCTGGGTATCCTTCAAAGCTCACCGGTTTATTTGGAATAATGGTGCATGGTGAGTAACCATTGTCAACAGCCATAGTATACACAAAGGGTTTAAAGGTTGATCCCACCTGCCTTTTAGCCGTAACATTTACATGGTCGTATTTAAAATATTTGTAGTTCTGACCACCCACCCAAGCTTTAATTTTTCCAGTTTGCGGATCCATGCTCATGAAACCACATTGCATAAAATATTTGTAATATTTAATACTGTCCATTGGGGTCATGGTGGTATCTATTTCGCCGCGGGTATAGCTAAATACGCGCATCTTTACAGGGGTATTAAATTCACGGGTAATTTCTGTTTCCGTCTTTTTCAATTCTTTCGCAATCCTATACCTATCGCTGCGTTTCATGCCACTAATGAGCACTTCTTTGAAAGTTCCCCAAGGCTCTCTGCCTTTCCAATGCGCAAAGAATTTCTTTTGTTGTTCTTTTAATTGCTCCTCTACCGTTTGCTCTGCAATTTGTTGCATAGTAGGATTAATACTGGTATAAATTTTTAAGCCATCCTTGTATAAATTGTAGCCATTTTCTTCGCACCAAGTAAGCAATTCCATGCGCAAAGTTTCTCTAAAATAGGTTGCTAAACCTTCGTTATGACTTTCCTCTTGAAAATTTAATTCAATGGGTTGCGATTTTAATATAGTACAAGAATCTGAAGTTAGAAAATTTGATTTTTCCATTTGGTTCAAAACGGTATTTCTTCTCTTCAAAGCATTGGCCGGATTTCTTACGGGACTATATAAAGTTGGTGCCTTTAACATGCCCACCAATAAGGCAGCTTCCTTGGCATTTAAATCATGCGGCGATTTGCCAAAAAAAGTTTTTGCAGCACTGCGTATGCCAAAAGAGTTACTTCCAAATTCAACGGTATTGAAATACATGGTTAAAATTTCATCTTTGGTATAACGTTGTTCAATTAAAACAGCAGTAATCCATTCTTGAATTTTAGTCACCGCTTTGTC
>CANFHJ010000066.1 GCA_947446605.1 Bacteroidota bacterium | reverse complement strand
AACACATCCAAGGTTTTTAAAAGTATACCAGGAAGTATTGCCTACAAACGGCCTCATTAATTTTAAAACAGACGACGATGGCCTGTTTAATTATACCGAAGAATTATTTAAGCAATTGGGCATTGCGCCCATTCAGGTAGTGAGAGATGTGCATGGTACCGAAGAAGCCGATGCCTATGTAAGAGACATTAGCACACATTACGAGAAACTTTTTAGGGGCAGAGGCAGAACCATCAAGTTCATGAAATTTCTCCTTCCAGCTCAATTGCCTGAAGTGAAATAGTACTTAATTCTTATAGAACTTTTTTTGAAAACACGCATCCTTGGTCTCTATATTTAGGATATAAAAACCAGGGTACAAGCCAGATATATCCAATTCATTGCAATTGCTGATTTGAAGGACTAATTGGCCATTTAAATTAACAACTTTGATTGAGTAGGATTGGGCAAAATTTATGCCTTCAATATGTATGTTAGTTTGAGCAGGATTAGGGTAAATTAACATTTCGTTTTCCGAACCCATTGCCAATGGGTTTATGCCTGTTGCATTTCCAAATTCATCGAAAACATATAAAAAAGCATCCGGCTCTTGTTCTGGATGCCCTGAATTCTTATAAGTTCCATAAGCAATGCATCCTCCATTAGCTAATGCTTTAACCCCGCTCAAATAAAAATTTTTATTCTCAATATGTTTTTCCCAAACTAAATTCAATGCCGTATCATACTTTGCAATAACAATTACGGATTGGCCTATTTGTTCCAAAAAATTATCAAAATGAAAATTAGCCCCAACTATGAAATTATTTTGTTGAAAATCTATTGACTGATTGATTGCCGGCCTACTATTGATCCAAAAATTAGGGCTATTAGTTACAGCAAATTTTTTCGTAAATTGTGATTTATGCCAATCACCATTTTTTAAATTTACTTGATGGATAAAGAAAAAATTGCTGTCGGGTAATTGTGTTATATTTCTTAGTTGTTGTATAAATCCAAGGCTATAACAATTATTTCCAAGCACCTTATTGTCTCCAATTTGACCGTTTAATTGCCAATTTCCTAATTCATTAAATGCAATAGAAGGAACCATTTCATTTAGCTTATTTAGGTCCTTATCATAAAACTGAATTGACAAGGGATAAGGAGAAAACAAAGGATTAAAATCAACTCTTTTTTCAATAAAATATTTGACAGAAGTTGAATCTTGAAACACATTTATTCCTGATCCCTCCAAAAATTCATCAAACACCATGGTATCTTTTAATTCATAACGCTGGTCTTTAATACTATTGGAATTTGGTTGGAATGTAAATAGATAATTATTTACATAATCATTAGATACTTTCTGCTTATCTATAACAAGACAATTGGCAACAAATTGCGAATCTAAAGGCGAATAAACCACTGATAAATGTTTGTAAACTGCACTATCGCTGGGTAAACAATTCATGAAGTTGCGCACTAATAAGACATCCAAATTTGAATCTAAAACCCAAACACAAGGGAATGATTTTCCATTATTCAATTTTGCAAGGCTCCATAAATACAATTTATCGCCAATTGGAATAGCTGTCCATGGATAAACTATGGTATCATGTGTTGCAATTTTTTGGGATTGAAAGGCATTGAATTTTTGATCACTTTTAAGCAACCATACTTGATTACCTTCTCCTCCAACCTGTATTTCCGCTCCTTGTTGCCCAAAAAACAAATAGGATGAACCCCATTGTAGGCAATAATTTTGGATTTCAAACCTATTGCTAGCAAAGGGTGTTAACTTATTTTGCTGGGCAAAAAGGGTGTTAGAAAGCAAGAATAAATAAAGGGCAATCCAATTTTTCATAAGGTGAAATTGTCTTTCCTGTTTTCAGAAATAGGAATTACTACTCAATTTAATTTAAATAATAGATACTCAAATCTAAATAAGTGCTTTTATGATTTTATTATGAAATTTCTACTTCCAGCTCAATTGCCTGAAGTGAAAAGTTTTTGATCTTCAGCAAGCTTTTGCAGGGCCAATTGAATGGCTTTGTCTTCTTTCTGAATAACCGCATAATAGCCTTGATCTCTCCACAACTGACGGGCAATAAGGGCCTTTATTTGCAATTTAATAAATCCTTCTGAACGCTTAATTTCTTGGGCACTTGGCGCTTTAATGCCGCTGCTAATGGCAAAGTTTAAAAATTGCTGAAAGGCATCTGCATTAATTTGGTAGGCCTCGTTATATATTTTTAAATTTGGTATACTTGAAATGGCTTTTCTGTTTTGATCCAAATAATCATAGGCAAATTTTCCTATGAGGGCATTGGCAACTACCTGGCTCAAAAATGCAGAAGAAAAAGAGGTATCAATGGGCACAAAATAATCCGGCATAATTCCGCCACCGGCATGCACTACACGATGTAGTTTTTTAGTATAATAAGGTGTTGAATCAAAAATGGCCAACTTGTCTCCATTTTCCAATTCACCATTTTCATACCTGTTAATAATATCGTGTTCGTACAAATCTTTATCGGTATAATCTTTTTGTATACACCTGCCGCTTGGCGTGTAATACCTTGCCACCGTAAGTCTTATGGCCGAACCATCACTTAAGCCATAAGGTTCTTGTACCAAGCCTTTGCCAAAACTTCTTCGGCCAATAATCATTCCCCTGTCCCAATCCTGAATGGCTCCACTTACAATTTCACTTGCCGATGCAGAACCCTCATCTATGAGAATAACCAATTTTCCTTTTTCAAATACACCCCCCGTTTCAGCATTGTATTCAGAACGCGGTTTGGTTCTCCCTTCTGTATACACAATTAATTTATGGTCGTCTAACAACTCATCCACCAATTGAATGGCTGTACTTAAATAGCCACCCGGATTGCCTCTTAAATCGAGTATGAGATTTTTTAAATCGTCTTTCTTTAATTCTTCAAAAGCTTTGATAAATTCTTCATGCGTATTTTCTGCAAACCTGCTAATTTTAATATAGCCAGTTTCTTTGTTTAACATGCGCCAAGCATCAATGCTAAAAATTGGAATTTTACCACGCGTAATGGTGAAAGGCAAAACTGCTTTACTAGAAGGACGGTAAATACTCACTTTTACTTTTGTTCCTCCTTTTCCGCGTAACAATTTAAACACCCGTTCGCTGGTAATTTTTACCCCTGCCACCAAGGCACTATCAACGCGTATAATTCTATCTCCAGACAAAATACCTAATTCTTGTGAAGGTCCGCCATTTAAGGCCGCAACCACCATGATGGTATCATTAACAATATTAAATTCTACACCAATTCCTTCAAAATTTCCATCCAATTGCTCGTTGGCTACTTTTAAATCGGAGGCAGGTATATAAACAGAATGTGGATCCAAGCCATGCAATAAATCATTGATGGCATCTTGCTCCAATCCTTCAAAATTTACCGTATCAACATAAGATTGCTGAATAATAGAAAACAATTCCGTAAACTTGTTTTTACCCCCCATAAACGACTGAATAGATGTGGCGGGTCTAAGAAAAATTCCGAGTAATAAACCAATTGATAAAACAAGCGCATAAATAAATGGCTGCCATTTATTGAAATTATTTGACATATTTTTGAAATCCTATAGGGCAAATATAAGCGCAGACATGTTTATTTAAAGCTGGCATGACAAAGAAAAAAATAATAAAAACAACCGAGGCAGATTCCAATCACAAAGATTTGGATAAAATGAGCACCAAAACACTTTTGGCAAGCATTAACCAAGAGGACCAAACGGTGCCATTGGCTATAGAAAAGGCCTTGCCAAAAATTGAAAAATTGGTGAATGCTGTTTATGCCAAAATGAAAGAAGGTGGCAGGTTGTTTTATATGGGAGCCGGCACCAGTGGCCGTTTGGGCGTAGTTGATGCAAGCGAATGCCCTCCTACCTATGGGGTGCCTTTTGGCTTGGTAATTGGCCTTATTGCAGGTGGAGATAAAGCCATTAGAAAAGCAGTAGAATTTGCCGAAGACGATACCCAACAAGGTTGGAAAGATTTGCAAAAACACAAAATAAACAGCAAAGATTTTGTAATTGGAATTGCCGCAAGTGGTACCACGCCATACGTTATTGCAGCCTTAGAAGAAGCCAACAAAGCCGGCATAGGCACGGGTTGTATTGCCTGCAATAAAAACTCGCCCTTGGCACAAACCGCGCAATACCCCGTTGAGGTGGTAGTTGGACCAGAGTTTGTTACAGGAAGTACACGCATGAAAGCCGGTACGGCACAAAAATTAGTACTTAATATGATTAGCACTTCGGTGATGATTAAATTAGGAAAAGTAAAGGGCAATAAAATGGTAGACATGCGCCTGAGTAACCATAAATTGGTGCAACGCGGCGTATTAATGGTAATGAAAGAATTAAACATTACCGAGAAAAAAGCAAAAGATTTATTGTTGATGCATGGCAATGTTAGAAAAGCTATATTGGCCTATCAAAAAAAATAAATGGAATTACTGCTTAAGATTTTAACGGTTTTGTTTTGGAGTGCCATTAAGTATATAGTAGGCATCAGTTTTGCCATTGGATTTGGGTTCAACCAAATTGAAATTTTACTTTATACCGTGCTGGGAGGTATGATGGGCGTAGTGGTTTACCTCTACCTTTGGGAATTTATTTTGCATACCTATTACAAATATTTTCCAAAAAAAATTAAGCCCATTAAGTTCACCAAATGGAAGCGCCGCTTGGTGGTATTTATAAGAAAATATGAAGTTTGGGGAGTAGCCCTTTTAACACCTATCATTCTTACGCCACCTGTTGGAACCATTTTGGCTTCTACAATTGAAACCAACAAATGGCGTATTAAATTAATTATGTTTTTCTCTTTCTGCTTTTGGACTCTTTTGATTTTAGGACTTAAACTCCTTTACAGAATAGACTTTGTAAAAATCATGGACCAGTTTGAAAGTAAAATGAATGAACTATTTTTTTAGGTTCATGAGCTTCTGCGTTGCTTTGTCTTTAGCTGGCTTTTCTTCTTTTTCTTCCATTGGCATGTATTGAATATAATGACGCCATTTATCCATTACTGCGGCAAAATCTGCTGGCAATTCTGAGTCGAAGAAAACTTTCTTTTTGGTACTTGGGTGAATAAATCCTAAAGACTTGGCGTGTAATCCTTGGCGCGGCATGAGTGCAAAACAGTTTTCTACAAATTGTTTGTACTTGGTAAAAGTGGTTCCTTTTACTACATAATCGCCACCATAGGTGTTATCAGAAAAAATGGGATGCCCAATACTTTTTAAATGCACACGAATTTGGTGTGTTCTACCCGTTTCTAACCTACATTCTATGAGGGTTACATAATCTAAACGCTCCAACACTTTGTAGTGTGTAACGCTCCATTTTCCTTTTTCAGGATCATCATACAATTGAAATATTTTTCTATCTCTGGCACTTCTACCAATGTATCCAGTAATGGTGCCTTCATCTTCCTTTAAATCTCCCCAAACCAAAGCTTGGTAGCTTCTTTCAATGCTGTGGTCAAAAAATTGCTTGGCCAAATGTGTCATGGCCACTTCTTGTTTGGCAATAACTAAAATACCAGAGGTGTTTTTGTCGATCCGATGTACCAGACCCGGGCGGATATTATTTTCTTTGATGAAGTTTACATCTTGCAAGTGCCAAGCCAAGGCATTTACCAAGGTGCCACTTACATTGTTGTAACCCGGATGCACTACCATTCCTGGCACTTTATTTACCAAGAGTACATCATTGTCTTCATAAATTATATTCAGTGGAATATTCTCAGGTACAATTTCCGTATCCTTAGGAGGCGTGGGAAGTACAATTGAAATTACATCAAAGGGTTTTATTTTGTAACTCGATTTGGCTGGTTTTTCGTTAACCAAAATAGAGCCTGCATCTGCCGCAGCCTGAATTTTGGTTCGGCTTGCATTCTCAATGCGGTTCATCAAATATTTGTCTATACGCAACAAACCTTGGCCTTTATCAACCACTACCCGGAAGTGTTCAAACAATTCCTGCTCTTCGCTACCATCTATTTCTTCTTCAAAATCTTCTTGCATACCTTACAAAGATAGTCGGTATAAAACAAAAATAGGAGCCGAGGCTCCTATTCTTGCGTAATCAATCAAATCTTCGCTGTTTTACCACAAACAACGAAACCTAAATATGGCAACAACTAATAATTTCTTATTTAGTTACCGTTAACATTTAAGTCGAAACTAAGTAGCGAAGCCTCTTCCTTTACAGGCTCATTTACAGCTTCTACTGTGTTTGAGTTGTTGGATTCTTTGGGCTCAGCTTTTTTGGGTGCAGCAGCTTTGGGTTTAACTAATTCTCCCATTCCTGCCACTTCAATTTTGTTTTCTTTGGCAAACATACCAAGCGCAATGGCTTGTTTAATTCCACCGATATTTACCTCTACTTCAAAATCTTCATGAGAAATTGCTCTCGGATTAACCGTGAAACCTATTCTTTGATCTAAACAATAATCCAATAATATCTGGATGTTTTTGCGTTTACTTAATAAAATTGTTCTTTCCTCTGCCATTCAATTGTCCTCCTTTTAGGGCTGTAAAATTACAAAATCAAACGTAAAAGGATTGTTAAGATTTCATGTTTTGGCCTCAAACTTTGCCATGCTTTTCAACCTCAGGCGAATAAAAGTTAATAACAAGTGGACAAGTACGTGTTTGGGAAAAATCCCAAAATGAAAATAAGTTGTAATTATTTGGCTTTTAGCTATTTATCTTAAAAGCGTAAATGTGCCGCTTTTAGATTTATCGGAGCCTTCCCAACCAGAATAACGGAGGGTATAGAAATAAACATCTTCTGGGCAGGGCTGCCCATTTAGCTTCCCATCCCAAGGTTCGTTCTTGTTATTGGTTTCAAAAACGCGTTGCCCCCAACGGTTATATATCTGAATACTAAAGTCTTTCACAAAAACCGGCACCCATTTGAAATCGTCGTTGAGGCCATCGCCATTTGAGGTAAAGGCATTTGGCACATATACAATGGGTGATTGGTAGAGTAATATGGTATTTGATTGACTTTCGGCATCAAAGAAGGTGGCCAAATTAGAAAGCAGACGTTCTTTGGCCACTATATAATAATAGAAGAGCCCTTCATTCAAATTCAATTTGTCATCGAGGTAACGTTGAATGGAGTCGGATTTTCCAACCTGCGCAAAAGGGTTGGCTGGATCGGCCCTAAACACCCGGTATTCTTGCACCCCATCTGTCCAACCATTATAAGATTGCCAGCTCAACTTACTCATAAAATCGCTGGCGCTGCCCTTAAGCACCATAGAACAAGAGATGCCGCCAATTGGACCTAAATTCTCGCAGGTATCCTTCATTATTATATAATAGCAATAAGAAGTATCTGCAACGTCTACTTGAAGGTCTGTATATTTATTGTCCCCTGCATTTTCAAAAGTAGCAATGAGGTTGTAATTAAATTTACCCCGTGTACCCTTGTACAAAAAGTACTTGGCAAAATCTTTTTCGGTACTGGCAGGCCATTCCAATTCTAAATGATCGTTGTTGGCCACGGTAACATATTTGAGGAATTGTTTTTTAGGCATTGCCTCAATTTGCTCAAAGGTAGAAAGCGTATCTGAGCTTGGACCAAAATGCCCACATTTGTTCATACCCCGCATGAAATAAGTATAATTTACTTGGTCGTAATTGGGGGTGTTTGGATCGTGAAAAATGCGCAAGCCTTTTTGAAATATGGTATCAATAACCTGGTAGTTATTATAGTTTACCCCTCTGTAAACAAGGTAGTAATCAAAATAGGGATCGTTGGGGTTGGTGGAATCTCCATAGTACAAATAGGTTTCACGCTTATTTACCAGGTTCATGCATAATAAGTCGGTAGAATTAACCAAAGGCATGGGAATAAACTTGACCCAAAATTTTGATTCTGCATTTCTAGAAATGGGGCAACCATTATCTGCCACATACACTCTAAAAGGCACAGCTCTTTTGAGGGTTTCTAGCTCACAAGCACTTTGCCAGCAAATGGTAGTTTCAACCAAGCGCAAGCCACCCGTTAAGGTGTCAAAAACTGGCTTGTTTTTATAAATGGTGTCTAATGAATCACTGGAAATATGCATATAAATAGAATCACTGGCATCTATTCCTCTGATTTTAAAACATACTTTATCGGGAATGGGAATAATAACAGTGTCTTGTAAGAGCAGTTGATTGTCAATAGTGGTAACACTAGAAACAGGAGGATTATTAGGACAAACCGTAACGGTCATTTGCAATTCCAAACGTGATTCGCCAATTTTAATTCCATACCTGTATTCTTCCACGCGAATACTCGCTACATATACACCTGGTGTGCTTGGATTGCAAGAAATTAACCCCGTGCTCGCATTGATACTAAGAGGCGCGCTACCATTAATTTCAGCGGCATTGTTAAAGCCATTGCGCCAAACTATTGTAGAATAAGGACCCGCCAAAGCAGTATTGGTGATAGGTGTATTTGTGCTGAGAGAACCATTTAGAGGTTCAATTAATGAATACCTCAACTCGTCGCCATCATCATCGGTAAAGTTCATGTTGTATTGAAACAAATTGTTTACGCACAACAAGGTATTTGGGTTATTGGTATAACGCGGGGTGGAATTTTTTACTGTCTTTAAATTGGGAACTTCGGTATAGAGCACCATGGCCGCTGCGCCAGGATTTAATATATTAGCGATGATCCCATTTCTGCAACAACGCTGCCAGCTGAAGTAATAGCCATTGTTGCTGTTATACGTATTTGAGTTTAAAACAATGTTTTTGGTATAGGTACCAATATGCGTGCAACCTGTAAAAATATTGGCGCAATTGTCTCCTGTAAATTTCAGGGTATCGTCGTTGGTTTTATTAAAACTCAAAGAAAATTCTGCCTTTTTTGTATGGGTTCCCTTTTCAAAAATTCCAATAACAATGTTATTATCAAAATAAGCACCTGGGTTACCGTTCTCGCAATCGCGAATTACGTGGGCTGTTAAAAGATAGTTATCTCCGCTTATCCATTTAAGTTCAATCATGCCACCCACCAAGTGCGTCGCACTCAGCAAGGAAGGAAAAATGAGCCATAATATGAGGAATAACTTTTTCAAATAGGAATCGAAATTACAGCAAATACCCCATAAGATATAGTCTTATATGGTTTTTTACCAAGGGATTACAAAGAATCAAATATAAACTTTTAAATGACTTTCAAAAACGCCCTTAAACCCTACTTTTGCTAAATGATGAAACTGAATAAAACCAGGTTTGAAACTATTTTACAAATTAGGCCCGATGATATTGACATGAACCAGCATGTGCATAGCAGTAAATACATAGACTATGTTTTGGCGGCACGATATGACCAGATGGAGCGTTGTTACAAAATGCCCATGCAAGAATTTGTGGCCAATGGCTATGCTTGGGTTATCAAAAGTACCTTTATTGAATTTAAGCGCCCATTGGTTTTAGGCGATGAAATTAGCGTTCAAACCTATATTGATGAGATGCAAAAAGATGGAGTGGTAGTACACTTCGAAATTTTTAAAACCAAAACCAACAAACTGGCATGTTCTGGAACCTTTAATTATACCATGGTCGACCCAAAAACAGGTCGTGCCGCCATTATACCAGAATGGATTGTAGAACGCTATTCTATTTAAAAAATGAAATTAAAATTAACACTCAGCAGCCTTGCTTTGATGCTCTTTTTAAGTGCTTGTAAAAAAGAAACAAAAGTTGCTTGTTTAGGCGATAGCATTACCGAAGGGGCAGGTGTAGCCATACAAAGCACCCATGCCTATCCTAGCATTTTGGCTAAAATCCTTGGTCAGAATTACACCGTACTTAATTGCGGAAGAAGTGGGGCCACCCTGCTCAAAAAAAGTGATTTGCCCATTTGGAACTGCAACGAATTTTCAAATGTATTTGCGTTTAAACCCAATACCATTGTTATTAAATTAGGCACCAACGATTCAAAAGATTTTAATTGGAACGCCCCAAATTTTTCACAGGATTTTCAAAAAATGTTGGATACACTTTCAAGCATTTCAACAGTAAATAAAATTTTTGTTTGCCTGCCGCTGCCTGCATTTAAGAGGGAATGGAGCATTAATGATTCAACCATTCATGCGGGAGTTATACCTATTATTAAAAAATTGGAGCGCAACAATTATGTGCATTTAATAGATTTAAATACCCCATTTTTAGATAAGCCAGAACTGCTGCCAGATGGTATTCATCCCAATGAAAAAGGAGCTGCATTAATGGCAGAAATTATTGCAAAAGAAATAAGCAAATAGCTATGAGAAATACAGTGTTAAAGACTTTGGTATTGGCAAGCATTTTACTTTTTGGAACAAGCAAAAAAGTAAGGGCACAAGTATCCTTGTTTGATAAAAATATTTATGCCAGCAAAACGGGCGACAGCCTTCCCTATCGCTTCTTTTCACCAGATTACAATACCACCAATCGCAAATATCCATTGGTAATTTTCTTGCATGGTTCTGGCGAGAGAGGCAATAACAATGAAGCACAATTGAAATGGGGTGTGATGAATTTTGTAAGCAATGAAAATATGCGCTTACATCCCACCTATATTTTAGCACCCCAATGCCCAGAAAATTTAACTTGGGACAATATAGAATTGAACGGCAAAAACAAAGAACACAAATTGGCAGCAAAACCTTCCTTGCCTATGAAATTATTAATTGAATTGATCAAAGAATGCGTTCAAAAATATCCCATTGATACCAATAGAATTTATATTACTGGCTTGTCAATGGGCGGCTATGGCACCTTTGATGCCTTAGAAAGGTATCCCAATTTATTTGCGGCAGCGGTTCCTGTTTGCGGCGGTGGAGATACTTCTAAAGCAAAATTATTTGCCCATGTTCCCATTTGGATTTTTCATGGTGCAGAAGATGGCGCGGTGCCTACCAGTCACTCTCAAAATATGCTCAAAGCTTTAACAGACCAGGGCGCATACCCAGGATACACGCAGTTTCCTGAGATTGGCCATTTTTCATGGAATGCGGCGTATAGCAATGATTTGATGATGGAATGGCTGTTTAAACAAACTAAAAAACCATAAGGTAAATGAAAATTCGACCCTACCAAAAGGCAGACAAGGCAAATTGTTTGGCCATTTTTTCAAGCAATTGCCCTTTATATTTTGATCAATCAGAATTTGAATTGTTCTCCAAATGGTTGGATCACCAAGGTGGTCAAACAGGCTATGAAAGTCCTACCTACCAAGATGCAGAAAAGGATGCTTACTATGTAATAGAAAACAAAAATGCTTTGCTTATTGCCTGCGGCGGATTTTATATTGTTAAAAATATGCCAGAGGCCAGAATGGCTTGGGGCATGGTGCATGCAGCCTTT
>CANFHJ010000065.1 GCA_947446605.1 Bacteroidota bacterium | reverse complement strand
CAAGGTGCGGGCAAAAATGGCAACAATGATGTATTGTACGATGAAGCCATGATGGGCCGCCAAGAAAAATTGCAAAACATTGCAAACCCATTAAACCCAGGCAATTCAAGCGCAGAAAACTTTTATGGCCGTCAAATATTAATGAGCGATGCAGGCTTTAGAAACTTTGCCCAAGTGGGTTCAAGCAATTCATTTATTAGCGCTTTAAACTTAACACTTCCTGTGCCTGTTATTCCACTACCAATTGGCTTCTATGCAGATTTTAGTTATTGGCAATCTCCCTCTAGCTATTTAAATGATGTTTCGGGTATAACTTCAGACTATATTCCATCTGCAATGAATCTAACCTATAATGGAGGCATTTATGCAAGTTTATTTAAAGGCACAATTGCTATTTATGTACCTGTAATTTTCAGCCAAGATGTTAAACTATTTTGGGAAAACCACGGCTATACAAGCTTGTTTAGTAGAACAAGCATTATGATTAACCTCAACAAAATGAATCCAATTGCACTAATTAGAGATATTAAACTCTAATTTTGCATTACAATTATCAAAAAAATAAATCAAACTAATATGTCAGCTAACAGCACCTTTTCACTTGACTTCCTTGCTAAACTAGGGATACAAGCTCATAACCATGGCACCTCTACTGGCCAAAATAATTTTTCATCAACTGCAGCAAGCAAAAAAGATATCTACTCTCCTGTTGACGGAAAATTAATTGCCAGTGTTTCTTATACAACCAAAGAAGAATACAATACTGTTATAGAAAAAGCAGAAGAAGCCTATAAAACCTGGAGAACCATTCCTGCCCCTAAAAGAGGAGAAATTGTTCGTCAGTATGGCAACCTCTTGCGCGAATACAAAGATGCACTTGGCCATTTGGTAAGTTACGAAATGGGAAAAAGCCTACAAGAAGGTTTGGGTGAAGTGCAAGAAATGATTGACATCTGCGATTTTGCGGTTGGCTTAAGCAGGCAATTACATGGCCTTACCATGCACAGTGAAAGACCCAACCACCGCATGTATGAGCAATACCACCCAATTGGAATTGTTGGAATTATTTCTGCCTTTAATTTCCCAGTTGCGGTATGGAGTTGGAACAGTATGCTAGCCGCCGTTTGTGGCGATGTTTGCGTTTGGAAACCTTCAGAAAAAACACCTTTATCTGGAATTGCCTGCCAAAATTTAATGGCCAGAATTTTAAAAGAAAATAATTTACCCGAAGGTGTATTTAGCATTATCAACGGAAACTTTGAAGTAGGTGAATGGATGAGCCACGATGAGCGTGTACCTTTGGTTTCAGCAACTGGTTCAACCAGAATGGGTAAAGCTGTGGGCGCAGCATTGGCACAAAGATTTGGTAAAGCATTATTAGAATTAGGTGGAAACAACGCTATTATCTTAACAGAAAACGCCAACCTAGATTTAGCAATGGTAGGTGTATTATTTGGTGCTGTAGGTACTGCCGGCCAACGCTGCACAACTACGCGCCGATTAATTATTCACGAAAGCTTATATGATACGGTTAAAGAAAAATTGGTAAAAGCATACGCCCAACTTACAATAGGAAATCCACTTACAGGTAATTTGGTTGGACCACTTATAGACAAAGACGCAGTTGCCGCTTACCTCAATGCCATTGAACAAGTAAAAGCAGAAGGCGGAAATGTATTGTGCGGTGCAGAAGTTATGACTGGAGAAGGTTTTGAAAGCGCTTGCTATGTTAAACCTACCATTTGTGAAGCAAACAATACTTTTAAAATAGTGCAAGCCGAAACCTTTGCACCTATTTTATACATCATGAAATACAAAACCTTGGAGGAAGCCATTGCCATGCAAAATGGCGTGAAGCAAGGCTTAAGTTCAAGTATTTTTACTACAAACATGTTAGAAGCTGAACAATTCTTAAGTGCTTGGGGCAGCGATTGCGGTATTGCAAACGTAAATATTGGAACCAGTGGTGCAGAAATTGGCGGCGCATTTGGCGGCGAAAAAGAAACAGGTGGTGGTCGTGAAAGTGGCAGCGATGCTTGGAAAGCCTATATGCGCAGACAAACCAACACACTCAATTATGGCAAAGAATTACCATTGGCGCAAGGAATAAAATTTGATTTGTAATTCGTTTTTAAAACTTTGGTATAAGGTTTGCAATAAGTTGGTATCATGAAAAACAAGATCATCCCAAGCCTATTTATTGCATTCCTTGCATGCCTCGTTTCGGCAGATGCGTTTTTTCTTCCAGAATTACCCAAAGAAAAAAAGGAAAAGCCAAATGAAATTAAAAAGGTAAAAAACAATGCCTTTACCTATGGCGAAAAACTAGATTTTCGCGTGCATTATGGACCAATTACTGGCGGTAATGCACATTTTGAAATTGACCCTAATCCAGTTGACGTTAACAACAGAAAAACATACCATATTAAAGTATCTGGTAAATCTGCTGGCATGGTAGATGTTATGTTTAAAGTACGCGATGAATACGAAAGCTATTTAGACGAGGAAGCTATTATCCCTTGGAAATGCGTAAAAAAAGTGCGTGAAGGAGGCTATACCGATAGCGACTTTATTTTATTTGATCAAGTAAATGGTTTTGCAACCAGCAGAAGAGGTAAAATAGATATTTCGCTACAAACCCAAGACATCGTTTCTGCCATTTATTTTGCCCGTACTACTGATATGAGCAATGCAAAAATTGGTGATGTATTCCCTGTAAACTTATACATGGACGCAGAAAATTTTCAATTGCGTTTTAAATTTATCAGAAGAGAAGTTATTAAAACCGATGTTGGAACTTTTAATACTTTAGTAGTACGCCCACAATTGATCAAGGGCCGCGTATTTAAAGATGATGAAGCACTTACGCTTTGGGTAAGCGATGATGAAAACAAATTACCGCTTATGGTAGAAAGTGATATTTTTGTAGGCTCAATTAAAGCAGAATTAGTCAGCTACAAAAACTTAAAAAATCCGCTTACTGCAAAAATTAAATAGCATAAAGGGGCATAGAAATTATTTAAATTTCTATGCCCCTTTTTATTAAAACAAAATTCGCTCCTTTCTGTTTATTTTGCATCATGAAACAATGGGTGCAAAAACCAACAAATTTATTCAGTGCCATACTTTTAATTTACTATACTGTAGGCTTGGTTGGCATGGCTATAAACCCAGTTCTATTTGCTGGCCTCACCCCAATTAGCCTGCTCCTAACAGGTTTTATTCTTTTTTATTTACATCCAGAAAAAGACATTTTATTTTATTCCAACCTGCTTTTTGTTTTTATTGGCGCCTGGTTTTTAGAAATGATGGGCGTAAGCACTGGAAGTATTTTTGGACATTATTATTATGGAAAATCACTTGGAATAAAAATTCAAGAAACGCCTATCATTATTGGTCTTAATTGGCTTATTGTTTGTTACAGCAGCTTGCAATTGGTACAACAAATAGCCTTACATTTTAAATATAAACTCAATGAAATTTATGGGGCTGCAATGGCAGCTTTCTTCATGGTATTGCTTGATGCCATTATTGAACCTATTGCACAAAAATTAGACTTTTGGCAATGGGAAAACGGTATTATTCCCATTCAAAATTATACCGCTTGGTACTTTTTGGGCTTTGCCTTTTGCTATTGGCTATTAAAAGCAGGCCTGCTCAAAAACAATCCTTTGGGCTGGCGTGTTTATTTAGTTCAGGTAGTATTTTTTGCTCTTTTATATATAATTTTATAAAAAATATTTCGGTTCGAACCAACCCATAATTCCAATATTGAAATAAAATATGGCAATCACAACTATCTTAGTCACCTTTCTGTTTATGGAATTTACCGCTTGGTTTACCCATAAATTTGTTATGCATGGCTTTCTCTGGTCTTTGCACAAAGACCACCACCAGGTAGAACCAGGTTTCTTTGAAAAAAACGACGCCTTCTTTTTAATTTTTGCAATCCCAAGTGCCTATTGCTATGTTACAGGCCTTATGCACCAAGACATTCGCCTATATATTGGCATTGGCATTTCACTTTATGGCTTTGCCTATTTTGTGGTTCATGAGGTAATTATTCATCAACGTTTTAAATGGTTTAATAGGCTAAATAACCATTATATAAGAGCCATAAAAAGAGCACATAAAATTCACCACAAGCATTTGGGCAAATACCAAGGCGAGAATTTTGGAATGCTTATCGTGCCATTCAAATATTGGAGAGACCCAAATACCAGCAAATGAGCTTATACGCATACTTAATGTTGTTTTCGTTTGTAGGCCCATTTTTATTGAGCTTTGATAAGAAAGTTGCTTTTTACCGTTGGTGGCCAGCCCTGTTTTTGGGAATTTTCACCAACTTAGTATTATTTGTTTTATGGGATTGGTGGTTTACGGCCAATGGCGTTTGGAGCTTCAACAGTAACTATGTATGGCCAATGCGCATCCTTCAATTACCAATTGAAGAGTGGGGCTTTTTTATTGTTGTGCCCTATGCCAGTATTTTTATTTATGCCTGTCTTAAAGCTTATATAAAAAGTACATGGTGGGATTCTAAAATAGGCCTTTTCAATATAGCATTTATTGCTTGGTGTTTATTCAATGTGCTGTTTTTTTCGGATCGAACCTATACTTTGGTAAATAATTTATTGGCTTTAGGACTCTTGATTTTACAACAATTTTGGATAAAAGGCCGCTATATGGGCTATTTTTGGATGGCCTATTTCATACATTTAATACCATTTTTTATTATAAATGGCGTGTTAACTGGAGGCGTAACTCCCACGCCAGTTGTGGCATACAACCCGCTGGAAATAATTGGATTTAGACTTTATACTATTCCTATTGAAGACTTGGTTTACGCCTTAACCTGCTTGCTGCTGCCAATTACCGTTTTAGAACATTTTAAAAGGACTTAAAACAATCATTTTTTATTTCCGCACCAAACCTTATTTTAGCGTCGAAATAAAAACCAAATAAAATGAACTTTCCAGAGAACTTACTTTACACCAAAGACCACGAGTGGGTACGTGTAGAAGGCGATGTAGCCTACATTGGCATTACAGATTTTGCACAACACGAATTGGGCGATATCGTTTATGTAGATATTCCAAGCAAGGGTAAATCTGTTGCACAACACGAAGTTTTTGGTACTGTAGAAGCTGTTAAAACAGTAAGCGATTTATTTATGCCTTTAACTGGCGAAGTTTTGGAAGTAAATCCAGCTCTAGATGCTTCTCCAGAATTGGTAAATTCTGATGCTTATGGAGAAGGTTGGATGATTAAATGCAGCATTGCAAATGCTTCAGAAGTAGATGGCTTAATGAAAGCTGATGCTTATAAAGAATTAGTACACTAATATTTTCCTTTAACGCGAAGGCGCTAAGGCACGGAGCAAAATTCAAAAAATTGCTGTGTGTCTTTGTGCCTTCGTGGCGTTTTATACCCTTTCCAACAAAATACAATGAGCGAAGAGATATTTAAAAAAGTTGTTTCCCATGCCAAAGAGTATGGCTTTGTGTTCCCAAGTAGTGAAATTTACGATGGACTTGGTGCCGTTTATGATTATGGTCAAAATGGTGTTGAACTCAAAAATAACCTTCGCCAGTATTGGTGGAAATCAATGGTACAAATGCATGAAAACATTGTAGGTCTTGATGCTGCAATATTTATGCACCCTAAAACGTGGAAAGCAAGTGGGCATATAGATGGCTTTTCTGATCCAATGATTGATAATAAGGATTCGAAAAAACGCTACCGTGCCGATAACCTTTTAGAGGATAAAATTGCCCGTTACCAAAAAGATGGTAAAACCATTAAGGCAGATGAGTTGCAAGCTGCGCTCGACCAAGCCTTATTAGACAATGATTTGCTTCAGCTTAAATCACTCATTGAACAACATGAAATTGTTTGCCCAATAAGTGGTACCAGAAACTGGACAGATGTAAGGCAATTTAACCTCATGTTTGCTACAGAAATGGGTGCTATGGCAGAAGATGCTGATAAGGTTTACCTGCGCCCAGAAACAGCTCAAGGGATTTTTGTGAACTTTCTAAATGTACAAAAAACAGGTAGAATGAAAATTCCTTTTGGTATCGCTCAAACAGGAAAAGCCTTTCGAAACGAAATTATTGCACGCCAGTTTATCATGCGTATGCGTGAATTTGAACAAATGGAAATGCAATTCTTTATTCGTCCTGGCACCCAAAAAGAATGGTACGAATACTGGAAAAAAATGCGCATGGATTGGCATACAAAATTAGGTTTTGGTTCGGACCTATACCGCTTTCACAACCATGTAAAACTTGCCCATTATGCTGATGCAGCAGTAGATATTGAATTTAATTATCCATTTGGTTTTAAAGAAATGGAAGGCATTCACTCACGTACAGATTTTGACTTAAGCAAACACCAAGAATTTAGTGGCAAAAAAATGCAATATTTTGATGCCGATTTAGATGAAAATGGAAAAGCTTATGGCAACTATATTCCTTACGTAATTGAAACATCAATTGGTTTAGATCGTTTGT
This sequence comes from Bacteroidota bacterium, assembly GCA_947446605.1. Taxonomy (GTDB): domain Bacteria; phylum Bacteroidota; class Bacteroidia; order UKL13-3; family UKL13-3; genus B1. Next base: position 4,979 of record CANFHJ010000065.1, on the reverse strand, counting down.
TTTTAGCCACTATGTGCGCCGCCTTCAAGGAAGAAATAATTGAATCGGCACCAGCTGAAGATGGAACCATAAAGATAGATTCACGTGTGGTTTTAAAATTCCCGGCAATTTTGGCTCCTTATAAAGTTGCTATTCTTCCTTTACTTAAAAAAGACGGCTTGCCAGAAGTGGCACGCAAAATAATGAACGATCTTAAAACAGATTACAACTGTTTTTATGAGGAAAAAGATGCCATTGGAAAACGCTATAGAAGACAAGATGCATTGGGTACTCCTTTTTGTATAACCATTGATCACGAGTCGTTGGAAAACCAAACGGTAACCATTCGCTACCGCGATACCATGGTACAAGAAAGAATAGAAATTTCTAAAATTAGAGAAATATTAGCAAGCGAAGTTAGTTGGAGTAAGTTGTTAGCGTAGTGCTAACAGCTCAATTACCTGAAGAGAATATCTTTGATATTTAATTGCAAATTCACATGTCCATTGAAATGATTTTCTTCAATGGTAAAGCAAATATCAAAACTAATTCCTTGTGAAACCTTATCGTAATAGGCGCCTAAGCCAAAACCAATTGCCTTAAATATACGGCCGCCCTCCTCTTGGGTTAAGCTTAATTTTAAATGGTTGTTACCAACTATTGTTGCATCACCCACATCCCATACGTTTTTACTCATAAAAACAGGATTGAGATTGCCTGGTCCAAATGGCGAAAATTGTTTAAGCACAGAATAAAATTTTGGCGTAATGGTACGCAATGGAATTTCCATGTCGTACTCAATCTCTGGCGTTAAACTCCTCTCAACAATATTTTTTGCTACCACCATTTCAAACTTCTCAATAAACATGGGTAGGTTTTCAAGCTTAAGGGTTAAGCCCGCCGCATGAGTGTGTCCACCATATTGATCCAACAAATCACTACATTCTTCTATGGCGCTGTATAAATCAAAACCTTCAACAGAACGCGCACTACCTGTAGCCATGCCATTAGATTCTGTTAAAATAATAGTTGGTCTATAATACTTTTCAATTAACCTACTTGCCACAATTCCAATAACACCTTTATGCCATTCATTGTGAAATAATATTGTTGATTTTCTATCTAAAAAACTTGGGTCGTTTTCAATTAATTCAAAAGCATGTTCAGTAATGGTTTGATCAAAGCCACGACGCTCATTGTTATGCTGATTTACCTGTGATGCAATTTTTTTCGCATCCTCCATTGTATCTGCTGTCATTAAACGCACAGAATCTTTGGCATCTGCAATTCTTCCAGCTGCATTTATTCTTGGCCCAATAAAAAATACAATATCATTTACACCAAACTCTGGTTTATCAGGATAGGCCTCAAGCAAAGCTTTTAAACCGTTGTTGGGGTTTTGCTTTAATTTTTTTAAGCCAAAATGTGCCATTACCCTATTTTCATCCAAAATAGGAACCAAATCACTGGCAACACTAACCGCGCCTAAATCTAAAAAAGCCTCAACTTCTGCAGAGGGAATACCGTGTTTTAAAGCATATCCTTGAATAAGTTTATACCCAATACCTGCCCCAGAAAGTTCTTTAAATGGATAAATACAATCGGCCTGTTTAGGATTTAAAACAGCTATAGCTGCGGGAATTTCATCACCTGGTAAATGGTGATCACAAATAATAAAATCTACACCTTTTGAATTGGCATAGGCAATTTTGTCAACAGATTTAATCCCGCAATCCAATGCTATAATGAGTGAGAAACCATTGTTGGAAGCCCAATCAATACTCATAAAGCTAATACCATAACCTTCGGTATAACGATCTGGAATATAAAAATCTAAATGAGGATAGCGCTGGTAAAAAAATGAATAAACAGTAGCCACAGCAGTGGTTCCATCTACATCATAATCGCCATAAATGAGAATTTTTTGTCCTGAAGTAATAGCAGCTTCTATTCTTGCCACGGCTAAATCCATCCCTTTCATAATAAAAGGATCGTGCATGTCAGTTAATTGTGGGCGAAAGAATTTTTTTGCGTCTTCAAAAGTTGCAATACCCCGCTGAACCAATATAGTGGTAAGCACCTTATTAAGGTTGATTGCTTTGGAAAGTTCTTCCACAACATTCTTTTCAGGTTCTATTTTTGGAGTCCAGCGTTTCGACATATTTAGATTTGCAAGTTACAAAAAAATAGGATGCTTCATCAAACAAGTTTCCCCAATTCGCTCACCCCCTTTATTATCAAGCCTCTCCACCATTACTTCAGATTGTGGCTGCGAACACTTATTTTTGCAAACCAATGGCATTAATTTTAGGCATAGAAACAGCAACAGAGGTATGCTCAGTGGCACTTTCAAAGGATGGTAGGTGTTTGGCCGAACGCAATAATTTTGAAGGAAATACCCATGCCGCACAATTACATGTAATGGTTGAAAAATTATTGCAAGAAACTGGATATACACTAAAAAACCTTGATGCAATAGCTGTTAGTAAAGGTCCGGGGAGCTATACCGGATTAAGGGTTGGCGTTTCTGCTGCTAAAGGTTATGCCTTTGCACTTCAAATTCCCCTAATTGCTATTTCAAGTTTGGATGGCTTATGTGAACAAGCAGTAAAACAAATTACTGAACCCAAAGCCTTACTTGTTCCCATGATTGACGCAAGAAGAATGGAAGTTTATACCTGTGTTTCCAATATGGAATTAAAAGAAATCGATCCTGTTTCAGCAAAAATTATTGATCAAGAAACTTTTAAATCATTGCTCGGTTCAAACCAAATGTATTTCTTTGGCAATGGAGCTGAAAAATGCAAACCGATTATTCAACATGAAAATGCTAATTTTTTACCAAACATAGTTTGCTTGGCAAGCGGCATGATGCCATTAGTGGAAATTGCATTTCAAAACAAGACCTTTGAAAACCTTGCTTATTTTGAGCCTTTCTATTTAAAAGATTTTGTAAGTACAATCCCAAAGAAAAAATAAACCAAAGTAATACTACCACAATGATTATAGAACAAATGTACACCAATTGCCTTGCCCAGGCTGCATATTACATTGAAAGCAATGGCGAGGTAGCCATTATTGACCCAATAAGAGATTACCAAGTTTATATAGACAAAGCCAAGGCAAATGGCGCTAAAATCAAATATATTTTTGAAACTCATTTTCATGCAGATTTTGTAAGTGGCCATATAGATTTAGCCGCAAAAACTGGCGCTAAAATTATTTACGGCCCAAGCACAATTGCAAATTTTGATGCTCATATTGGTAAAGACAATGAAACATTTCAACTTGGAGCTTTAGAAATTCAACTGCTGCATACACCAGGACATACACTAGAAAGCAGTAGCTTTTTACTAAAAGACAATAACAAACAAAACTATTGTGTATTTACCGGAGATACCCTTTTTGTAGGTGATGTAGGTCGTCCAGATTTATTAGATGGTATTATGACCAAAGAAGAACTTGCCGGTTTAATGTACCAATCACTAAAGAAACTTACCAGCTTAGAAGATGTTGTTATTGTTTATCCAGCACATGGACCTGGTTCTGCCTGCGGTAAAAATATTGGCAAAGAAACCTTTAGCACCATTGGCGAACAAAAAAAATCCAATTACGCACTACAGCCTATGTCGGAAGCTGCATTTATTAGCGCAGTAACAGATGGCATCTCACCTGCACCAGCCTATTTCTTTAAAGATGCAAAACTCAATAAAGAGGGTTATATTAACTATGATGAAGTTTTAAAACAAGGATTGCAATCTTTAAATATAGATCAGTTTAAAGCGCTCGTTAATTCTGAAAAGGCTGTAATCATAGATTCCCGCCTTCATGATTTTTTTGAACTTGGATTTATTCCTAGCTCATTAAATTTTGGCCTAAATGGCCAATACGCAATTTGGGCAGCTACTATTATAGACCTCCATCAAGCAATAGTTTTGGTATGCAAACCAGGAACAGAAGAAGAATCTGTTCAAAGATTAAGTCGCGTAGGCTTTGACAATATCAAAGGCTTTTTGCAAGGTGGAATTGATACCTGGAAAAATGCCAATGAAAAAATGGATATGGTAATTTCAATTTCATCAGAAGAATTTGCTTTGGATAGCAAACACAACCCAAAAGCAGTTCTACTAGATGTTAGAAAACCTTCTGAATACGAAAAAGAGCATGTTTTAAATGCTACTGCAATGCAACTATCTGAAATCCCTAATCGCGCCAGCGAACTCGATCCTAAAGCAGAAATTCTAGTGCATTGCGCAGGTGGCTACCGCAGCATGGTAGCTTCAAGTATTCTTAAAAAAGAAGGATTTATTAATGTGAAAAATGTTTGGGGCGGCTTCGCAAAAATCAAAGAAGAAGAAGTAAATATTGTTGCGGGAAGCAAATAGCCTTACACTTCTGATCAACAGGCTAAAGAAACCTAGGTTCTTGCTAAACATAAAAAAAGGAAAGAAAGGCAATGCCTTTCTTTCCTTTTTTTATTGCATTTAAAATGCATCAATTCAAAGCTATGTAAACTTGCTAGAAGGCAGAAGCAAATAAGCTTACCTCAACAAAGTTACCGATCCACTATAGGTATATTTCTTACCATTATAGCTAGTAGCATTTACCTGGTAGATATAGGCGTCTTGCTGACAATCTTTGCCATTATTGAAATCTCTACCGTTCCAACCTTCTAATGGGTCATAGTTTTCTGCACTCATAAAGCTCTTGTAAACCATTTGTCCCCAACGGTTAAATACAAATATTTCTATTGTTTCAAAACCTGTTGCAGCCACTCTAAATACTTGGTTGCAATAAACGCCATTGCAGTTTACATCACTTCCACCCTTGCCATCTGCACTTACCGGACGGAATACATTTGGTATAAACACCGTAATGTCTGGTTCTATTTTTATATACCTGAAGGTAGAATCGTAACAACCATGTTCGCTGATGGCAGTTAACCAAACTTGTACCTTTCCGGTATCTGCCATAAAGGTTACTTGCTTTGGATCTGAGGT
>CANFHJ010000064.1 GCA_947446605.1 Bacteroidota bacterium | reverse complement strand
GCAAGGCAACATTGGAAGCAATTTTAAAAACAACGCAAAAATAAGCTTAAACGAAAAAGGCGAAGTGTGTTTGGTTGCCAGCAGAAAAATAAAAGCCGGAGAAGAAATTTTTTGCGCCTACGGCAAAAGATATTGGGAGAAAAAGCTGGCCTCTGGCATCTAGCCATTTTTTATTGAGGAGCTAGCTGTTCTTTTTCAATTATGAATGTTGAATGTTGAATTATGAATGATGAATGTTGAATTATGAATGATGAATGTTGAATTATGAATGATGAATGTTGAATGTTGAAAAATACGTCATGCTGAGCTTGCCGAAGCACTTTTCAATTATGAATGATGAACGCACTCTAAATCACAAAACAAAAAAAATCTGGACTCTGGATTCTGGACTCTGGATTCTCTAAAAATCCCAAACAAAAATGTGTAACTCTAATTTCCCAAACTCGTTTCTCGCTTCTCGCTTCTCGTTTCTCCCTTCTCCTCAATCCACTTGCTCATATATTTCGTACTCGCCATACTTTGGTGTTGCAAGATTGAACCAATGAAATTACTTCTTCTATGTGCAGGTAAATTTTCTAAGAGCTGTTGCATTTCTGTTTCTAATTTTACTTCAAAAAATTCTTGAGAAAAACGAGCTTCCAACAATTGAAATCCTATGCTTTGTTTTTGGTTCCAAAGTGCTTCATCAGTATATAATTGAAAGGCGGCGACTGTAATTTCTTCGGGAGTAGTTGCTACAAATCCTGGCCAATCATTGGCAGCGGCAATGCCCTCGGCACCTATTTGCGTAGTAACAGAAGGCGTTCCACAATACATGGCTTCAAGCAATTTTCCTTTTAAGCCTGCCCCAAAAAGCAAAGGTGCCAAAGAAACGCGCATTTGTGAAACCACCACAAAAGCATTTTCTGCCCTGCCATGCACCAAAAATTTCTCCTTGGTATTTTGCAAATTAAAAACTTTCTCAGAAGGGTAGGCGCCATAAATATGCATCGTAGCTTCAGGTAAATTTTTTCGCAACAAAGGCCAAATTTTTTCTTTCAAATACAAGACCGCTTGCCAATTGGGTTCGTGCCAAAAATTGCCAATAAAAACAAAATCTTTGCGCTGCGTAAAATCAGGCAAAGGCTTATCAAATAGATGGTTTTGGGCATTTACAAACAAGGGAAAATAGCATAACAATTGGGTCGAAATACCAAATTCATTTTGCAATAATTGCATTTCAAATTCAGAAACAATGAGGCTTAAATCGCAACGTAATATACTGGCAATTTCACGCTTGGCTTTGTCGTTTTGCAATTCCAATTCGCCATTTTTTAGCGCATGCTGTCGTGCCTCCCTTAAAAAATGCAAATCTTCTGTATCCAATAGGCGCATGGCATCAGGACAATTTTCATACACCCGCCAGCCAAATTGTTCTTCTATCATAAACCTATCAAACAGAACCAAATTGGGCTGCAGTTTTTTGATAAAGGCATCAAAGCTAGAATGGTTTAATTGTATATGTACCTTTTCTACACCAATAGTGTCTAGATCAAAAGCAAACTCACTCTCTTGTGCTGCAGAAGCAAAGTAAACGCGGTATCCCAAGCGCTTAAAAAAATGAATCAAGACCATCATTCTGCCACCCGCGGCAGAAGAATTTGGTTCGGGCCAAACATATCCAATGATTAGTAAAACAGGGTCTTTACGCATGCCTGCAAAATAATTCAATTATTCCAATTGCCATAAGATTGAAAAAACAGGTATTTTTGTGCTCTTAATAGTGAAATTATGTTAGGTTTAAAATTGGCTACCGACCCTCGCTGGGTAAATATTGTAGAATCAAATATTGAAGAAATCCTCACAGACCATGCCTGGTGCGAGCAAAAAGCCGCTACCAATGCCATTTCTATTATTACTTATAATTCAGAACACCAAGATTTAGTAACCGATTTATTGGCAATAGCAAAAGAAGAAATAGAACATTTTGAAATGGTGCATGAGCTCATCAAGAAAAAAGGTTTAACTTTAGGCAGGGAGCGCAAAGACCATTACGTAAACGAACTGTATAAATTTATGGAAAAGGGTGGCAGCAGAATTTCTTCATTTGTAGAGCGCCTCTTGTTTTCTGCCATGATTGAAGCACGCAGCTGCGAAAGGTTTAAGGTTTTATCGCAAAATATTGCCGACAAAGAACTGGCTAAATTCTACCACGATTTAATGATCAGCGAAGCCGGCCATTACACCACATTTCTAGGCTATGCAAAGAAATATGGTGTTGGCATCGACGTTGACAAGCGTTGGAAAGCTTGGATAGATTACGAAGCTTCTATCATTGTAAATTACGGCAAAAACGAAACCGTGCACGGGTAGTTAGTATTTAATCTCATCAGGGAGCTTGTAGCAAACAACCTTATACCTGTCTTGCACATAGAGCAAACGCTTCTCTTCATTTACAACCACACCATTTTGTAGGCAGCCTTGATCAATTGAAACTGATTTATTATAGACAACACTTCCATTATCCAAATCAAGTACTAAAAGGTAATCACATTCGGTAGAAATCAGATAATGTTTAAATACTTTGGCATCACCAAATTCAAAATTAATATCCTCAGTAATCTGACCTACAAAGTCTTGATTCCAAATAATATTTCCAGTTTTAACATCGAAACTTGTTACTGGATGAAACCCAATACATATTGGTATAATACTATTATTGTAAATATGTAAACTAACGCCCAAATCAGGAATAACTCTATCCCAAGAAATACTGCCATCATTTGCGTTTATTGCATATAAGTGACGGACTTGACCATATGTTGCAAAACCATAAACAAATCCACCTAAACTTTGAATTTTACAATCATTAAATTCAGCATAGTTCTTTGTATAATCCTTAATCCATTCAAATTTATTACTACTTAAATTATATCCACAAATAATTGAATTAACTGTATATTTACTATTTTTCATATAGGCCAAATACAAGGTATTTACCATAATATCTTCACCTTTTTCATTTTCAGAAATAGCAATCCCCGTGGTATACATTCTGTCATATTCCATCGTATCTTTATAGCTAGAAACCAATTCCCATTTGCCTTCATTGTATTTGGTTCTAAATATTTTGTAGGTATGATTGGCAGCGCCAAAACCATGGTAGATATAGCCATTTTTACCTAAAAATATTTGAGGTTCTCCAATCATAGAATCCATGGAGTGTCGCCAAATAGTTTTTCCCGTAAGCATATTAAAGGCATAAGTCCTATTGCGCGCACAGAGCACCATTATGTCATGATATGCAATGTGGCAATTATCGCTAAACTCTAATTCAGGAACGAAATAATCTTGCCATTGCCATTTTAACTTACCTGTTAACGGATCAAACAAACTAAACTTTTCACCCTCAACCGAAGAAAATTCTTGGCTCATTAACACATCCATTTGGGAATTCATTTCTGGATTACAGCTAAAATCATTCGTTGTTTGCGTCCACAGCGTATCCAATGTCAAAAAAGAAGTTGGATTATTCGCAGGCGTAATATGATTGTCTTTTATTTTGCAACTTACTGAAATCAAAAGACTGATAAAGATTAAGTTGAATTTACACATTTTAAGATTTTTCATTACCTGATTTCTATTTTAAAAAATCCACCTAATTCACCATTATATAGTTTTAATAGCCCTTTCTTAGTCTTAACACAATTCTTCATTTGATCATGATTTGTGTTTTCTAATTTAAAAAAAGCATGCGTATTTTCGCCATTATTTGTGTTAACAGAAATGTCCTTACTTGCAGATTCCATTAAAACCACGCCATCATTTGGTTTATAATAATAGGTATTTTTCCAGGTTGAAATAATGGTTTGGGTGCCTGTGCAGGGACCATGCCATTCTGTATTGTCAAAACCCTTGAAATGGTAATTTGAATAGGCAATTGAAATGGGTTGTGGCTTGCAAGCAGCGGTGGTATTGTAATTTCTATCTACTTTTATTTTTACCGCAGGCACTCCAGAACCTATGGGATTTTTAACCGCGTCTCTACACTCCAAGTCTTCAATAATTCTACAATTAATGGCAACCTGCGTTACGCGTGCCCCAATTAAATCTGTGAGGTAATAGTCATTGGCATTGCTCAACCAAACCTTTGCCCCATCATAAGCATTTTTGTTTTCTATAGCAGCGTTTTTTGCTGCAGATGCTTTTACAGCATTATAAATATCTACAGTTACTACCCCTGCAGTTGTCAATGGCATAAAAAAAGCACCTAAACAATGAATTGCTGCAGCTGAGTAATAAGCAATTTCCAAATTGTGAAAGTGATTTTCTTGGTGACTTTCATACACAAATTTTGCATAATATTCATCAATCATATCATTCACTTTTTTCTCCATTTGATCGTCTTGATCGTAGCCAAATTCCATTTGCTTATTATCTAAAATATCATGACCAATGCTCATGGTACTGCTTAAAAATTTCCACAAAATAGGTTGTTCTTCTTCTCCATAAAATTGCACTACTGGCACATTCAAGGTATATTCATTCAGGCCTTGCGTATGCGCACCAGCATTGTTTGACCCTTCTAAAAAAGGCGAACCCACATAAAAATCACGTGTAGTACGTTTAAAATAATTATCTAAGGCTAAGGGAATAATAGAATTAGCAATAACCCCGCATGATTTATTTACCAATTTTTTTACCATATCATTTGAAATAAGTAATTGTGTTGCAAAATTTGAATTTGCTAATGGAACAACAGCTTCTTTGGCAAGCGCCTTGCAAGCTTCACCCATAAAATCAGGAATTTTGTTTTCTAATTCTGGTCGGGTTTGATTTAACACTTGTGCACCACCATGAGGCGTGCCTATAGTTACTAAACCATGCGCAAAATTTTGATACATGTTTGGTGCTTGGTCCATTTTACGCAACCATTCTCTACCTACTATTCCCCCCTGGCTATGGGCAATTATAAAATCTCTGTTTGTGCGGGAGCTGGCAGGAACCAATACCGTAGCATTATTTTCCATATCGCCAACAGCTGGCGTAATTCCACCATCCTCACTGTAAAATTGTATGGCATTGGAGGAAGAAGAAGTTGGTCCGCGCCAGGAAGTGGCTTTTCTTGCAGGGAAATCAGTTGTTCCAAATTGCGTTGCTTGTGCTGGCACTCTTAAAGATTCTGTGGATCCATTTAAACCATGTATCCAAAAAATATTGATATCCCCTGGTGTCTTTGCCCAATCTTTATAAGTGGTATCGCCCAGAATCCTATCAATAACAAGAGAATCTGAAGGAAATTTTGGCGTTAAAATATTATCGCGGCGCGTCATAGGACTGCCTTTTCTTTCGCAATAATCTCCAGTTGGAAATTCTAAAGTCTTTAATCCAAACTTATTGAGTTCAGAATTTAAATCTGTCTCCTTATGAAAAGGTACTTGGGCAGTGTCGGGGTTTTCAACTTGGGCCATAGCTAAGTTAAAATTAACCAAAATAGAAAATATAATAAAGGAATATTTAATAATTGTTTTCATCTTATTGTAAATTAATTTTTAAAGAAATTAGCACTCAATACTGTTTGGTTGCTGGTAACAACTTGCAACACATACTGACCACTTGTTAAATTGGGAAGGTTCACCAAAAAGGTTTTTTGTGCGTTGTTATCAATACTCAATTGATTTCCATTTAATACATTTATAACCTTTACGCTGCTAATTGAAACATTATCGGCAACGTCCACCTGCACGCTAAATACCCCGTTATTTGGATTGGGATAAATTTTTACCTGCTCTACTTTACCTAATGCCTTGTCCATTAATTTTCCATTGTCTTCAATGGCATAATCTGTATAATAAGTCAGTTTGGTTTCGGTAATGCATTGTCCTTTACTTCCAATAACAAAACGTTCGTTTTTAGTAATCTTCAATAAAAACCCTCTTCCTTCTCCCAATGGCTCGTAGCCGCGTGTTTCTCTGTTTTTTATGCCATCTACATCTGTAAATTCTGTAACAATGGTGTATTTAAATTTATTAATATACATCACCTTATTTGGCAAAACCATTTTAACATCACCATTACTCAAATTACTAACACTAATATTTTGTGCAGCAAATTGTGAAATTAATTGAGGGGTAAATTCCGGGAAAGCTACAATACCTGGATGAAAGCCATTTTCTTGAATTGCTGCTTTCATGGCGCTGCGAGCGCTTAACTGCTCTGGCGTATAAGCAATAGTTTTTTTCAAATTATTTTGCGCTCCATAAATTTCCATACCTGCTGAGGTATATTTAAATTTACGAGATAAATTCATCCAATCTTTTTGGTATTCATTGCTGTCAATTTTTACCTCCAGAACATTTTCATAATTCTGATCAATCGTTTCGGAATAACTTTGTTGGGTGAACTTTAATTCATACTTAATTTTTTCAATTTCGCTAAGCTTGTTCATGCCTGCGGTGTCTACTACGCCATAGTCGTAGCTGAGAATCTTGTTGCTTTGCTTGTACAAGATGTTTTGCCCATAGCAAACTCCTTGCAATAACAAAGCAATAGTTAGGGTAGATAACTTCATTTTTGTTTTGTTTAATTGGTTTAAAATTTTGAAAATTATTTGCATCATTACACTGGCCAGGCTTTTTGTTGCAAATCGAAATCAAACATAAAATTGCGCAAATATTTTTCAAGGCTTCCTAAAGTGCTTGAGTGGATGTAATACAAATAAAATTGCCTGAAAATATTATTCCCCTAGCGATACAAGCTTTTATTAAATACCGGATTTATCCCTTACCCTAAAAAAAAGCATGCAAATTTTTAGCACTATTGCCCTAAATTGCAGCTAGCTTTACAAGCAAAATAATCCAAAAAACATGCCCGTATACATTCACCTTGCCAACCTACTTGTTCCTAAAAACACCATAGAAATTAATTATGAAGGTGGCATCAATCAATTTAAAATAGATTTCAATGCTGGGGCAGAATACTTTCAAGAAGACGATGAATTGTTTTGTGTGGCCGGCATGAATGAAGACGAATTTAATACGGAGCTCCTGCAGCAACGTGGCTTAAGATTTAACAGCCAATTGCAACAATCTACCGACTATGTAATTGTAACACGTTATGGTGGCTTAGAATGGCCCGTAAATTGGTTGGAAGACAATGAAGTGTATGCATGGCATATTGCATGTGCAACCAGCTCCAAAGAAAAGGCAAAGGCCTATGACGAGATGCTTATGTCGGATATTGAAGATGCATTCAACCGAGGCGAAAATCCTTTTGGGGTAATCAAATTGTAATTGTATCCCTATTTTTTAGCCGCTAAAACTATTCCAATTTATCCGTAAAGCATTTGCCTGCAGCATTCGGTTCGAACCAAAACCAAGCAGCAGAAAAAACTACCCATATTAAGGAAATAAATTGTCATATTATTTCTGAAATGGCACTTTTTTAGCAATTCGTTTTATCATCTTATCGCTATCCCTTAATTTTGATTTAACCACGACTTTATTCTTTAGTTGTTTTAACTTTTAAAAACAGCAACAGCATTTAGACCTAACAAAATTTAATTTATTTAAACCAAGCCTAATTCCAATGGATGAAAAGACCCTCAAGCAAAAAGACAATTTTGCTTCCCTAAAACTAAATCGCAGAAAATTTATTTTTACCGCAGCCGCTTCATCTGTGGCCTTCTATTATACTGCCTGTAAAAAGACTACTGCCAAATCACTTGAAGTTCGCAAAATTACGCCACCCCGCTTGGATACTGCTTACCTAGGCGAAAAAGTACTTTGTTACCGTCCCCTTCGCCATGGTGCCCCAAACATGAGCATTGAAACAATAGGCACCCAACTTATAGCACATAATTATGGGCATGGTGGCAGTGGTTGGACACTTGCTCCGGGTTGTGCCAAATACGTTACCGATTTAGTAACAGCTTCTACTACAGGTAAAGCCATTCCTAAAGATGCAGCAGTGACTGTTGTGGGTGGTGGTGTTTTGGGTTTGTTTACAACTTACGAATTGGTGAAACGTGGTTATACCAATATTACAGTTATTGCAGAATCATTCGACAAACTTACCTCACACAATGCAGGCGGATTATTGGCACCAGTATCTATGAGCAATAACCCAGATTTGCAACCGCTCATTGATCAAATTGGAATTGATGCCTATAAATTTTATGCAGAAATTGCCACAGGTACCCAAGCAGATTTTAGCAAAGGTGCCGTGGTGGTGCCAACTTATTTTGAAGACAGAGAATCCTCTGGATTAGAACCCTACGTAGGAAAAGTAATGCAGCCTGCCAAAGATGTAACTTTAGATTTTGGCAATGGCACCCAACGTACCATGGTTACATACGATGATGGTATTTTTATTGATACAGCCATTATGATGAAAAGCCTGCATGATTATTTAGAACCAAAGGCAAAATTTGTAACACAAAAACTTACTAAATTCTCGGATGTTTCTTCTCCCTTGGTATTTAATTGCACAGGCCTAGGCGCCGCAGGTATTAACAACGATGTGGAAGTAGTTCCAGTGCAAGGCCATTTAATTATGTTGCGCGACCAAATTCCTGCCAATTTACAATACATGATTTTGGTGTATTTCGCAAAAGGAAAAACTACTGTTGGGCAAGATGTAAAACGTTCTTTCTATATTTTCCCTAAACACCTTTTGGGAACGGGAGTAAATGATGTAGGCGTTGTTGGCGGAACCTTTATTGAAGGTGCAAATACAGATACACCAAACCTAGAAGAGTTTCAAATTCTAATAGACAATGCCAAAAACTTCTATGGCATTTAAATAAAATTAGACCATTGCATAAACTTTGTGCAATGGTCTATTTTCCTTTTACGCAAATATTTTCGGTTCGAACCGACCCCACTTTGCGCAATTCCGTAAAAATAGTGTTGGCAATTGCAGAATGCCGTAATTCATTGTAAAAATTGCCCCTTAATTTTGTGTTTTTAAATTAATTCATGGCATTTCACAAGGACCTATCTACTTATTTCAAGTTTCAACATATTGGTTTTATTATTTCCCTTTGCAGCTTGGGCGCTGTGGTGGCAAGTAAATTCCCCGGCATACTTACCACAGATACGCTGCGCATTTTATACAAAGCCCCAACGCTAAACTTTGTTTTCTGGGCAGCCATAGGCTTCTCCTTTATTGCAGCCATCTATGGCCTTCTTGTGGCAGAAAACAAAAAGACAACTTATATCAATTTAGCCAGTATTATGTTGGCCTTTCTTATTTATCTCTTACCCGCTTTCGACTATGAAATAGGGCAAGGTACTATTACCATTGGTCTTGATTGGCTAATCATAGACCTGCTCTTAACTGGGCTAATTTTTACCCCCTTTGAATTATTTGCGCCCCTGCATCCTAGCCAAAGTAAATTCCATGCAAATTGGAAAACAGACCTCACTTATTTCATTGTATTTGATTTAAGTATCAAATTTATTTTGTTGGCCATTCGCTTTCCTGCCTTGTACTTTTTTACCAATCCAGCTTACGCCCAGTTCCAAAGTAAAATTCAAGCTATCCCCTTTCCTTTACAATTATTGATGGCTTTAATTATTGCTGATTTTTTTCAATACGCAAGGCATTATACTGCCCACAAAATACCCTTCCTATGGAAATTTCACAGCATCCATCACTCGCCAGAAAACATGGATTGGTTAGCAGGTTCACGCTCTCATTTATGTGATTTAATTTTCGACCGCTCGGTAATTTTTATGCCTATTTATTTTTTAGGATTTTCTACACCTGTTTTCTTAAGTTATACCTTTGTGGTGGCCTTTCAATCTGTATGGGCACATACCAATTCGCATATCAATTTAGGCTTCTTAAAATACGTAATCGTTACGCCACAATTTCACCATTGGCACCATGCCAAAGAAAAGGATGCACATGATAAAAACTTTGCCGTTCATTTCCCCTTTATCGACATGCTTTTTGGCACCTACCAATCCTTAGAAAACGGTCATCCACAATCCACTGGCGTTCCAGATCCAACATTCCCTAAGCAGGGTTACCTTAAACAGTTTTTATACCCTTTTAAGAGATAAAATAGCCTTTAGGGAATACCAATTATTTATTCACTTTATTAAATCTTTTTTGGGGATGCCGGCGCGCATTAATAAAACGGTATATTACTACACTTGATTCATCTATTTCAAACAGGACCAAATAAGGAAATCGATTAAGTAAGGATTGCCTAAAATTTTTATATTTCTTTTGAAAACTTTCCGGATTTTTACTTATCCTTATTAAAGCCGATTCAAACTCTTCTAAAAGAGCCAACCCAAGAGAATCCTGACGTTCTTTATAATACAATGCTGCCTCATTTAACTCTGCAAAAACCTCATCCAAAATAACCAAACGGAATTTCATTCTTAAAGGTTTTTAAGCACTTTTTTGCGAACTTCACTTAGTGAATACGTTTTTGCATTTCCGCTTTTATAGGCCAACTTTCTTTCGTCCAGAATTTGTTTATCCTCTTTGCTTAATTCATGCTCAAAGGCATCATTTCTGTTACTTATAATAGTATAGAGCGCCTCCAAAAACGACTTGTCATTAATCTCATGTAATGCTTTGGTTATTTCGTTTTTTAACAAAGTAGTTGTCATGATATCTTTTTATTCAAATATAAGCTTTTTTCATTTTACAAAAAAAACTACTTAGCAATTCAAAATAATAAAAACCACCTATATGTCATTGGCATTTGGCACATAAGGTTATATTATAAATGCCTATCAGAAACAATTATTCGGTTCGAACCGACCCCAATAAGACATTTTATTAAAACCCTGGCATAAAAAAAGCAGCCAGTAAAAATTACAGGCTGCTTTTTTTATAATTAGTTAGAAAATAATGCTATTGAATGGTAAAGTTTAAAGCGAAGCTATTTGAAAAATAGCCCGGACCATTTACCGTGGTAGAACTTTGATAAGCGCCTACTGATTTATCTACAGAAATTTTAGCCGTTACATTGCCGGCGGCATTTAAATAAATATTATTTTTTGTTGTTCCAACAGTTTTTAATTCTAGCGGAAACGGACGGGTGCTGCTGGTAATGGTAACTGTTTTCGACCAATAGGTTTTACCAGGTGTAAAATCGGTGGCTGTTTGCAATTGCCCATTGGCATCTGTGTATTTCAGTATAGCATTTGCAGCGGTATCCTTTATGGCAACGCTTAAATTTACTTCGTACAAAACTGTAATGGGAGTGGCGGCAGGCGTTGGGGTGGTATTACTTTTTTTACAAGCAGAAAAACCAATCATTGCCAAAATTAATAGGACAAATACATTTTTCATAAATGGTTGTTTTAATGAGTATTACACAAAAATAAAATTAATTTTAGATTGAAAACAAGCAAAAAAAGAAAATAAAAGCTCAATTGGCCATAATAGCATCAATTAAAATCACTTATAATCAATTTCTTACAAAATAAATAATCATAATATGTGCCAATAAAATAGTATTACTATTATATTTGCATAAAAAACAATCAAAT
>CANFHJ010000063.1 GCA_947446605.1 Bacteroidota bacterium | reverse complement strand
TGTTTGGCTTCAGCAAAAAATGTAGCTATTTCTCCAATCAATTTTTCGCCATGTTTGTTAGGGTCAATATTTGCCATTTGTAAATTAGGCCAATTTAAGTGAACGCCTTCATCTGCTTTAACCATTGCATCTTCCCAGTTCCATGCTTTGGTTTTCATTAAGCTACTGCTCCCACTAATAAGGCCCCCTTGTGGTATGGCTTGTGTATATAACACGCCATTAAATAGCGCTGTAGGAAGAATCTTAGAATCGGTATTATAGGCAATTAAAGTGCGCACATTTGGGTTAAACTCTCCTTGCTCATTATAGTCCTTAGTTGCCCTAATTGCATCAATTTCATTTAAGCCCATAATGTTATTCATGGCAATCAATCCAGGGTAAACATGTTTGCCTTTTGCATCAATTACCACGGCATTTTTATACAGTCCTTTTTGGGTTGAACCTACTTCAACTATTTTTCCCTGCTCCATCACAAGCACACCGCCCTCAATAATTTCTCCATTGCCTAAATGCAATGTGCCATTTCTAATAATTTTAGTGGTTATTTGTGCGCTAAGGTTTAAACTTAACAAAACGCAAAACGCTATTTTTATAAATATTTTCATTGTCTGTATTAGTATTGTTTTGACTGTGCCTAAAAATCTTCACAATGGTAATCAGGATCCGGCAGCGAAACTTTTGCTTCTGCCTTTTCTCCTTTTTGCTTTGCTAAAATCATCTTTTGAATAATCCGTTGGCGTTCGGCTTGAACCGCAATGCGCATGGCTTCATCGGCTGCCCTATTAAAATAACAAACGCCATCTACAAAAGTCATTTCTGCTTTTGCTTCAATACTTAATGGGTTGCACGACCATAAAACTAAATCTGCATCCTTACCTATTTTAATGCTACCTGTGTGCGTATCTAAATGCAACATTTTTGCAGGATTTAATGTTACCATTTTCCAAGCATCTTCTTCAGTAATATGTCCGTACTTAATTATTTTGGCCGCTTCTTGGTTCAATCTTCTACCCATCTCTGCGTCGTCGCTATTAATTGCTGTTACAACACCAATTTTATTGAGTATGGCGGCGTTTTGTGGAATGGCTTCAATAACCTCATATTTATAAGCCCACCAATCAGCAAAGGTACTTGCACTTACACCATGTGCTTTCATTTTATCTGCAACTTTATATCCTTCCAAAATATGGGTAAATGTATTCACTTTAAAACCCATACTATCTGCCACATGCATCAACATATTAATTTCACTTTGTACATAACTATGGCAGCTAATAAATCTTTTTTTATTGCAAATTTCTACCAAAGCATCTAGCTCTAAATCTCTTCTGGTAAGTGTTGGATTAGCCTTCAATGCGCGTTCATATTCCTTTGCCCTAATAAAAGCATCATAGTATACCTGCTCAACGCCCATGCGGGTTTGCGGGTACCTGCCACTTTCAACTCCCCAATTACTTTGTTTTACATTTTCTCCCAATGCAAATTTTATGAAACCATCAGCTCCTGCTATTTTCATTTGCTCTGGTGCCATTCCCCATCTTAATTTTATTATACTACTTTGACCTCCAACAGGATTACAAGAACCATGTAATTGTTGACAGGCAATTACGCCACCACTAAGTTGTCTGTAAATATTTATATCATCAGAGTTTATTACATCACCAATTCTTGTCTCTGCAGTAATGTTTTGTGTACACTCATTCACGCCGCGGTAAATCCCAATATGTGAATGTTCATCAATAATTCCGCTGCTCAATACTTTTCCTGTGGCATCAATAATTTGGTAATTATCCAACTTTAAATTTTTTCCTATGGCAACAATTTTGCCCTCACTAATAGCAACATCTGTTTCGCTTAATATACCCTCTTTTTCATTGGTCCAAACACGCGCATTTTTAAATAAATAATTGTGTGCTTTGGGAATATTTTCATTTCCATATTCTGAAAATGGATAGACTACCTTTCCAATAGTTGGCTTAATTTTGTTTTCGGCTTTTTTGTCTTCGGTTCGAACCAATTGCAAATTTGCTAAAAAGGCTTGTGTATTGCCATCGGTTAATTGAGTTAATCCCTCCAGTGTTAATGCCTGAAAGCTAATGCTATCAATGCTTTTAACCCATACGTTGATACGTATTTGTTGCTCACTTTTTTTGCTTTCATTAAAACTCAAAATGTAAATTCCCAACTGCTCTTGTATGCTTACTTTTAAGGTGTCTTTACCCAATAATTGTCCTTCTTTAGTGTTGTCACTTATTCTTAAAACATAATCTCCTAAATTAGAATTAGCAATTTTGTAGTCGCCTTTTAAAGTGTAATTCTGACTTGCATTTATGTTGGTTTCTTCTCCCAAAATCCAATGAGACAATACCTGTGCATCTTTATTAAAAATAGGCGCATTACTCATAAAAAAATTAGCCATTTTTCCTTTTTCTAATGTGCCAATTTCATTTTCCATCTTTAGCCATTTAGCTGGCCTTGTTGTTAAAGCAATTAAAGCTTCTTCCTCGCTTAGTCCGTATTCTACAGCCTTTCGTAGGTTTTTTAAAAACTCACTTGCATCAGCACAGCCACTGCTAGTTATGGCAAATGGTACTTTTTTGTTAGCAAGCATTTCTAAGTTTGCTGGCGCCATTTCCCAATGTTTTAAATCTCCTAAATTAATGTTCATGGCATCAAATGGATTTTCAACTTCATAAGGTTTAGGAAAATTCACAGGAAGAATAAAAGCCATTCCAGTAGCAACAATTTCATCCAATCTTTGGTATTCGTCTCCGGCTCCTTTTATAATGTAATTTAGCCCAAACTCCTTTCCAATTCTTGCAGCTCTTAATGCGGCCAATTTATTTTCTACCTCAAAAATGGCTGGCAATTCTTTGTATTTATTAATGTTTTCTAAGCTCACATTGTAATTGCCTTTTTGCTGTGCATACCAATTTGCATCGTAATAAGTTTGTCTTATTAACGCAACACAGCCCATTGCCGAACCTGGGTAGTCTTGGCTACTACTCCCTTTGCTGAAGCTTAATTGGGTTGCGGCTTTAGGATTAAGAATCAACTTTTGCTCGTGTGCCTTGCTATTTAATACCAATGCCGCACTTCCTCTAAAAATACCATCTTGTATGGCGCTTAAGCTTATACCAAAGCCACTTCCTAGTAATTGTTTGCTTTTCTTTTCGTCGTATTTAAAATAATTGATGGCGTCTAACTGACTTCTAACGGCATCATTCCATGAGTATGGTCCAGATTGGTTGTTAGAAAATTGATCTCCCCTGGTTTTTGAGGCATTGGGTGCATTTACTCCATAATTGCTGTAAAGTTCAATAAAAGATGGGTAAATGTATTTTCCTTTTCCATTGATTATCCTTGCTTCCTTTGGAATTGGTATGCCAACCCCAATGTTTTCAATTTTACCATTAAGGAGCAAAAGGCATGCATTTGAAATTACCTTACTTGGGTTAATTTGAATTGTAACATTGGTAATGGCTATGAATTGAGGCCTATTGTCTGGCGGACCATTCTGCGGAAACCCTACTTGTGCCCCTAGTTTGGCACATAACAAAAGCAAAACAATTAATTGGCTAAATTTTTTAAAATATGTCATTATCATTCTTTCAATCAGTATTTTAATTTTTTCATATAAACCTAACATTGGCAATTTAAGAGAATAATTCATTTTTGTAAACAAACATGCTTGTTTTTAAATAGCCTTCCTATTCGTATGTTTGAAGTATATTAATGGAAAATTTCGAAGACATAAAATTCAAATTAAAGCAAGGCAATGCCATTGTTCAAATAGTACTTATTAATATTGCTATTTACCTCTTTTTTGAAGTTTTGGGTGTTTTCTTTTTTCTTTTTCAACAAGCTAATTTACAGGCCAACATTGTTAAATACCTGATGTTGCCAGCGGCTATGTCCAACTTTTTATTGCAGCCTTGGAGCATCATAACCTATATGTTTTTACATGAAGGATTTTTCCATTTGTTGTTCAATATGCTTTGGCTGTATTGGCTTGGGAGTTTATTTCAACAATATTTGGGAAACAGTAAAACCTTTCAAGCTTATTTATTAGGTGGCATTTTTGGTGGATTAATTTATATGTTGGCTTACAATGTTTTCCCTGCATTTGTAAATCAAGTTCCCTTTTCATATGCCTTAGGCGCCTCTGCTGGGGTGCTTTCAATTGTAGTAGCAACCGCAACCTTATTGCCAGACTACCAAGTTTATTTATTTATTTTTGGTGCTGTAAGACTCAAATACATTGCATTGGTTTCTGTTTTTCTAGATTTGATTAGTATTCCAAATGGCAATGCTGGCGGACATATTGCGCATTTGGGAGGAGCAGCTTTTGGATTCCTTTTTATCAAATTAATCTATAGTCAAAGCGCTGTTCCAAACGCACTCGATGGGTTTTTTAATGCCATTGGCAAATGGTTCGAACCAAAACCTAAAGTTAAATTACAATATAAAAACAATAGCTTTAAACCCGCAACTGGCGTAAAACCTAGTCAGGCCGAAATAGATAATGTTTTAGATAAAATTGCTAAAAATGGCTACGAAAGCTTAAGCAAAAAAGAGAAAGAAATTTTATTCAAGGCAAGTAAAGATTAATTCAAAGTGAAACTGTATAAATTACCATTTTTTATTCTCACTTCATTTATTGCCTTTGTGCTTGTTTTGGGAAATATTGCACCCTTTTTCTCGCCGCAAACATTTTGGCCTTTGGCATTTTTTGGATTAGCTTTTCCTTTTGTATTTGGTATAAATTTTTTAGTTTTATTGTTTTGGGCTTTACGCAAACATAAAAATGCCTATATATCCCTTGCTGCCTTTGTTTTCAGCATGTGGAACGTGCCTTCATTCATTCAAATTAATAGCAAAGATGTGCCTGTTTCCAATTCAAATAGGAAATTAAATATTGTTAGTTTCAATACGCACTATATGGGTGCTTATGATTATAATGGCGGCGATTCTGGCTTCTTTTTTAGAATGTTGGATACCATTCAACCCGATATTATTTGCCTACAAGAATTTGCAAATTTAGGCGGCAACTATGAGAAGCCTATGTTTAAGCGCTTCTTCCAGCAATACAATCATTTCTATAATGTTAATGCAGATGCCCTTAATAAAACCTTTCCAACGGGCTATGGAGTATGCATTTTTTCCAAATATCCTATCCTCAATAAGGGATATCTTGAACTAGAAAATCAAAATAGTAACCTAACCGTTTTTGCCGATGTTTTGGTGGGAAAAGACACCCTTCGTGTTATTAATACGCACCTTAAATCAATTGTATTTGATAAAGAAGATTATAAAACTTACGCAGAACTGCAAGAAGCTGAAGATAGTCCGGAATCCTATAGATTAAAAAGAATCCTTTTCAAGTTAAAATACGCATTTCAAAACAGGTCGAAACAAGCAAATAAAATACGAGAAAAATTAAATAATAGTCCTTATAAAGTAATCCTTTGCGGCGATTTTAATGACTCCCCAACCAGCTATTCTTACCATACCATTCGCGGTCATATGAAGGATGCATTTAAAGAATCTGGGATGGGAATGAGCAGAACATATATTGGTAAAATGCCGTCTTTTAGAATTGATTATATTTTACATGATCCTAGTTGGAACAGCTACCACTACAAAACAAATACACTCAATTTTAGTGATCATAAAATGATTAGCTGCACACTTTTATTGCCCTAATTATCTTGTTGGAACTGGAACTGCAGCAGGTGCTGGCATTGGTGTAAATTTTCTAATATTATAGGTAAAGGTGAGCAGAAAATACCTGTTCAAAACATTCGAACGCGTATCTTCAATATAGGTCTCAGTTACCGTTCTACTGATACTGTTATTTTGGTTCAAAATATCAAATACGCTAGCTTTTACTTCAGCCATTCTATTCATAAATTTATAGGCAATAGCAGCATTCCATAAAAAGAAATTTGAATTGAAACTGCTTCCTAATCCTTGGTAATTGGTATAACTAATTTCCGTATTTAATACCAAAGATTTAGTAGGCATAATATTGGCTTTTAAATTACTTGTATTAATAAAATAATTGCTGCTTTGGCTTATTAATAAAGAGTTTTTCACCAAATTAATATTGGCATTGTGGCTCAAAGTAAAATCAATTTTCTCACTAATATTACTTCCTAAAACCATTCCACCAGTTACATTAAATGTATTGGCGTAATTTAATTGTCTGTTAACCTGTCCGGGCACCTTACTATAATTAATACCCATATTTAAGTTCAAGTTGCTCTTTAATTTTTTTAATGGCATTCCATAGGTTGCAAAACTCCTAGCGCTAACATTTCCACTTAAGTTAACTGGTTGCGAAATTTGCGAGCCCCTTCCAAGCAATACACCATTTGGCAATACAGAGTCTCTGGTTGCTGTATAGGTGCCATTAGCTATGTAGTCATTTGTAAATGATGCCATCGCAAATACGAAAAATGTTTGTGCATTGTGTGGGTTATTAATGCCATACCTTGTCACAAAATTATGCGAATATTCTTGCCTTAAATCTGGATTTCCTGCCGATAATAACAAGGGGTTTGAGTTGTCTATTACATTCTGCAATTGGCTTACACTTGGCGTATTGGTATTGGTTCTGTAAACCAATCGCAATGTTTTGCTATTTGTAAATTTATATTGGTAGGTAATACTTGGTAATAAATTTTGAAAACTTTTGTCAAATGCCCTATTAACAGGGTATAACTGCGCACTTTCCATCTTTAAAAACTGTTGCGTTACGCCAGCTGTTAAGGTATATTTCTCTTTATTAATATTGATGCTCACATTAGCCTTGTGAGTAGTTACAGTATTATCAAATGTATTGCTCAAAAGAGAATCAGTCTTATTATATTCATTGCTAATGGAATCATATTTATTCGTCATTTTTTGCGAACTGTTTTGATTCAAACTAGGGTTATAACTTACCTGCAATTGTATAGTTTTACTCAATTGCTCTGTATAGGTTAAGCTTGTTGCATAGGTTGCCCCCTTAGTTTCACCAATACTCTGCTGCTTTATACTTTTCTTGTTTAAAACAAAGGCGGTATCAATGGTAGAAATATCTGAATATTGGTTTGTTTCTGTTTTCTTGTTGTTTAAATCATGGCTTAAATTCAAACTTATTGTTCTACCCAATTTTTCAAACCTATGCCTCAACAAGAGGTTATTGCTAATGGTATAGCCATCGTTTACTACATTTTTATTTGTGTAGTTCTTGTTTAGCGTAGTGTCATTTAATATGTTTCTAGCCTCCTGTTCGCTAGTATTGGAATTATTTTGAATGCTTATTCTAGGTGTGTAAACAATTGAGTTAAAAGAGTCAAAAGTATGTTCTAATCTTAGGTTAAATCTATTATTAAAATTTTGAGTTACACTTCCTGTACTATCTTGGTAGAGCTGACTAACCTCAGGGTTAATCAAATACGTTCTATGTGTAATTTTATCTGAAAGTGTTTTGCTATTGTTAAAAAAGTAACTGCCACTTACAAGCGTTTTAGTACCCCATTTATCTGAATAATTTAAGCCAAATGAATTTGTAGTACTAATGCCTGTTTGTTGTCCTACAAAAAAATT
This sequence comes from Bacteroidota bacterium, assembly GCA_947446605.1. Taxonomy (GTDB): domain Bacteria; phylum Bacteroidota; class Bacteroidia; order UKL13-3; family UKL13-3; genus B1. Next base: position 4,286 of record CANFHJ010000063.1, on the reverse strand, counting down.
ACTCATATCACCCATTCCGCCAGAACCGCCGCCGCCCATCATATAGCTTCTACCACCCCCGCCTCCGCCACCGCCCATTGGCATGCGAGGAGCCGAAGCGCTACCTCCAAATAAATCCTGCATCGAAAAATTCTGCTGATTAATATTGTTCGACATTCCTAAAACAGTTATGCGTTGGTCGCCCTTAAACAAATTATAATTTAATCCAGCTAAATACCTTTCATTGGTGCCATAGGCAGCATATACTTTTCCAAATTTGCCGTTGTTTCTGCCAGATTTGGTGGTAATGTTCATTGTTTTATCGGTGTTGCCATCGTTAAATCCAGTAAATTGAGCCTGGTCCCCCAAACGGTTAAATACCTGAACTCGATCTACAATTTCTGCAGGCAGATTTTTTAATGCCATTTGTGCATCATCTCCAAAAAACTCCTTGCCATCAACCAATATCTTCTTTACCTCTTCACCTTGTGCCTTAACAGTTCCATTTTCTATGGTAATTCCAGGCATTTTTTTTATTAAATCTTCTGCAGTTGCATCTGGATTTACTTTATAAGCCCCAGCATTAATACTAGTGGTATCGCCCTTTTGCTCTACCCTAATTTGGGTGCTTTCAATTTTTGCCTCCCCTAATTTTTGATCGCTGTTTTCTAAAAATAAGGCGCCTAAATATTTGTCCGATCCAACAATTACTTTTTGATTTTTGGTCTTCAATCCAATAAAACTGATGCTTAATTCATAAGTATCCGGTTTTAAATTTTCTATTTCAAAAATCCCCTTCTCATTACTTGTAGTTCCTGTAATTGTTTTTTGGTGTTTTTTAATTACTACACTTGCGCCTATTACGGGTTGTAAGCTTTCCTTTTCAAATAGTTTACCAGATAACTTAAATGTTTGCGCCCTCAAAAATATTGGCCCTAGCAGAAATATGCCAACAAATAGAAGATAGAAAGTACTTTTGTTTTTCAAAATTTCACATGAATTATCCGGCAATATTGCATTTTGTTTAGATAGCAAAAAAATAAAAAGGTTTAAGCTCCTTTATTTTAAGCCAATTTTTATCAGTTTATGTCAATTTTGTTAAGTCAATTTCTTTTTTACCTTTGTCATGTCTTTAGGGGTGCCTTGCCATTTTTTGGTAAAGCTGAGATCAAACCCTCGGAACCTGAACAGGATAATGCCTGCGAAGGAAAAAGAAACAATAATTCCCCATATAATGGATTGTTGTAATTTTTTGAGTTTTACCTTTCCGGGTATTTTATCACCGACAAGCCACCTCTGCTTGTCGTTTTTATTTAATTAAACTCAAAAAATGAGAAAACTTGGAATCTCCTTATTGTTTTGCCTGGCATTGGTATCAGGCTTACATGCTCAAACAGACTCGCTAAAAACTACTAAGCAATTGCAAGAGTTTTTGGTGGCAGGTATTCGTGCAACTGAAAAACAACCCATTCCTTTATGTATACTTAACCGAAATCAAATTGTTAAATTGTATTATGGCGCCGATATTCCAACCCTTTTGCAGTTAACACCTTCTGTAAATACCTACAGCGATAATGGCACGGGAATTGGCTACAGCTACTTTAGATTAAGGGGCATGGATCAAACCAGAATTAATACAACCATTAACGGAATTCCTGTAAACGACCCAGAAAATCAAGGTGTGTACTTTAATAATTTTGCAGATTTAGCAAGCAGTGCAGAAGATATTCAAGTGCAACGCGGTATTGGCACATCAAGCAATGGTAGCGCGGCTTTTGGTGGCAGTGTTGCTATTCAAACCAGGTCATTAAGTCAAACTGCATCAAGTGGCTTAACTACGGGCTTTGGTTCTTTCGGTTCGAGCCGACTTAGCGCCGAGTTACAAACAGGTTTATTGGGAAATCATTTTATGGTTTATGCGCGTCTTGGGCAAGTAAAAACAAACGGCTACCGCAACAATTCTGCTGCGCAAGTTCAATCTTATCAATTTAGTATTGGCTACCAACAAAAGAAATCATTTTTGAAATTTAATTTTATTGGAGGTAACGCAGCTAACCAATTGGCCTACGTTGGTATAGATAAGGCAACTTTTAATATGGCGCCTAAAACTAATCTATTTAACCATGGAGAGTCCGACGCCTTTAAGCAGTATTTCAACCAAATGCAATACACCTATTGGTTGCGTCCTAACCAAAGTATCAACGTTTCGTTGTACTTGGTTAAAAGCCAAGCGCCCAAATTTCAATACCTTTTCCAAGGAGGAGTTGGATTTGATTATTTCAATATGTTAAGTTCACCTTATATAACAAATAATGGTGATACCACATTGCCTGGCTCTTTTATGAGTTCTTACAGGCTGGATCAAACATTCATTGGTGGTTTTGCTACCTATAATGCGCGTTTTGGCAAATTGGATATTACTGCTGGCTTGCATATCAATCAATTAAAAAGTCAGCATTTTATGGAGGTTAATTGGGCAGATGTATTACCTGCTGGCATTGGCCCTAATCACCAAGTTTATTTTAATACTGGATTCAAAAATGAACAAAGCGCTTTTGTGAAATTAAATTATGATTGGAATAGCAAACTTTCTTTGTTTACAGACATTCAAGTGCGTCGAACCAATTTTAGGTATACCGAAAAACCCATGGAATTTAGACCTAGCTATGGTTCAGTTGAACCAATGAATTGGCTATTTGTTAATCCCCGCTTTGGCGCAAAATATTTATTTAATAAGTACCATTCTATTACTGCTATGGCTGGCATGAGCAGCCGCGAACCAACCCGCTTTGATTATTTTCAAGATGATTATGCCACACATGAAATTAAGCAAAATGAAATAAAACAGGAGCAGGTAATTGATATAGAAATAGGCTATACTTACCATGCTCCATCTATAAATGCCAAAGTAAATTTATTTGCCATGAACTTTCAAAACCAAATTGTGGCAACTGGCGCCCTCAATAATTTTGGCTATGCAATTACAGGAAATATTGGTAAAAGTTTTCGCAGGGGTATTGAAATTGATTTACAAGCTAAATTAAATAGCCATTTGAGCCTTGGTTTTAATTCTGCATTAAGTAATAATACTGTTGCTCATTTAAGCCAAACTTTTTATGATGAAGGTTTTAATCCTATTGTGGTGAAAGAATACAAGAATTCTTCTCTGGCCTTGAGCCCTAGGTCTATTCAACAGTTTGCCATTCAAAGTGCATGGTTTAAAAATGTATTAGCTGTAGATCTTATGGGAAGGTATGTAAGTATGCAATATTTAGATAATACGGCTTATCAAGGATTGTCTTTACCAGCATTTCATTATTTGGATGCCATGCTTGCAATTAACCTTTCAAAATATTTTAGAGGTTGTTCGCCAATTATAAGTTTCAGGGTTAATAATTTATTGAACCAGGCCTATGCAAGTTCTGGAAGTGTAAGTGGTTATGGCACTTTAGATGCTAGCGGACAAAGGACCCAAACGAGCTTATATTTTCCTGCTGCTACCAGAAATTTCTTTGTGAGTTTAAGCTTTAAGTTTTAAGTGCTACTTATTTAGAAAAACTAACTTTAGACTTTTTATTGGATTACTAGCACCATCAATGGTAGCCAGTATTTCTTCAGCTTTATAACGCTGGGGGGCATTTGCGCTTACCAATTGGAATAGTTTTTCAACGGCTTCCTTTTCTTGCCCTGCTTTCAAATAGGCCAACGACAAGTACCATTTGCTCATTTGAATCATCTTGTATTTTTTAAACAAACCCTCTGACTCGCTTAAATGAATCACAGCTAAATTTGCAAACCCCGATTTTAAATAACAGATACCAAGATATAAATTATAATTAGCCTCTTCATTTTCGTTAGGCTCCATTCTCTGAAACGATTCAATGGCTTGTGAAAATTCGCCCTGGTCATATAGCCTCATTGCCCTGGCAGCAATGCTCATAGTATCTGTGTATCCAGTATCGCTGGTCCAATAATTCATGCAGGGCTCTAAGTTCTTTTCAGAAACATTGTAAAGCGTAATTTCAGGCGATTTCAACTTCTCAGAAATAAACCAACTCGCCAAAAAAGCAAGCAGCACAAAGGCGCATAGGTTTAAAAAGCTGAGTAATGTTTTCATTTATTGGGAGCTAAGGTAACTCGCCAACCACACTTCATTCTGTAAATTACACCAGCGTGTGTATTTCTGTTTCGAAATGCAATAATTCTCTCTTTTTGAGATTAATTTCCCTTTTTTGGATATGCGTACGAAATTGGCACCCAACTGACCGAGAAAATGCAACTCACATAAATTTAAAAGCTACTTGCAT
>CANFHJ010000062.1 GCA_947446605.1 Bacteroidota bacterium | reverse complement strand
TGATATGTTGCAACGACTTACCAATAATGTATTGAAAAGTACAACGCATCGCGTGGTAAATCCGGCAAGAGAAAAATGGAATAATTCTCGTTATTCTATACCTTTTTTCTTACATCCAAGAAGCGAAATGCGTTTAGATTGTCTTCCTGCTTGCGTTTCAGAAAACAACCCAAGTGCCTATGCACCAATATCTGCAGGCGATTACCTTATTGAGCGTTTACAAGAAATAGGTTTGAAATAGCGCGAATGAATTTAAACAGCTATAAAAATAAAATTGCAGGCTTAAATGCCACTTATTTTCAAAATGGAATACACCTATTTTTCTTTTTTGTTTTTAGTGCAATTTCGTTTTTAAACCATTATTTCTTTCGCTCTGCTGCTTTAGATTATGGCTTGTCTAACCAAGCGCTTTATCAATTTGCGAATTTTAAACCTGCAATCACAAGCATGTTGCTCAGTTATGAATCTGCGCCTTACTTAAGTTGTCATTTGAGTTTTTGGGTACCGTTATTGTCGCCATTTTATTGGTTATTTGGCTCCTATACCTTACTTATTTTTCAAAATTTAGCCCTAGTTTTTGCAGGTTTTGGCTTGGTAAAACTTGGCAAGTATTTTGGTATTTCAGATTGGTTACTTTGTTTGGTGCTCGTTCAGTTCTATGCAAGTTTTGCCATTTATAGCGCGGTTTCATTCGACTACCACGATAATGTTATAGGGGCATGTTTTTTACCTTGCTTGTTTTATTATTTTCTAAAAGATAATTGGAAATTAACGGTGTTGTGTTTTCTTGCTGTGCTTATTTCAAAAGAGAATATGGCCATCCTATTAGGATTTGTTAGTTTGGCTTTTCTTGTTATAAAACCGCGCGTTTCAAAAGTAAGTTATTTGATTCCAATAAGCTTTTTTCTGCTTTCCCTAATTTGGTTTATGGTATCAAGTTTTTATATTATTCCCTCTTTAAATAATACAGGCACCTTTGATCAAATTGGACGTTATTCTCATTTAGGTTCGAACCTACAAGAAATTATAAGCTATATTTTTACGCATCCTGTAAAAATGTTTAGAATGTTTTTTGAAAGCCATATTCAACCCGATCCGGATGAAAAAGTAAAAATGGAATTCTTGAAGGTTCTCTTTATTTCTGGTGGAATTGCCTTGATACGAAAACCTGCATTTTTATGGATGGCCCTGCCAATATTCATTCAGAAATTATGGAACAAAGAGCTTGGCTTTTGGGGCTTGAGTTACCATTACCAAATAGAATTGGCGCCACTTGTTAGTTTAGCTATTCTCTTTTGGCTTAAGGATATTAAGGCAAGTCATTTACGATTGTTCCTGATGTTATTTTTAAGCATTTCCACGGTGGTAATCACCTTAAGAAAAATGGACCACAAATATTGTGAGTCGAAACCTGTAAACGAAAACTTGTTTTTGAAAGCGCATTACCAAGCAGCATTTGATTTGAAAAAAGTAATGAAAGGCTTAGAAACAATTCCTGAGGATGCTGCCATTTGTGCGCAGGCAAATTTATTGCCCCATTTGGCAATGCGTGATAAAGCCTATCATTTTCCAATATTAAGAGATGCTAATTACCTTTTGGTTTTAGACCCAGGTATGAATTGTTATCCATTAAATGAAACGGAAGCCAGGGCTTTACTAGACACCATGCGTATTGGTAAAGAATGGAAAGAAGACAGCAGCTATTTACCGCTAAGGATATTTAAGAAGTAGCTTTAGCCTCATCTAAATGGAAACGTACCAAATCTTCTAAAGGAGATTTAATTACGCGGCCCATGTGCATGTCGTAACTTATGGCAACTTCCTCCAAGATATCTTTAAACACAAAGCCTACCGAGCCAACACAGTTGAAGGAATAATCTTTGTAATCAGGGTATTTACTTACCAAGTTTTTGAAAAAATCTCTAAATGAATCTCTTACTTTATTTCTAATATAAGGATGTGTTACAAATTCATCGGCAAATTTGCAAAAACTAGCTAGGTAACGATTTGGAAATTGCGTTGTATAAAGTGTAGAGAAAATTTGCTCATTGTCTTGTATTTGAAAGCGCTCTTTGAAACGTGCCTGCAAGGGTGCTTCTAATCTGCCACGCATAAAGTCGCGTACAATTTTCTTGCCTATATAACTTCCACTTCCTTCATCTCCCAATAAGTAACCTAAAGAATCAATATTCATTGAAACATCTACGCCATCATACAAGCATGTATTACAACCTGTACCTAAGATAGCCGCAAAACCTTTTTCCTTACCTAATAATGCACGCGCTGTAGCCAATAAATCATGGTCAACAGCGATAATATTTGCTTTTGGGAAACTTCTTACCAAGGCTTTTCTAACTATATCCTTCTTCTCTGGAGTAGAACACCCAGCACCATAAAAAAACACTTCGCTAACTATATTGGCATCTAAATCTTTGAGAAGATTTTCAGATAAAGAATAATAAATTGCCTCTGTATCTATAAAATATGGATTAAATCCAATGGTATGAAATATTTTGCTGCTAGTGCCATTTTTATCTGTTAGGCACCAATCTGTTTTGGTTGATCCACTGTCGGCTATTAAGTACATATGCTTCTATTCTTATTCACACGAGATTATTAAAAACAATGGAATAAAGCAACAAATACTAAAAAAAGAAAGAAATTAAGCACAAGTATTCAAATTAACTTTCAATGCGCAACATATAAAAAACACACATTCAAACGCTTATAAAATCGCTTTGGGATTCTGCGCTACAAGCCGTATTATTGGAATACAATCGATTTTAGAAGAATGAATTTTTCAGGAGCTGTTAAAAGTAAATTGCCTCACGTTGGTACCACCATTTTTTCGGTGATGACTGCGCATGCCAACGAAAACCAGGCAATTAATTTGGCTCAAGGTTTCCCTGATTTTTCTTGCTCACCAAAACTGATTGAATTGGTGAATCACTACATGGAAAAGGGTTTTAACCAATATGCCCCTATGCCTGGAATTATTTCCCTGCGTGAAAAAATTGCAGCCAAAACAGAAGCCTTGTATGGCGCTAAATACAATCCAGATACAGAAATAACAATTGTTCCAGGTGGTACACATGCCATTTACGCTGCTGTTAGTGCCGTGGTTCGTGAGGGGGATGAGGTTGTTGTAATTGAACCTTGTTATGACAGCTATGTGCCAGCCATCCAATTAAATGGAGGTAGAGCGGTGTTTTATGAAATGAAATACCCTGATTATTCAATTGATTGGAATGAGGTAAAGAAATTAATCAACTTTAAAACAAGGATGATTATGATCAATACCCCACATAACCCAACTGGAACTGTTTTAACGGATAAAGATATGCTGCAATTGCAGAAGATTCTTGATAATACGGATGTTGTAGTGTTAAGTGATGAAGTTTATGAGCATATTATTTTCGATCACAACGAACACCAAAGCGTAGCCAGGTTTCCTAAATTAGCAGAGAGAAGCATTATCATCTCATCCTTTGGGAAAACCTATCATACCACAGGTTGGAAAATGGGCTATGTTTTAGCGCCAGAAAATTTAACAAGAGAATTTAGAAAAGTTCACCAATTTATGGCCTTTAGTGCCAATACACCCATTCAGTATGCACTTGCAGATTTTATAGATGATGCAGATGCTTACCTTCAATTAAATCAATTTTATGAAGACAAAAGGAATTATTTTCAAAAGCTCATTAAGGGGTCAAACTTTAAGCTATTGCCGTGCAAGGGTTCATATTTTCAAATGCTCAACTATGCGAAGATTACGCAAGAACGCGACCTTGACTTTGCCGTGCGTTTAACCAAAGAGCATAAGGTAGCCAGTATTCCAACCTCTGTTTTTTACCATAAAAAAAACGACAACAATGTATTGCGTTTTTGTTTTGCAAAAAGCAATGAAACCCTAGAGAAAGCTGCAGAACGCTTGATGCGCGTGTGATTTTGAACTTCCCATTTTTTACTGACATTAATCATTTTGTTTTGTGATTAAGGTCAAAGGATACACTTTGATGTTGAAATACTTTTGTTGTGCCGTTTAGGCGATGAAAGGATAGCAAAATGACAAGTGAATTAACAGTTGCCAGATTTATGACACCTAAAGTTGTTGTAGCAGGAATGCACAATAAATTAAGTGATGTAATGCATTTTTTTGCAACTCATAAAATCCAACATTTGCCCGTTACTCACAATGATGAATTAGTGGGAATAGTTAGTGTTACGGATGTAATGCGCGTTTTACATGATGAGTTAATTAACGGAAAATCATTAAATATTCTTGAATTGGATGAAAAGCATTTATTGCAAAATTTCATGACAGTTGAGCCAATTACCGTAAGTCCAGAAACCAAAATTTCAGATGCGCTTCGTTTATTACAATTTAAGAAATTCCAAGCTTTACCTGTGGTAGATAATGGTAAAGTGGTAGGAATAATTACCAATAAGGATATGGTTGAGATTTTCTCAAAGGAACTTAATCCGCCTCATCCTTCATTTACCATAGAAAATCCCGGTTTCGGAATTTAGTTTCATAAGTTTTAGGTGTAGGGCGGTGCAATAATATTGCGCCGCTCTTTTTTTATGCCTTTTCTGTATAATTTACGCTAAATTTTAGCTCCCGTGTGTTTATATTTGAGACTTTAAAATGGCGATGATACAAAATCAACTAAAAGAACAGCTTTCCCTTGCTATGCAAGTTCTGTTTCAGCATGAAATAGCTGCTGAAAAATTGGTTATTGAAAATACAACTGCGGATTATGTGGGCGATTTCACTTTCGTAGTTTTTCCGTTTTTAAAAATATCTAAAAAAAATCCAGAGCAAACTGCAGAAGCCATTGGGAATTATTTAATAGCAAACTTTTTATTGGTCGAAACTTTTCAGGTGGTTAAAGGCTTTTTAAATATTAGCATTAAAGAGAATTTTTGGATTGATTTCCTCAAAAACACAGATGCTAGCAGTCAGTATGGATTTCAAACTGCCAATAGCAAAGAACCTGTTTTAGTTGAATATTCTTCGCCAAATACCAATAAACCACTGCATCTTGGTCATATTAGAAATAACCTTTTGGGATTTTCTGTTGCTGAAATTTTAAAAGCCAATGGTCATAAAGTAATTACTTGTAATTTGGTGAACGACCGTGGTATTCATATTTGTAAAAGCATGTATGCTTGGATGCAATATGGAAATGGTGAAACGCCAGATACTGCAGGAATTAAAGGAGATCACTTAGTAGGAAAATACTATGTGGTTTTTGATAAACAATACAAAAAGGAAATTGAAGAACTTCGCCTAAAAGGAATGAGTGAAGAGGATGCAGCTAAAAATGCGCCTTGCATATTGGCAGCTCAAGATTTATTGGTAAAATGGGAAGCCAATGATGCCGAAACGGTGAACATTTGGAAAACCATGAACACATGGGTTTACGCTGGTTTCGATACAACCTATAAAAAATTAGGGGTTAATTTTGATCATTTTTATTATGAATCAAATACCTATTTATTAGGGAAAGAAATTGTTCAAGAAGGTTTAAACAAAGGAGTCTTTTTTACAAAAGAAAACGGCTCAGTTTGGATAGATTTAACGGCCGATGGGCTTGACCAAAAATTGGTTTTACGTGGAGATGGAACTTCAGTTTATATTACGCAAGACCTTGGCACGGCCGAATTAAAATTTGGTGATTTTCATTGTAACAGATCAATTTATGTGGTAGGAAATGAACAAGAATACCATTTTAAAGTATTGCAGTTAATTGCTTCAAAGCTTGGCAAAAGCTATGCTCCAGGAATTTACCACTTAAGTTATGGTATGGTAGAATTGCCGCATGGCAAAATGAAAAGCAGGGAAGGAACAGTAGTGGATGCAGATGATTTGATTCATGAAATGGAAACCACTGCCGAGGAAACAACCAAGGCCTTAGGCAAAATGGAAGGTGAAACGGAAGAGAATTTAAAGGCATTATACCATACCATTGGAATGGGTGCCCTTAAATACTATTTATTGAAAGTGGATCCGAAGAAAAAAATGATGTTCAATCCAGAGGAAAGCATTGATTTTCAAGGAAACACCGGCCCTTTTATTCAATATACGCATGCACGTATTCGTTCTGTGTTGCGCAATGCCAATAATTGGGATAGAAACTATAATTCGAGTGACATTCAATTGTCGAAGGTTGAAAAAGAGCTCTTACAGAAATTATATTCTTATCCCATCATCATTCAAGAGGCAGGTAAAGATTTGAGCCCAGGCGTAATTTGTAACTATGTTTTTGAATTGGCAAAAATCTATAGTTTATTTTACCACGACCATCAAATATTGAAAGAAAGTAATTTGTCGCAAAGATCTTTACGCCTTGCTGCATGCGAACTTACAGCAAATGTGATTCGTTCGTCGTTTGCTTTATTGGGAATTCAAGTTCCTGAAAAAATGTAAATTTAAACTATTCGTAATCCTTGAAAAAGTTTATTAAGTATGCTTATCCAAAGTCAATTTAAAAATTATTTACGCTTATTTTTTTTAGTGATGTCTTTCGCTTCTTGTGATCCAAGCAAGAAATTTATGAAAGAAGGCGATAGGCAATACGAATTGGGAAACAATGATGGTGCTGCAAACAATTACTACAATGCATTGCTTGTAAAGCCTAATAAAATAGAAGCTGCACAAGGATTAAACAAAACTGGAAATATTGTTTTGGTTAATAAATTTGGTGAGTTTGGAAAATATGTAGTTTCAAATGATGCAGAGAAATCGGTTCGACAATACCTTGCTTGCAAGAAATATTACGAGAAATGTAAGGCCGTTGGAGTGGAATTAGATTGGCCAACAATGTATGATCCAATTTATGAAGACATAAAAAACGATTACATCAGTAAGCTTTACGACAAAGGTTTGGATTTAATGCAAAACAATAAATTCGACCAAGCAGAAGTTGTTTTTACAAGCATTTCTGAAATTGACCCAAGCTATAAAGATGCTACTGTTTTGCGTTTAAAAAGTATTCTTGAACCGCTCTACCAGCATGGATTAAAAATGATTGAAATAGAGAATTTCAAAGAAGCATATCGCGATTTTAATAAAGTTACGAACCAAGACTTAACTTATAAAAATGCTAAGCAATTAAGGGATGAAGTTTTGGCTAAAGCAAGTGTTGGATTAGGCGTATTGCCAGTTCAAAATCAAACACGTTACCAAGGATTTGATGTTCGTTTGTACCAGCAATTGGTAGCTTCTTTGGTTCAAAGCAAAAATCCATTTTTAAAAGTGGTTGATCGCTCCTCATTAGAAAGCATGTTGCGTGAACAACAATTGGGAATGAGTGGGGTAGTGGATCCTGAAAGTGCAGCTAAGGCAGGTAAATTAATTGGTTTGAAATATGTTTTAATGACCGCCATAAGCGATTTAAAATATGAAGATGAAGGTATGATTAAGGATTCCATTGTGGCTTATGAGGCCTATTCAGAAACCATTCCGCCAAGTATTCCAAATGGTTTACCTCAAACTGTTACCAGATTTAGAAAAGTAAATTATTGTGATACGCACCAAAAACGTCGTTTGTATTATAGGGTATTTTATCAATTGGTATCAACGCAAACTGGCCAAGTTGTAGAAAGTGAAGTTATAAATGAAGAGGCTTCAGATGAAATACATTACGCTACTTTTAATGGCGCTGTTAAAACATTATATCCAGAATTGCCTAATGGAAATTATATGCCTAGCAAGCCTGCTGCATTTAGAGAGCAATTTAACCAAGTGAAGCGTGAATTAAAAAGCAGAGAAGAAATGATTCAACAAGTTTGCCTGCAAATTTCACAAAAAATTATTGCTGAAATTAATCTTTATATTGAGAAGTAAATATGAAGGTTTACCATAGCTTAGATGAATTTACTTCCATAGAAAACGCCATCGTTACTCAGGGAACTTTTGATGGCGTTCACACTGCACACCAAGTTATTCTTAATAAATTAAAGGGAATTGCAAAAGAGCAAAATGGCGAAACAGTAGTAATAACTTACGATCCGCACCCAAGAATGGTGCTGTTTCCAGAAGATCATGGTTTGCTGCTCCTGAATACACTTGAGGAGAAAATAGCATTATTGGAATTAGAGGGAATTGATCATTTAGTAATTCTTCCATTTACAAAAGAATTCTCTCGAATGAGCTCTTTAGATTTTATTAAAAATGTATTGGTTCGGATCGGAACAAAGCATTTAGTAATTGGCTACAACCACAGATTTGGAAAAAACAGAGAGGGCAGTTTTACGCACCTCAAAGAGTTTGCGCCAAATTATGGATTTGAAATTAATGAAATTTCTGAGCAAGATATTGATCAAATTTCTGTGAGTTCAACACGCATAAGGGAGGCATTGGTAAATGGTGAAGTTGCCAAAGCAACAAGGTTTTTGGGTCGATCCTATTTGCTTTCTGGAATTGTAATGGAGGGGAAACAATTGGGTCGAACCATTGGATTTCCTACTGCAAATATTCATGTAAATGACTTACATAAATTAATTCCGCATGATGGTGTTTATGCTGTGTGGGTGAAAATTGCTAATCAAAAATTTGGTGGAATGTTGAATATTGGCAATAATCCTAGCATTGAAGGTAAAGGAAGAAGTATAGAAGTTAACATATTTAACTTTAGTGAAACAATTTATAATCAAAGGATAAGTATTGAATTTGTTGATAAACTTCGCGATGAAGTGAAGTTTAATAATCTCGATGCATTAAAAACTCAATTGCAATGTGATAAATTGCAAGCATTAGAGCTTTTGGCTTGATCCAAAAAACAGTAGCATGAGATTAAAGTTATTCATTTATATATTTTTATTTATTTCAATTGGTCTTGTAAATAATTTACAAGCACAAGATACAGAAGGGCCAGATTCTACTGAGGTTTTTGAAGACCCAGAAGAAGATGAGGAAGAAGCTGCAGAATACGACAGTGTTGTTGTAAGTAGCTCAGAAAAATATTGGGATTTTATTCGCCCTAGAAATTTCATGTTTGATACGGCTTACGCCCCAGCACATCTTTTTTATGATAGCTGGGATACTATTACCATTAATCCTTATAAACATGATTTGAAAACAATGGAAGATACCATTCGTTTGGTATTGGCAGATTTTGATGATTGCTCTTTTCACCCTCCAGCAATTGGTGATGTAACCTCTAATTTTGGTTTTAGAAATTGGGGAAGGCGTCAGAAATTTCATTTTGGTTCAGATATTCGCATGGAAGTGGGAGATCCTGTTTATGCTGCATTTGAAGGAGTGGTGCGCATTGCTAAGCGCAGTTCAGATTATGGGTATGTGGTTTTAATTCGCCATAACAATGGACTAGAAACTTTGTATGCGCATTTTTCTCAATTATTGGCTTATCCTGGTCAGCCTGTGAAAGGCGGAAATATAATTGGTTTGGCAGGAAGTACCGGAAGGTCAACTGGTCCGCATTTGCATTTTGAAGTACGTTTCCAAGGTGAAAAAATAGATCCTGCTACCATTATTCATTTTCCAACTGGATCGCTTTTAAACGATACCTTTCAAGTTGACAAAGGTTGTTTTAAACATTTGTATGATGTGCAAGCAGCAAAATTGCGTGCTAAGAGCATCAAAACTCCCAAATACATAAAGGCGCACAAAGGTGATACACTTAATAAAATAGCAAACCGTTATGGTGTTAGTGTGAAGAAACTATCTAAGTTAAATGGCATGAAAGCCAAAACTAAAATTAAGAAGGGTAGAAGAGTCCGTTTGAGATAAATAGGGAATTATAAAAATCCCAATTGCAATTTAGCAGATTCGCTCATTAAATCTTGGCTCCAAGGTGGATCAAAAGTTACACGAACTTCCACTTCATTCACTCCTTCAATGGCACCAACTTTTTCTTTAATTTCTGCTGGCATACTTTGTGCCGCTGGGCAAAAAGGGGAGGTGAGCGACATTACTATTTCAATATTTAGTTCATGCGATACATTTACTTCATATATCAATCCTAACTCATAGATATTGACAGGAATTTCTGGGTCAAAAATAGTTTGAATTACCTGTATGGCCTCGTTTTGAACTTCTACGAAATTTTTCATTAATTATAATTTTTTATATTTTAACTATTGCGCTTTGTTAAGTGCAAAAGCATACATTTTCATTTGTTTAATCATGCTGGAAAAGCCATTGCTGCGCTGTGACCCAATCATGTGGCTCATGCCAATTTTTTCAATGAAATACAATTCACTGCTCAGTATTTCTTCCGGTGTTTTTCCACTCCAAATTTTAACCAATAAACTTACTAAACCTTTGGTAATTTCTGTATTGCTATCTGCTTCAAAGAATAATTTACCCTCTTCAAATACAGGAAATAACCACACTTTACTCTGACAACCTTTTACAATATACTCCTCGGTTTGATGCGCTGGAGTAATTGGTGGAAGCCTCTTGCCAAGATCCATCAAATAAAACAACTTGCTTTCCATGTCGTCTTCAAACAAAGAAAAATCTGCAATAATATCGTCTTGAATTTCTGTGATTGTCATGATAAATTAACCGCGTTCAAGCATTTTTTTTAGTGATTCCAATAATATATCAATTTCTTCAACTGTATTATAAAAGGCAAATGATGCCCTCACCGTTCCTTCAATTCCATAATAATGCATCAAGGGTTGGGTACAGTGATGACCAGTTCTAACTGCAATTCCTTTGGCATCCAACATAAGGCCAATATCAAAATGGTGTTTGTTTTCCATTACAAATGATTGAACCGCAACTTTATTTTTTGCTGTTCCAATTAATGAAATGGCTTTCTCTCCAAAGGTATTTTGTAAGGCATATAAGCCATTTACAAAATGGGTTAATAAACTTTGCTCGTATTGGGCAATAGCATCTTTCCCTAATACCGTAACATATATTATTGCTTCGTTGAAAGCAATTACATCGCCAATATTGGGCGTGCCGGCCTCAAATTTAAAAGGTATGGAATTGTAGGTGGTTTTTTCAAAACTTACTTCTTTTATCATTTCTCCACCACCTTGGTAGGGTGGCATAGCTTCTAATAATTTTCTCTTTCCATATAAAACACCCAAGCCTGTTGGACCATATAATTTATGCGAACTCAATGCCAAGAAATCAATAGCTAAGTCCTGCACATCAATTTCTATATGTGAGCCAGCTTGTGCGCCGTCAATCATCACAACCGCATTGAATTGATGCGCTAAGGCAATAATATCCTTAATTGGGTTAATAGTACCTAAGGCATTGCTAGCCCATACGCAACTTACTATTTTGGTTCGAACCGAAAGCAAGGATTGATAATGTACCATATCCAATTCACCATTGGGATGAATGTTCATTACCTTAATAATTGCACCTGTTTCCTCTGCAATAATTTGCCATGGAACAATATTGCTGTGGTGCTCCATTTGGCTCAAAATAATTTCATCGCCAGCAGTAAGAAACTTACGACCATAACTTTGCGCCACCAAATTGATGCTTTCGGTAACACCTTTAGTGAAAATTATTTCTTCAGATTCTGCAGCGTTAATAAAAGCTTGAACCGATTTCCTGGTAGCCTCAAATAAGCCTGTAGACCTATCTGCCAATGTGTGCGCACCTCTATGAATATTGGCATTGTGCAGGCTGTAGTAAGTATTTAAGCTTTCAATAACCGAGAGCGGTTTTTGCGTAGTAGCAGCATTGTCAAAATAAACCAAATCTTTTCCGTTCACTTTTTGGTGTAGGATTGGAAATTGTTTTCTAATGCTTTCTATATTTAATAGTTTGCTACTCATGATGTATTTTAATGTTTAACAAACATTATAATTTACGCTCAATTTCTTCTTCTAAAATTTGAACCAACTCAGGAATTTTTATCTTCTCAGCAATATCTGCTGCATAGGCATTTAGTAATAATTTCCTTGCCTCAAGTTCTGAAATCCCTCTGCTACGCAAGTAAAACATGGGCTCTTCATCTAATTGGCCAATGGTAGCGCCGTGTGTGCATTTTACATCATCTGCAAATATTTCTAATTGAGGTTTTGTATTTACAGTGGCATCATTACTCAAAAGAATATTCATATTTCTTTGGTAGGCATTGGTTTTTTGGGCATCTACATGCACCATAATTTTGCCATTAAAAACTGCAGTAGAATTGTCTTTTAAAATTCCTTTGTATTTTTCATCACTGTAACCATTTGGCATGGCATGGTCAACCCTACTGTGGTTGTCTACAAACTGATTGCCATCTGTAATGTATAACCCATATAATAAACTATTACAATTTTGACCATTCATATAAAAATGTAAATTGTTTCTAATCCATTGCCCATCTAAGCTTAATGTTACCTGATTAATATTTGTATTGCCGTTTTGAAATACTTGTGTGAAG
>CANFHJ010000061.1 GCA_947446605.1 Bacteroidota bacterium | reverse complement strand
TGTTATGCAACTAGCGGCTATGCTTGCGATCAAATTAAAGAGCGCAGGTGGTGGTTTGGAGATTATGGTTATGGCAAAGACGATTACCGTTCTACCTTAACAGATCCATTCTATCCATACCGTAAAAATGGTTGGTACAGGGTACAGCAGGTAATTGAAACCAACCAAGGTTGTTTTGATACTTCTAGACAAGATATTTATATTTCTGGACCACGTCCTAGAATTAAATTATTGAGTGATACTTTGGGTTGTGTTCCTTATACCATTCGTTTGGTAAGTTATCCTAACGACTCTGGAAATATTGCCGCAACTGCCTCTACCTTGATTCGTTCGGGTAGATCAGACGGAGGTTACAATACCATTTCTACTTCTAATCCAGATACAGTTACCATTACTTATGATGTAGAAGGTGTTTATTATATTTCTGCTGTAGGTTATGATAAAAATCCTCCAGTTTTATCTACTTGTCCTCCAATTATTTTACCAGATACCTTTGGTGGATTTGAAAAACCAATTAAGATTTATGTGAAGAATCCATATTTGGTAGGTTTGGAAACAAGCAAAGACAAAGTGTGCGTGGGTGAAGTATTTACAGTAAAAAATACTTCTGATATGGATACCATTACCAAATTTAGAATGTATGCTTATAACCAAGATTATACTGCAATAGCAGATACCGCATACAAAACTAACTACGATAAGGATTCTGTATTTAGGTATTTATTCTATAAGCCTGGGGTTTATAATTTGGTAATGCATTCAACACGCTTTATACCAAATACACCTCCTTGCGAGTCTAGAGATACGGTAACTGTAACGGCATTAAAAGCTAAGGCAGACTTAAGTATTGATAGTATTGGATTACCACGTTACAATGTTTGGAATAAGAGTGATAGCGCTGTGGCCAATAGCTACTGGTGGAGAGTTTACAATCCAGATGGAAGTTTAAGGTCTGAGTTATTTGTTCCAAGTAATACTGATCCTAACTTTAATTTAAAAGTTATTGACTTTAAAAATGATACAGGAACATTTAATGTTTGTATTTGGGCAATGACAGCTGGATTAGACAATTGCTACGACTCAGCATGTAAAACTGTAACCAATACATTTATTATTGATATTGATATTCCAAACGTTTTCACTCCAAATGGAGATGGTCAGAACGATGTGTTTAATATCAAAATCAAGGGTGAGGAAGTATATGACTTGAAGATCTGGAACCGTTGGGGCGGTCAGGTATTTGAAAGTACCGATCCTAAGGTAATGTGGAATGGACAGACCAATAATACAGGTGCTGAAAATCCTGAAGGAACATACTACTTTGTGTTTAGGTACAAATTGAGAACACAAGCAGAGCAAACTGTTAGGGGTTCAATAACCTTGTTGAGAAACTAGTTTTTAAAAAATAAAAAGAAATCCCGCTTTCCTATTTGGAAGGCGGGATTTTTTTTGGTTCGAACCGAAACCGAATTTTAAAATAGGAACAAATTTTTATCTTGTTTTGGTGTTATCTTTGTTTGGTTCAAAAAAAGAAAAGCTATGAAATTGTGTTATAAAAATATTGCTTTATTGTTTTTAGGTTTATTGGTTTTTGCCTGTAATTCTAAAAAGTATACGCGTGAAAGTATTCCTGCGCAACGTATAGAATTTGGTTATATGAACCAAAAGACGGGAGGTACCAATACTTATATTTTGGCGGATAATGGCCAGCTGTTTCAAAAAAGCACTATTACCAGCAAGTATACCGAATACAAAAAGGTGAAAATAAAGGATGCGCAGTTTATTTATTCAATGGCAGACCAATTGAAACAAAGCAATAGTTCTATGTATACCATTGGGCAAGAAACTCATTTTATACGTTTGCGCAATGGCATTGAATTACAAGAATGGAAGTGGGATGCTGCCGATCCCAATTTGCCAAGTGATATTAAGCGCTTGGACGAATTATTGATAGAAATTTTTGAGAAGAAAATAGATTAAGCGAAACGTCTCTTAACCAAGCCTTCTAGGTCTTTTACCAATTCATGGTTTTGGTCCCAATGAAATTGTATTTTCAGGTCATTAAAAATTTGTTGCGCCTCGTTTAGGCCATTTGCACCATTTAACTTTTCAATGGCCTTTGCGTATTCTACTACATTTTCTTTGAATAGCTCATTTACGAAGGCAATTTTCTTATTTAGATTGATAGCAGATTTGATTGAATCAATTGGTGCCTCAATTGTTTTGTCGGCTAGCGGAATAGCAACAGGCGGATTGCTTTGGGCTATTTTATCATTAAAGGTGGGTTCTTTTTCTTTAAAGTTTGCATTGAGTTCAACAGACTTTGGTTCGTCCAATGTTGGCATTACAGTGTATTGAATTCTTTTGTTTTCAACCGCTTTTCCTATGTTTACATCACCACCAGGTAAGTGTTCAATATTTTGTTTAGTGCTTTCTGCAGCTTCATTTACCTGCTTGGTAATAATTTGGAAATTGACAGGTTCGGAAATAAATTCTTCCTCTTGTAATTCTACTTTTTGAACCAAATCATCTAATGGAACATCGTTTTGGGAAGCATATTCAATTACTTCTTGGAAATTATTAACCATTAGGGGGGCTTCTTCTTTTATTGAATCTTCCACCTTACTGCTTTCGAAGGGCACAGGCTCGTCAATAATTCCAATTGTAAGAGGTAAGGTATTATTTTGAAAAGAAGGTTTAGACGTGCTTCTTTCTTCCAAAATGGCAGCATCAGATTTAAGCTTCATGAGCATTTCATATAAATCTAGGCATTGTTTTTTAAGTAGGTCCTTGTCTATATCACTAAAAGCGTGATTTGAATTTAAAACCTCAGAAATATTTCTATTGAGGTCATCAGCTTTTGCCTTAATTTTACTTACTAACTGCAGGGAATTCATAACTTGCGATTTTATTTTTACAAATTTTAATATTCTTAGCTAACTTTAATTAACATTTTAAGATATTAGTAGGCGGAATAGCATAGAATAAGAAACACTCGAAGAAAGCATGTTTATAGAACCAAGATATAATCCGCAGCAGCGAAAAGGATGGATAGAAGTTATTTGTGGCTCTATGTTTTCTGGCAAAACGGAAGAATTGATACGCAGGATTAACAGGGCAAAAATTGCCAACCAGAAGGTTGAAATTTTTAAGCCAGATGTTGATGTGCGTTATGATGAATCGCAAGTTGTATCGCATAATTCAAATGCAATAGAAGCAACTGCTGTTAGTAGTTCATTAAATATATTATTAATGGCCAAAGAGGCTACTGTTATTGGTATAGACGAGGCGCAGTTTTTTGATGATGAGTTATTGTATGTAGTTGAGAAATTAGCAGAACAAGGATTACGCGTAATTATTGCCGGCTTGGATATGGATTATTTGGGCAAGCCTTTTGGGCCAATGCCTAAGTTGATGGCTGTTGCAGAATATGTTACCAAAGTACATGCCATATGTATGGTTTGTGGCGATTTGGCAACACATTCATACAGAAAGATAGACCATGGAAGCCTTATTATGTTGGGCGAAAAAGATACCTATGAGGCGCGTTGCAGGCATTGTTTTAATAAAGGGATGACAGAAGGCGCATGAGTTTAGGAAAAGACATTATTGTTTTTTCTGCATTTCGTTGGGATCAACCCATGGCAGGAGCCTCTATTGCTATGGTGAAGGAGTTAAGTAAAAGTCACCGTGTTTATTTTGTGGATAGGCCTTTTTCAATTAAAGATTTATTTGAAGGCCATTTGAATTTTACTATTAAAAGGAAAATTAAAACAATTCTTTTGCGTAGAAAGCCATTTATGAAAGTTGAAACTGGTTTTTCTAATTTTGTTGTTGCAACGCCGGGTTTAACTATTCCTATTAATTTTTTGCCAAAGGGTGTTTTTTACAATGTATTAAATTTATATAATAACAGGGTTGTAAAGGCTTGTATGGCTAGGATGGTAAAGGAATTTGAAATAAAAGAATTTGTATATATTAATTTATTTAATCCAATAATACTTCCGAATTTAACTTTAAAATCAGCCAAGAATTTATTGACTATTTATGCTGTTTTACACGATATAAATTTGTCGCCCTATATGCAAAGGCATGGGGTAAAAGCACAAGAGAAAGCCCTTAAAAAAGCCGATTTGGTATTGGTTAATTCTAAAAATCAATGGCAAAAAATAAAAAGCAAAGTGAAGCATATTTATTATTTTCCAAATGGAGTAGAATATCCTGTATGGGAAAGTATAAGGTTAATGGATGGTGCTCCACCTTATGATTTATACAATATTGGATCAACAAAAGTTATTATGTTTTGCGGATTCCTAAGTGCTATTAGAGTAGATTATAATTTACTTCGTTTAGTTTGTGAGAATTACCCAAATTACCTAGTTGTGTTGGTTGGGGCTTATGAGGAAGAAGATTTAATTAATAATAAATTAGAGGAGATTCCCAATTTAATTATTTTGGGAAATAGAAGATATGAGGCCATGCCGTCTTATATTAAGTGCGCAAAGGTTTGTATTATACCTTATTTGTGCAACGAATTAAATAAAAGTGTTTATCCCTTAAAGTTAAATGAATATTTAGCAATGGGTAAACCTGTTGTAAGTACACTCTTTAGCGAAGATTTGGAGGCATTTGCCGATCATGTTTACCTATCGTCTAGCTATGAAGATTTTTTAAGTAATATTGAATTAGCCTTTCAAGAAGACAATGCACAAAGAATTGAAAAACGAATTACTCTAGCTGAAAAAAACAACTGGAGTTATAGGGTAAATTTATTGAATCAATTGATAAGCCAATTT
Organism: Bacteroidota bacterium; assembly: GCA_947446605.1. Classification (GTDB taxonomy): domain Bacteria; phylum Bacteroidota; class Bacteroidia; order UKL13-3; family UKL13-3; genus B1. Next base: position 7,905 of record CANFHJ010000061.1, on the reverse strand, counting down.
ATTCCAAATGAGCGTTGAGGCTAAAAATACATATGATATTTTTGTATTTGGCTTATCTCGTTCAGATAATACACTTTCTTCTGTTACCAAAGCCTTTGCCAAAGAATTGGCAAGAAATCACAGGGTATTTTATATAGATAGGCCTTATAGTTTCAAGGATTTATTGGCTGTTTTTTATTCTGCAAGTTTTAGAAAAAAAATAGGCGCAGTAGTTTTTGGAATAGGTTCGTTTCGAACCCAAACATTGGGAACGGCTTCCATTGTGCAAATTATTCCTTGCTTAACTTTGCCTATTAATTTTTTGCCTCCGGGCAAGTTATTTGACTTTTTTAATAGATACAATAATTATATAATTTATAGCGCAATTTCAAAAACCATTAATAGGTATAACGTTAATGAATATGTGTATTTCAATTCCTTTTTGCCTGTATTAGTTCCAAGCATTTCAAAATATTTTAAGTACCAACCTTTGGTAAATATTTATCAATCGTTTGACGAAATGAGCGGCGAGCCATATATAGCTAAGCATGGTGTGCTTGCCGAGGATGCTGCTATTCTAAATTGTGATTTAGCAATTGCTACTTCAAGTAGTCTCTGTGAACGGCATAGTAAAAAAAGTAATAGAACAGTTCATTTGGTAGCAAATGGGGTAGATATTGACTTATTTGATGCTGCTAATAACGCAAATTTGGAAAGGCCAATTGAGTTTGAGCAATTTCAAAAACCTGTAATAATTTATACGGGACATTACAGTGATTTGCGCCTAGATTCAGATTTGATTATTCGCATTTGTGAGGAGTTTAAAAATTGCGAAATAGTTTTTGTGGGTACCTATGATGCCTTAGATTTAGAAAAATTTGGATTGAACACTATTGAAAATTTGCATTTTATTGGTCCTAGAAATATAGAAGCATTACCAGCGTATTTAAAATATGCGCAAGTGGGCATTATTCCTTATAAGTTGACTGGTTTAACTGCAGGAATTTATCCCTTGAAAATAAATGAATATTTGGCTGCTGGGCTAACTTGTGTAAGTACTAATTTTAGCAAAGACCTATCAGACTTTTCACCCTATATATATCTTGTAAATTCTACTGATGAATTTATTTCAAAAGTTCATTTGGCATTAAATGAAGACCAAAAAGGAAAGCGAGAAAATGGGATAAATTATGCTACTGGTAATTCTTGGCAAAGTCGTATTGAAAAACTAGAAATTTTAATAAGCGGGTTTTTAAAAGGGGAACTGCCTAAATAAATCCATTCCATTTTCTAATAAACCATTCTGTACCTAGGAATAAAAGTATGCAGAAAAACAGCCATTTTTGCTTAATTAAATCTAAAAATTCTTCTTCCTTATAAATTATAGTTTTGCTAAATTCATTTTTAAGCAAGGTGTTTTTTAGTAAACCTAGTTCATTGATTTGGAAAAATTGTCCTCCGGTTTCTATGGCAATGGCTCTTAAATTTGACGGATTGGCGCGTGTTTCTAGCGCTTCTGTTTGTAATTCTTTGATATGAATTTTTCCCATTCTTTTTCCATACGCCGACTGTCCATTTACACTTGCTTCATAGGTGTATTCGCCTGCTGCCAAAGTTCCTAAATTTAATTGGTAAGCAGTTATTGTTTTGCTAAATTGATAAGGAAATACCTTTCCGGCATTGTTTTTAAGTAGCAAAGAAATTTCATCTTTGTTAATCAATTCAAATAAATCATTGTATAATTCGGCAGTGAATTGGAGGGCTTCATTTTCGTCAACAATTTTTTTATTTGGTTCGACCCTAAATTTAGTTCTATCACTTTTGCCGCTTGCCCATTGAACAATTTTGTTTAGAATTGTTTCTGAAACATGGGTATTTTGGTTCAATAAAAAATCTTGTAAACGCCAACGCCAGAAGCCTTCTCCGCATAGGTATACTTCGTTTGTGCCTTTGCTGTTGCTAAAGAAAAGGAGTGGTGTATTGGTTTTTACATAGCCAATTTGTTGGTACAAAAGGGTATTGGCATTACCTGGAATTTGGTAATTGCCAAAGGGTGTAATAAGTGGTGCAAATTTTTGAAGATTGCTTGCCGTATTCTCCTCCAACTGAAACAAATTAAATTGTTGGTTTACCCAAGCTTGTGCCTCATTGTAGTTTTGGGGCGGACCATTAATTCTTAATATTCCTTGGTTGTTTAAATAATTAAGGCCTGTTTGCTTTCCTAAAATATAGAAAATTGGAATACTTTTTTGTTGGAGTTTTTCTATTAAATTATTTGCTTCTCCATTGTTGCCAGGCAATTGGTGAAGGATAAAAAGACTTACATCGTTTACTCCTTGTTCTTTGTAATCTGCAAATAAAAAACGCTGTAAATCGTAATTGGTATTTGCTTCCAATGTTCTGCTAATAGCGCTAATATCTGGATGCGGGGTTTGGTAAAGGAGTACAATTTTTTGTTTAGATTTTAGCACATTTACCTGAATGGTAATTTTATTGTTTACCAGGTTAGTTTCTTTTTTTAGGGGATTAATTTTTATTTGATACGTATGGATGCCTTCCTTGGCATTTGTAAGCAAGAATTTTTGATTTCCATAATAATTATTTCCTTTTGCAACAATACTCCCTTTTTGAATAGTTTCACTTCCTTCGTAAAGGGTAAATTGAAGTGCTTCATTGTTACAGTAAAATGCTTTACAATCTATTTGTATTTCAAAATCGTTGCCTACAAATATGGATGGATTATACCTTGCTTTACTAATAAGTGCGTCTTTGTGTTGGGTGCTATCTCCTACAGCTATGGTATATACAGGTGCAGCGCCTTTTTCTAAAGCATAGGCGGGGTTACTGCCTTGGTTGTAAATACCATCACTAATTAATAGGGTAGCATTGTGGTTTAAATTATAGTGATCGTTGCTTATTTGAAGCAAAGCATCCGATAAATTAGTGCTCTTTTCTGTAAAGGTAATCTCTTTGTTTTTTTCTGCACTTGCACCAATGGTATAGGTTTCTATACTATATTGTTCTTTAAGTGCATCGCTCAATTTTGAAATTTCTTTCTTTAAATTATTTCTAATATAACTAGAATCGCTTGCCTGCAACATGGATGCGCTATTGTCTATTGCAATTGCCAAAATAGGTTTTTCTTTTCTTTGAGATACCCATTTAAACATTGGTCCCAATAACAGAAAACAAATAGTAAAAAGCGTAAGAAAGCGAATCGCCATTACCGCATAAACCAACCATGGTTTAGGAAGTTTGAGCGGATTAGTTTTATAAAGAAAATAAGCGCTTATGCTGGCGAGTAAAAAACTTGCCAGAATGCCAAAAAAGGGATACGCAAAGGTAAAATGCATGGGTTAATTACATCACCATGCCACCGCAAACGTTGATGGTTTGTCCGCTTATATAGGCAGAATCGTCGCATGCAAGGAACAATACGCAATTGGCTACATCTTCTGGTTTACCGCCACGTTTCAATGGAATAGTTTTGATCCATTCTTGTTTTATGTCATCACCTAAAACTTCGGTCATTTCGGTTTCAATAAAACCAGGGGCAATGGCATTGCATCTGATATTTCTTGAACCTATTTCTTTGGCAACAGATTTTGTTAAACCAATCATACCCGCTTTAGAAGCTGCATAATTTGCTTGTCCTGCACCGCCAACAATTCCTACAATAGAAGTAATATTTATAATAGAACCTGCTTTTGCTTTCATCATTGGTTTCATGGCTGCTTTGGTCATGGCAAAGGCAGATTTTAAATTGGTATCTAACACATCATCCCATTGTTGCTCGCTCATGCGCATTAACAAAGTATCTTTGGTAATACCAGCATTGTTTACCAAAACATCTAATGAACCAAATTCTTTTACAATTTCATCTACCAATTTTTCTGCTTCAGAAAAATCTGCGGCATTGCTTTGGTATCCTTTTGCTTTTACGCCACTAGCTATTAATTCTGCTTCAAAAGCATTTGCTTTTTCTACAGAGCTCACATAAGTGAAGGCGATATTGGCACCTTCTTTGGCCAATTTTTGAGCTATTCCTTTTCCAATTCCGCGAGATGCACCCGTTACGAGTACTGTTTTTCCGTTTAATTTCATGCTATAAGTCTTGTTGTTGCGAATATAAGAATTTTATTGAATGGCATAAAATGCCAAGATTTTTTATTGCTATTTTCCCGTAATGCCTTTATTGTAAAGCAAATTGGTGCTCATAGAGGTTTTTATAATAGCCACTGTTTTCTAATAAACTTTGGTGGGTACCTCTTTCTACTATTTCTCCTTTGTCTAATACCAAAATTTCGTCGGCATTGGCTATAGTACTTAACCTATGGGCAATTACAATACTGCTTCTCCCTTCACGCATTTTGATAATTGCCTGTTGAATAATTTCCTCGGTTTCATGGTCAATAGAAGAAGTAGCTTCATCCAAAATTAGGATAGCTGGATTTTTAACCATGGCTCTAACAAAGGAGATTAATTGTCGTTGCCCAACAGATAGGCTCGAACCGCGCTCAGTTACTTTTTGGTAATAGCCGTTGGGCATTTTGCTGATAAAATCATGTGCACCCAATTGTTTGGCGCAGGCTATAATTGTTTGTTCACTGATGGTGTTGTCATACAATTGTATGTTTTCTAAAATGGTTCCAGTAAACAAAAATACATCTTGCATTACCACGCTAATTTTACCGCGTAAACTTGCCAAAGTATATTGCTCAATTTCCGTTCCATCAATTAAAATCTGGCCTTTTTCTGTTGGATAAAATCGGCTTAATAAATTGATGATGCTGGATTTGCCCGCACCTGTAGCTCCTACTAGGGCAATGGTTTGGCCCTTATTAACCTTAAAATTAATGTTTTTTAAAACAGGCTGACCAACATTATAAGAAAAGTAAATGTTTTTAAATTCAATATTTCCTTCGGTTTGGTTCAGCACTAATTCACCTGCTGTTTCTTTGGGCGTTTCATCCTCAATTAAAACAAAAATTCTTTCGGCGGCAATCATACCCATTTGCAAATTATTGAACCTATCTGCCAATGTTCTAATGGGCCTAAAAAATAAATTGATATACATGATAAAAGACACCATGGTTCCTAAGGTAATTTCTTCTGCAATAATTCCTTTGGAGCCATACCAAACCAATAAGCCAATGGAAATAGCAGTTAACACTTCTACTACAGGAAAGAATACAGAATAATAAAAAACACTTTTGATATTTGCATCTCTGTGCAGCGCATTAATTTCTTTAAAGCTCTCCAGTTCTCTGTCTTCTCTGTTAAATAATTGCACTATTTGCATGCCACTCAAATGCTCTTGTACGTATGTGTTTAGCACACCTACCTGATTCCTAACCTCCTCAAAACTTTCTTTTATTTTTTCTTTAAACAGGTAACCACTGTAAAATAAAAATGGCAAAACAGACAAGCAAACCAATGACAGTTTTACATTGGTTCCAAACATGAGGAGGAGCAGAAAAATAATTTGAAGAATATCTCCTGCTATGTTAATCATGCCTTCACTAAATACTTCGCTAATGGTTTCAATATCTGAAATACTTCTGGTAACCAAAGTGCCTACGGGGGTTTTGTCGAAGAAGTTGAGGCGCAGTGAAAACAAATGTTTGTATACTTTATTTCTTAAATCATATATAATTTGTTGGCCTAAAAAATTTGCCAAAATAGCACTCCACCATTGCATAATAGATTGAATAAAAAGCAAGGCGAAGATGAGTAAACAGAAATTGAGTAATCCCAAGCTATCTCCTGCAGGAACATAGGTATCAAGTGCGTGTTGGATGAGCGCAGGCCTTAGTGGTCCAAGAATGGCCATTGACAAGGTGAGAAAAACTGCCGTATAAAATTTTCTTTGGTAGGGGAGTGCCAAGGAGAATATTTTAACCAATAAACGCCAGTCAAATATTTTTGCTGCAGAATCCTTACTCATGTGTTGCGGTAAAATTAAAACTTAACAAGTAAGCGAAGGTTAATTCTTCTATTGGTAAGGTAATTGGGAACGGCATACCTATTTGCACTTACATCTTCAATCCAGATATAGCTAATGGTATTGTTTACGCCCAATAAGTTAAATACCTCCAAACCTATCCAAGCAGATTTAATTTTCTTTCTCCAAAAATTATCTCTTTCTTTTGAATCTTCTGCAATTAGAACACGGTTTAAGCCAATATCAACCCTGCGGTAGCTGGGCATGCGGTAAACATCATTGTAGCGGTTATGATCTGGCACACCAAAGGGCATTCCGCTGCCATAAACCAAATTAAAGTTCATTCTAATTTTTGGATTTCCTCTCAAATAATCTTGAAAGTAAATTGCAAAAGTGAGGCGTTGGTCTGTTGGTCTTGGGATATAATGTGGTGTAATTAAATTGCCACTGGCATCTTTTGCATCGGTAATTTTTTCTTCCGTTTTCATAAAGCTTAAGCTTGCCCAGCTTTCGGCACCTTTTACAAATTCGCCATTAATTCTAAAATCAATTCCTGAGGCATATCCGCTGCTGTTGTTATTGGCAAAATAACGAATGCGCACATTGTCTATTTCATAAGGAATGAGGTTGTCTAATTGCTTAAAATAAGCTTCTGTCACAAATTTAAATGGACGGTTCCATGCAATAAAATTTACATCGCCACCAAGTACATAATGTATTGCTCTTTGCGCTTTGATGTTTGGGTTTAATGTACCCGTAAAATCTCTTAGCTCTCTATAGAAAGGTGCTTGGTAATACCAGCCGTATGCAGCACGTATCATCCAGTCTTTTCTTTTATCGCCATCAATTAATTTATCTTTCACCAAGCGGTTGTGTTTTCGGTTCGGTTCGAACCCAAATTGAAAGCGCGGACTGATTACTGTTTGTTGGTTGAAACTCCAATAGTTGGCTCTAATGCCATAAGTTAAAATGGCATTGTAATCTTTGTTGATGGTTTGTCCGTTTTGTACATAACCATTGAAGCGGTAACTTTGTAAATTTAGCCTGGTATCTAAATAATTGCTTAAATTAAAGTTCCCATTTGAATCGATTGGAGGCCTTGAAAAACCAGATGAATCATCGTAATACCACTCGTGTAATTTATCTTGAATTTTCTCTGTTTGAAAAAAGGCACCCCATTGCAAATTGTTTTTTCTGGTGCTATGGTAACCTCTGTGGCCAATATTATTTACATTGGCAATAACGGCATTTCTGGCGTTGGTAATAAAATAACCTACACCTTTTAAATTTCTGGCTTGCGCAAAATTATCTGAACCCATATCGGTTTCAATATCACTCATGCGATAGGCTCCTTCTACGGTAAAGATTTCGTTTTCGTTGGAATAAAAACTAGAGGCAATGAGTTTTAATTGTGTAAATGGAGTAGGTTTAAAGCTAATGGTGGCAGCACCTGTGGCCGTTTTGTATTCCATTAAATCAGAACCGTCAAAATAAATATTTAAGCGATAAGCCCTATTAACTGTACCAAAGGTTGTCTCTCTATTTTGAGGAATAAAATAATATTTATTTTGGGCATAGCTACCAAGCAGGCTTATTGTAAGGTTTTCACGTAAGTGAAAATTTAATAAAGTTTGCAAATCATAAAAGGTAGGTTGGTAATCACCTTTCACATCCATGGTGCCCAAAACATATTTATTGCTCCAGTACCTTGCGCCAATTAAATAGGTAAAACGTAAGTTCTTACTTGCACCTTCCACATGGGTTTGTACCCCCATTAATCCGGCATTTATAGACGATGCAAATTTCTTTGGGTCTTTGTATTTAATATCGAGTACGCTACTCATTTTATCGCCGTAACGCGCTTCAAATCCGCCTGCAGAGAATTTTACGTTTTGAACCAATTCTGTATGAATAAAACTCAAACCTTCTTGTTGGCCGCTGCGGGGCAAAAACGGACGGTAAATTTCAATGTCGTTTACATA
>CANFHJ010000060.1 GCA_947446605.1 Bacteroidota bacterium | reverse complement strand
GCAAAATCAATCACCTTAACGGTAAGTGATGCCTCTGGCAATATTTCAACTGCTGCTGCAATTGTAACAGTAATAGATACCATTAAACCAATTGCCATTGTTCAGAACTTAACAATCCAATTGAACCAATTAGGTGTTGCAAGTATTACCACTGCAAATGTTAATAATGGTTCGTCAGATAATTGTAGCATAAGCAGTCTGGTATTATCTAAATCAACTTTTGATTGCAGCAATATTGGTTCAAACAATGTTTCGTTTACTGCAACAGATGCAAGCGGAAACTTCCGAAGCGTTAATGTTATAGTAACAGTTCAGGATACCATTAAACCAATAGCTGCTATTAATAATAATTTGAACTTGTACTTGAATGGCGCTGGCACGGCAACATTAACAACTGCCATGGTAAACAATGGTTCGAGCGATAATTGTGGAATAGGAAGTTTATCATTAAGCAAAACCATTTTCACAGGTGCAGATAGAGGAAGTAATGTGGTAACCTTCACAGTTACCGATAACAGCTCTAATTCACGTTCAATAAGTGTAAATGTGATTGTAATTGACTCTATTCGTCCAATAGCACTTTCTCAAAATCGTACCATTTACTTGAATGCCTTGGGTGCAGCTTCTGTAACACCGGCTCAAGTAAATAATGGTTCAAGTGATAACGTTGGTGTAACAAGTTTAATGCTAAGTCAATCTAATTTTGATTGTAGCGATGTAGGCGCAAACACAGTAACATTAACCGTAGGGGATGCTTCAGGAAACATTGCTACAACTACAGCAGTTATTATTGTTGCCGATACAACTAAACCAAATGTGATTGGTAGAAATCTTACAGCCTACATGAACCAGTTTGGTGTGGCAAGCATTACACCAGCTCAGGTAAATAATGGCTCAACAGATAATTGTGCAATTGTTTCTTATAGCTTATCTAAAACAGATTTCGATTGCAGTCATGTTGGATCTAATCCAGTAGTATTGACTGTAACAGATGCAAGCAACAACACTGCAACTGTAACTGTTTATGTAAATGTGTTAGATACTTTGAAACCAACAGTATTTGTAAATAATAATTTAAGTGTATACCTAGATTCATTAGGTAATGCAACTATTACTCCTAATGCTATTGATAATGGTTCGTATGATAATTGTGCAATTGGTTTGCGCGTATTAAGCAAAACCACATTTAATGGAACTAATTTAGGTGTTAATGTAATTACATTTACTGCAACAGATCCAAGTTCAAATAGTAAAACAGTTTCGTTAAATGTTATTGTTAAAGATAGCATGGTGCCAATTGTTAGAGCAAATAATCTTACTATCTATTTAACAGCTGCAGGAAGCGCTGTTATAAATACAAGCATGGTAGATAATGGATCAAGTGATAATGTTGGTATTAAAACTAAAACATTAAGTAAGTCAAGCTTTAATTGTTCTAATTTAGGTGTGAATTCAGTATACTTTACTGTTAGAGATGCTTCATCTAATGAAAGCATCGGCGAAATTACAGTTACTGTTTTAGATACAATAAGACCAGTTATTTCGAATATGCCAATAAACAAAGTGGTTGGATTCTGTAATGCAGCACAAAGTTATAACATGCCTACAGCAACAGATAATTGTGGAAACATTACAGTTAAACAAATTGCAGGATTGCCTTCTGGCTCTAACTTCCCAATTGGTATCACAACCAATACCTTTGAATTGTCTGATGAGTCTGGTAACAAGGTTACAGCAAGCTTTACTATTAATGTAAATGCAGCAACTAATATTGATACTTTCCCATCTTTAGAAATGTGTCAAGACAAAGGTATGCTAGAACTTAGCCATGGTGCTGCAAATATGACTTTCAGCGGATCTGGAATAATGAAGGATAAGAAAACCTTTGATCCAATGTTGGCTGGAACTGGCAACCACACCATTACTGCAATATTTATTGATGCAATGGGTTGTGCCAATACCGGAACATTTAACATAGCAGTATACCCAGTACCAGACAAACCAGAAATTGTAAGAATTTCTTCAAATGTACTTGCTGCTCAAAAAGATTACTACTCATACCAATGGTATAGAAATAATGAAATGATAGCGGGTGCAACTAGCAGAAATTACACCGTTACACAATCTGGCATCTATGGTTTGGTAGTGAAGAATGCGAGTGGTTGTGAAAATGGTAGTGATCCATTTGCATTGGGTGTTCCTTTAGGCGGCACTATAATTACAAAAGACAAAGATCTATTTAATGTTTATCCTAATCCAAGTACCAATGTATTCTATATTGAGTTAAAAGGTTTAAATGCAAAAGGAACAAAAATTACCCTCATTGATATGTTAGGTAAGGAGGTAATGGCTTTTGAAACCGATAAAGAATTAATTGAGATGAATGTGATAGACTTTGCCGCAGGTACTTATTACGTAAAACTCGAGAATGGAAATAATTTTATGGTTAAACCAATAATAATTGCCAAATAATGTATAAGCCATTTAATGTTCAATTTGAAAAGTTTACAACCATGAAAAAAATCAATCGCACTATGAATACTTTAAATAAAAATAATATGTCAAGTTTGTTTCTTCGTAAATTTGCTAAAGGCATATTACTATTTGGTTTATTTGTTTCGATCCATTCTTCTGTTTTTGCGCAAGAGCCAGTGGCATCTCCTTTGTTAGACAATCCTTCAGCGGCCGAAGGTCCAAAATGGAATAGATTTTCATTAGGTATGAAGGCCTCACACCTGTATGATTTAAGATATACCTCTTATGATCTATTGTCTACTGGTGTTTCGGCAAATGACCCCTATGGATTGCATGGCGCAAAAACTAAATTTGATCTCGCTGTTGGCCTCGATGTTAATTACTATTTTAGTCCGCTTTTTAGCATGGACCTTGGCTATGAAAAGGGTAAAATGACGGGGGCAAATAATATAGAATATTATACCTCAAATGTTTCCTTTTTAACCTTAGGTGCAAATATTGATTTAAAGCGTTCACTTCGCACAAATGAATACAAATTTGTTCCTTATGCACGTGCCAGCATTTCTAGAGCTACCTTTGATGCAGAGCGCAAATTTATTGCTGATGATGCAACCCAAAGCAGCATAAGTGGAACAGCTATTCTTTTGGGCGTGGGCTTAGGATTTAGATACCATATTAATAACAATTGGTGTGTAAATGTAATGAGTGAGTTTGTGTCAATTAATACAGATGCATGGGATGGCTATGATTATGGCACAGGGAAAGACCAAATGATTAAAAGTTCTGTTGGCCTAAAATATAGTTTTGGTCGCGGTAAACACATTGATCGTGCTGTTGCATGGCAAGATAACCGTGTAGACCGCATGCAAGCTAGAATAGATGATCAGGTTAACTCTGCCATTAAATCTATTAGCGATTCTGTTGATACCAAATTCAAGAAAATGATGAATATGCCTGGCACCAAAGATTCAGATGACGATGGTATTGTAGATAAATTTGATAAATGCCCAGATGTTGCAGGATTGTTTTCTAATAATGGATGCCCTCCAGTTGAAGAAGTTGTTAAAGAAAAAGAACAGGTTGCAGCAGTTGAAAAAACAATTGAGCAAATGAATAATTCTGCAACGGCCCCCAATGCTGCAACTGGCGAAAAGATAGCAATTATTGCTCCAGCTGCAAATAATTCCAATAGAGGTTTGTCTAACGAAGAAAAATACCGTTTAAAAAATGAAATTTTGGTAGAAATGAATCCTATTCGTTTCTCAATTAATTCTTATCAATTAAATGCCAAAGCATATGAGTACTTAAATACCATTGCGGTAATTATGAGAAATAATCCAAGTTATACGCTTTCATTAAAAGGGTATACCGACGATAATGGAAGTGCTGCATACAATAAAAAGTTAGCTCAAAACAGAGCTACTGCCGTGTCTGAATATTTACAATCAAGAGGAATTGACGCGCAACGCATCAGTATTTTAGCTATTGGAAAGGAAAGTCCTTTGGATGACAATAGATCAGAAATTGGAAAATCTAATAATAGAAGAGTTGAATGTAAATTGGATTAATTCATTTTTTTAAATTGAAAAGGCGGGCAATCAATTTGGTTGTTCGCCTTTTTTTATGCCCATTTTTTAATTTCAATCTTTTATTTTTCCTTCTCAATCTATAAGATTATTTTAGTAAAAATTTCAAAGTATGATTTTATCAGATAAACGCATTTTAGAAGAAATGGCATCCGGTTCCATTTTAATTGAACCATTTATTAAAGAATGCCTTGGCACCAACAGCTACGACGTGCACTTGGGTAGGCATTTGGCTAGCTATAAAGACCGTGTTTTAGATGCGCGCGAACACAATAAAATTGATACATTTGAAATTCCTCATGAAGGTTTTGTTTTACAACCCAATACACTTTACCTAGGTGTTACTGCAGAGTATACAGAAACCCATAAACACGTGCCATTTCTTGAAGGCAAAAGTAGCACTGGGCGCCTAGGAATAAATATTCATGCCACAGCCGGAAAAGGAGATGTTGGTTTTTGTAATACTTGGACTTTAGAAATTTCTTGTGCGCAACCTGTTCGTATTTATGCTGGAATGCCCATTGGACAGCTTATCTATTTTGTAGTAGAAGGTGAAATTGAAAATCTTTATAATGCTAAAAAATCTGCTAAATATAGCAAGAGAACAGTTAAGCCCGTTGAAAGTATGATGTGGAAGAATAAATTCTAACATTGGTTTATTTCAAAAATATTTTCAATTTGCAATCGTTTAAATGCTCTATGTATAAATTTCCACGCCTCCTTATTTTTGCTATAATTTTTCTTTTGGTTTCTAAAAACTCTTGGTCGCAAACACAGCGCTTTACCATAAGTGGCTACGTTAAAGAAAAGGGTAGCGCCGAGTTAATGATTGGTGCCAGCATTGCAGTTCCCGCCATTAGATCGGGTACCGTTTCTAATAATTATGGTTTCTTTTCGCTAACACTGCCAGAAGGTAAATACGAAATAATTGTATCCTATATTGGGTTCGAACCAAAAGCGTATACTATAGATTTAAACAAAAATATCCAATGGGATGTAATACTTGAACCTAGCGGTGTAATGAAAGAATTAGTTGTTTCTTCACAAAAACAAAAGGTTCATTTGGCAGACGTTACTCAAATGAGTGTGATAGAAATTCCTATTCAACAAATTAAAGATATACCCGCCTTATTGGGAGAAAAAGATGTAATGAAGGTTATTCAACTTTTACCTGGTGTGCAAAAAGGGGGTGAAGGCAATGCTGGAATTTATGTGCGTGGTGGTGGTCCTGATCAAAATTTAATTATTTTGGATGATGCCATTGTATATAACGCATTTCACCTTTTTGGCTTCTTTAGTTTGTTTAATGGTGATGCCTTAAAAAGTGTAGAGTTAACCAAAGGTGGTTTCCCTGCGCGCTTTGGAGGTCGATTGTCTTCTGTTATTGAAATGAACATGAAGGAGGGGAATAAAGAGAAAATAAAAGGGGAGGCTGGTATTGGAATTATATCTAGCAGATTGGTTTTGGAAGGTCCTATTATTAAAGGCAAATCTTCTTTTTTGGTCTCAGCACGTAGAACTTATTTTGATGCATTAACTATGCCGTTTCAGGATCCCAATTCAAAAGCGGGTTATTATTTCTATGATTTTAATGCCAAAGCCAATTATGAAATTAATACCCATAATAAAATTTTCTTGAGTGGATATTTTGGTAGTGATAAATTTTATTTAAAAGAAACTGATTTTAATAATTTTAAAACTTCGGCAGGACTTCAATGGGGAAATTTAACTGGAACGCTTAGGTGGAACCACCAATACTCTCCTAAACTCTTTTCAAATACCTCGCTTATTTTTAGCAATTATAAATTTGAAATTTTTGAGCAAGCACAACAATCAAATGGAAATTTTCAATTGAGTTATTCCTCAGGTATTAGAGATTACGCCCTTAAACACGATTTAGATTATAGACCCAATACAAACCACACCATTAAAATGGGCGCACAAATTATTCGTCACCAATTTGTGCCTTCTGCGTTAGTGTTAAAAGATGATTTTTCGGGATTAAATTCTACGCAAAAAAACGAATTTATTGCCTTTGAAAATGCCATTTATATTGAGGATGACATGAAAATTGGGCCACGTCTGAAACTTAATCCTGGCTTACGTTTAACGCACTTTAATGTAAGTGGGGTGAATTATTTTAAACCAGAACCTCGCATTGGAATGTCGTATAAAATTAAAAGTGATTTGGCTGCTAAAGCTTCCTTTGCAATCATGAACCAATACGTACATTTACTGTCAAACACAGGAATTGGTTTGCCTACAGATTTATGGGTTCCAACTACTAAAAAAGTTTTGCCGCAAACCTCTTGGCAAGTTGCTGGTGGATTTGCAAAAGACTTTTTAGAGCGCAATTTTTCTATAAGTGTTGAAGGATATTATAAGCGTGCTTCCAATATTATTTCCTTCAAAGAAGGTGCTAGCTTTTTAGATGTAAACCCTGCAGCAGCTGCAGATGCTGGCACCACCCCTTGGGAGCAAAATATTACCATGGGGAAGATGTGGAGTTATGGTGCAGAGTTTTTATTGCAAAAGAAAACAGGTGATTTTACAGGCTGGATTGGTTATACCTTAAGTTGGACCCAAATGCAATTTGATGAACTAAATTTTGGCCAAAAGTTTTGGGCAAAATACGACCGAAGGCACGATATTTCTTTAGTTGGTATGTATAAAGTACGTGAAGAAACCCCCGAACAAAATGGAATAAAAATTAGCGCAACATGGGTTTATGGAACTGGAAATGCAATTACTTTGCCTGTTGCCGAATATGCTGCTCCCATTCATCAATTAGGGGGCTCGCAGGGCTTTTTTGGAGGTGATATTGTGTCTCAATACACTGGTAAAAATCAATTTAGAATGGCCCCTTACCACCGCATGGATTTAGGTATTCAAGTGCAAAAGCAAATGAAACACTGGGTTCGAACCTGGGAGTTTAGCGTTTACAATTTATACAATAGGTTCAACCCTTATTTTTATTATATAGGTTCGGATAATAATTCCATGCAGAGAAAGTTAATGCAGGTAACTATTTTTCCAATTGTTCCTTCGGTTTCTTGGAATATTAAATTTTAAATGAAGATGAAAAATTATATTAAAACTATTCTCTTAGCGCTTCCATTTCTGTTTGCTTCTTGTCAAAGAGTTGCAACAGTTCCAGTGCCTAATGTTGAAACCAAATTAGTTTTGTTTTCGTTTTTATCGCCCGAAGACAATGGGGTAGAGGCAACACTTACTTATTCAGTTCCTATTTATAATAATAATGGCGGAGCAAGTTTTTCTCCTATACCAGACGCTAATTTGGTGATCTCTGATAACAATGGAAACAGTAAAGTAATGCCCTTTAATTCGCAAAAAATGACCTATTACTTGCCTCAATCTGAGTTTCCAATTGTGCCAGGATTAAGCTATACCATTACTGCAACTTATGCTGGTAAAACGGTTAAAGGAACAAGTATTATCCCTCTTCAAATAATGGAAATTGATGAAGCAAAATATTCTGTTGTAACTTCAAGCAATGCCAGTCAGTATGAAAAGCAATACCTATTTTCTGTAAAATGGAAAGATGATTTGCAACAGCATAATTATTTTCGAGTAAATATGCAAGAGTGTAACATTTACCAATGGGATACCAGTTATTATTCGATAAGAGATGAGTTTGTAACTGATCAAAATAGTACAGGCGATCAAATGGCTGTTAGTCATAAATATTATGCTTACAACGATTCCAAGGATACGCCAAATTTTGTAGCTTACCTTTTAAATACAGATGTACATTATTATGAATACCATAGGCGTCGTGTAAATTTTCAGGGCGACGATCCTTTTAGCGAACCAGCACCTCAATACGCTAATGTAGAAGGTGGTTTAGGCGTTGTTTGTAGTTATAGGAAAAGCAAAAAAATGCCTTTCCAATTAAAGTAAACTGAAAAGGCATTGCTTATTGGTTCGAACCAATGAATTATAATTTTTGAGATTCTGCTGCTAACCTGTTAATGTCAATTGGCACTACGCCAACTTCTTCACAAACCAAGCCTCCAGCTAAGTTACTTAAAGCTGCAACCTCTTTGTTGCTCATGCCTAATGCCATGCATAAAGATGCCACAGATATAACAGTATCGCCGGCTCCACTTACATCTGCAATTTTTCTCAAGTGCGCAGGAATGTAATCAAATTGCGTTCCATCGCTAATCATTACGCCTCTTTCACTCATGGTTACCATAATGTTTTTAAGCGATAAGCTGCGCATCAAATCTTTTATGGCCAATTCAAAATCTGCTTGGTCAGATGGATCTGCATCGCGTTTAAAACCTTCCTTCAATTCCTTTAAGTTTGGTTTAAACAAATCAACTTCCTTGTAATGCAAAAAGTTTCTTTTCTTTGGGTCAACCACAACCTTTTTATTCAATTTATGTGCATGCGCTACTATCTGATGAATGAGTGTTTCAGAGATCACGCCTTTATCATAATCTTCAAACAAAACCACATCTGCAGCTGGCAATAAATCATTGATGATTCTTTGAGTTAGCAAATAGGAATCTACTTCACTAATTTGTTCTGTTTGCTCATTGTCGATCCGAATCATCTGGTGGTTCTGCGCCATTACCCTTGTTTTGGTAGTGGTTAGTCTTTCTTTAGAACGAATAATACCTGTGCTTAGAATAGATGATTTTTCCAATAAGGCCAATAATTCATTTCCCTCAGCATCTTCACCAATTACCGAACATAAAATTGGTTTTGCACCTAAAGCAACTAAGTTTAAAGCAACATTTGCAGCGCCACCTAATCTAAAATCTTTTTTATGAACAGCCAAAACAGGCACTGGTGCTTCAGGTGAAATTCTGTCTACATTCCCAATTAAATAGGCGTCAATCATTACATCACCAATGACCAATACTTTTAAACCTTCAAATTTTTTTATTATTTCTTTCATCTATTTGTTTTCAAAAAATTTAGGCCAATTTACTCAAAGCGCTTTTAATTCTCTCAATGGCCAGTAATAATTTTTCATCGGAAGCGGCATAACTTATCCTAATGCAATTGGGATTACCAAAAGCTTCTCCCGTAACCATACTCACATGGCCCTCGTTTAATAAATATAAACAGAGGTCGGTAGCCGTTTCAATGAGTTGCTCTCCAAATTTTTTCCCTAGGTAAAAGGAGATATCTGGAAAGAAATAAAATGCCCCCTCAGGCTCATTGTTTAAAATTCCAGGAATGCTTGCCAAACCTTTTTCTACTAATTCTTTTCTTCTGTGAAATGCTTTAACCATTTCTAGGCTAGGTTCCATTGGGCCTGTGAGTGCTGCAACGGCTGCCTTTTGGGAAATACCACTAGTTGCACTGGTAAACTGCGATTGAATTTTTTCGCAAGCTTGTGCAATGGCTTTTGGTGCACCCATATAACCTAATCTCCAGCCTGTCATGGCATATCCTTTAGATAATCCATTAATGGTAATTACCCTATCCTGCATGCTTGGAAAACTGCCAATACTTATGTGCTTGCCAACAAAGTTAATGTACTCGTATATTTCATCTGAAATCACCATAATGGATGGGTGTTTTTCGAATACAGAAACCAAAGCAGCTAATTCTGCTTGGCTATACACCGACCCGGTAGGGTTACATGGTGAAGAAAATAAAAACGCTTTAGATTTTGGTGTAATAGCCGCTTCTAGTTGCGCAGCCGTAATTTTATAATGTTGTGAAAGTGGTGCCGCAATAAACACAGGCACACCCTCCACCAATTTTACCATTTCAGAATAACTTACCCAATAGGGTGTTGGAATTATAACTTCATCTCCAGGATTTATCAAGGCCATAATTGCATTCATAATAGCGTGTTTAGCCCCAGTAGAAACTACAATTTGGTCGGCAGCATAGTGGAGATTATTGTCGCGTAAAAATTTTTGCGAAATGGCTTCTCTTAATTCAGGTATTCCTGCAACAGGGGTATAATAGGTGAAGTTGTTCTCAATGGCCGCAATAGCCGCATCCTTAATGTGTTGTGGGGTAGTAAAATCTGGTTCGCCTAAACTTAGGTTAACCACATCAATGCCCTTAGCCATTAATTCCCTTGCCTTTTTAGACATGGCAATGGTTTGTGGTTCATTGATAGAAGAAACGCGGTTTGCTAATGCATCCATTGTGTCGCTAATAAAGGGCGAATATAATAGAACTAATGACTTGAAACGAATGAGAAAACTCAATTTATGGAGGCAACTAGAAATTGCTCAGAAAATTTGGCAGTAAAAAGCCGCTCTTAACCATATTTTATAATGCTTTTCAGCCATTCTTTCCTGTATGTTAAAATTTCTTATGCCATTATTGCGCAAATTACGCGTTGGAACCTTTCTTGACGCTAATTGTTGTACCTGAAAAACTATACTAAATTAATTGTATTTGTGATTCAAGTGCCAACTCAAATTGTAATTAATAAGCTATGAATTTAAATAATTTCACAACCAAAGCCCAAGATGCCATTCAGCAAGCGCAACAAATTGCTGTAGGCAATTCAAACTCTTCCATTGAAACCGGACATTTATTAAAAGGTTTGTTGGAAAGTGATGAACAAACTACCCAGTTTCTTCTCAAGAAAATTGACACCAATTTGCAAAGGATGAACCAAGCCTTGGATGCCATTTTACTTTCTTATCCAAAGGTAAAAGATAACCCGGCGCAGTATCTTTCTAATTCAGCCAATCAGGTGCTTATTAAAGCGCAAAATTTCTTACAAGAATTTGGAGATGATTTTGTAGCTGTAGAACATTTATTATTGGCATTGTTATTTGTGTCCGATCCAATTGCCACACTTTTGAAAGACGCGGGTGTTAATGAAAAGGCACTTAAATCTGCTATCAAAGAATTACGTGGCGGTGCAAAGGTTAATTCGCAAAGTGCCGAAGCGCAATACAATTCACTAAATCGGTACGCAAAAAACTTAAATGATTTGGCCCAAAGAGGGAAATTAGATCCCGTAATTGGCCGCGATGAGGAAATAAGACGTGTGCTACAAATTTTATCTCGTAGAACAAAAAACAATCCTGTATTAATTGGCGAACCTGGCGTTGGTAAAACTGCCATAGCCGAAGGTTTGGCGCATAGAATTGTGAGCGGTGATGTACCAGAAAATTTAAAAAGTAAGCGCGTGTTTTCTCTTGATATGGGCGCATTAATTGCTGGCGCCAAATACAAAGGTGAGTTTGAAGAACGCTTAAAATCTGTGATAAAAGAAGTTACCCAAAGTGATGGAGAAATTATCTTGTTTATTGATGAAATTCATACCCTAGTTGGCGCAGGTGGCGGAGGTGAAGGAGCTATGGACGCTGCCAATATTTTAAAACCCGCTTTGGCTCGTGGCGAACTGCGCTCAATTGGTGCAACAACCCTTGCAGAATACCAGCGGTATATTGAAAAAGACAAAGCCTTGGAACGTAGGTTTCAAAAGGTATATGTAGAAGAACCAGATACAGAAGCCGCTATTTCTATTCTTCGTGGATTAAAAGAAAGATATGAGGTACACCATAAAGTTCGAATAAAGGATGAAGCAATTATTGCCGCAGTAGAATTGTCGCAACGCTATATTTCAGATAGATTCTTGCCAGATAAAGCCATTGACCTAATGGATGAAGCTGCTTCTAAATTGCGCTTGGAAATTGATTCTGTTCCAGAAGAATTGGATCAGCTCGAAAGAAAAATAATGCAATTGGAAATTGAACGTGAAGCCATCAAAAGAGAAGGGGATGCTTTAAAAGTAAAAGAATTAAGTGAACTCATTGCCAATTTGCAAAGCGAAAGAAATGCACTCAAAGCAGAATGGCAAAGCGAAAAATTTATTGTGGATGGTATTCAAACGGCCAAGCAAGAAATTGAAAATTTAAAAGTGGAGGCAGAATATGCAGAGCGTGCAGGCGATTTTGGTAAAGTTGCAGAAATTAGGTACGGCAGAATCAAAGAAGCGGAAGCAAAAGTAATTGAACTTAAAGAAAAATTGCAAGCACAACAAGGCGATAATGCCATGGTGAAGGAGGAAGTAGACAGCGAAGATATTGCAGATGTGGTGAGCCGTTGGACAGGCGTACCCGTTACCCGCATGTTGCAAAGTGAACGCGAAAAATTGTTGAACCTAGAAGCCGAATTGCATAAGCGTGTAATTGGTCAGGAGGAAGCAATTGTGGCCATCTCTGATGCCATTCGTAGAAACCGTGCGGGTTTGTCCGACCCTAAGCGGCCAATTGGTTCGTTCATATTTTTAGGAACAACAGGCGTTGGTAAAACAGAATTGGCAAAGGCCCTCGCAGCGTTTTTGTTTAACCAAGAAAGTGCTTTGGTGCGCATTGATATGAGCGAATACCAAGAAAAACATACCGTTTCTCGCTTAATTGGAGCGCCTCCAGGTTATGTGGGTTATGAAGAAGGTGGACAACTAACAGAAGCCATCAGACGCAGACCCTATAGTGTTGTATTGTTAGATGAAATAGAAAAAGCGCATCCAGATGTATTTAATATTTTATTGCAGGTTTTAGATGATGGGCGTTTAACAGATAACAAAGGAAGGGTAGCTAATTTTAAAAATACCATTGTAATTATGACCTCCAATATAGGATCGCAATTGATTCAAGAAAAGTTTGAAACCTATAATGATACCAACAAAGAAGAGTTAATGGCAGAAGCAAAAGTGAATGTAATGGAATTGCTTAAACGCAGCATTCGCCCTGAGTTTTTAAATAGGATAGACGATGTAATTATGTTCACGCCATTGAGCCGAGAGGATGTAAGAAG
>CANFHJ010000059.1 GCA_947446605.1 Bacteroidota bacterium | reverse complement strand
GCATCGGCTAAATGAATGGGGTTGGGCTGTGGTAAAGGTTTAGATTGTAAAACAATACTTCCAATGCGCAAATCTTTGGTGGCAATGAGTCCACCTTTGCGCGTATCCCAAGTGATAATTTCTTTTTCTTTTACCAGCGCACGTAAATCTTTTGGGTTAAGAGGAGAGGCCAAAAATATTTTTCCTAAACCATCACGTGTATCCATGTGAGCTACTGCTAACCATGGTTCATGGGCCAAATCGTCTTTATGTCCGGCCATGGCATATTTGCCATTAGCCAATTGAAATTGCGCATTGTTTCCGGGTCTGGCGCAAGATATTCTTTCAGGGTAAGCATGGGCAATGAGCAAGCCGGTTTCAAAAGGATCAACCGGACCATTATTGGCCTCCACATTTAACAATCTTCTATAAGATTCTGCTACCTTTTCTATTCTGTTGAAACCTTTGCCTAATGCATTATTTTTTCTAGCGCGTCTTAAGGCTTCTACCCGTAAATTTATGTCTATACCTGCTTCTCTTGGCAGTGGGTCACGTTCTTCTAAAACGGCAGCCACATCTGTTGCCAATTGAATGCTATGGTCTTCTTGCGCTAACAAGAGCATGTGCGCAATACGTGTGTGACAGGCCAATTGGTGAATTTGTTTTCCGTGATCGGTAATTTTTCCATTTTCCAATGCACCAATTTGGTGCAATACATCGCTTGCTTGCGCCACATGCGCTTTTGGTGGCGGACTGAGCCAACTCAGTTGCGAAAAATTAATGATACCCCATTGTGCCAAATCTAGCACCAAACTTGCCAAGTCTGCTTCCATAATTTCTGGAATACGGTGTTCTGCTAACCTATCGTGCGTGGCTTTGGTCCACATACGATAGCAAACGCCAGCACTTAACCTTCCCGCTCTTCCTGCACGTTGATCTGCAGAATCTTTTGAAATTTGCACGGTTTCTAGCCTGCTCAATCCGCTTTTTGGATCAAAACGTTGCATTCTGCCAAAGCCAGTATCTACTACAATTTTTACCCCTTCAATGGTTAAACTTGTTTCTGCAATGGAGGTGGCCAAAACAATTTTTCTTTTGCCACTTTTATTGGGCATAATGGCCGCATATTGTTCGCTTTGCGGTAGCACGCCAAAGAGCGGATGAATGGCAAAACCATTGAGTTCTCTTTTTAATATTTCTGCCGTTTTTCTAATTTCTCCTTCGCCAGGAAAAAAGGCCAAAACATCACCCTCATTGTTGCGTGTTGCATCTATAATAACCCTTGCGGTAGTTTCTGGCAAAAGGCGCTCATCTTGTCCGCCCACATAATGAATATCCACCGCAAATAATTTTCCTTCGCTGGTAATAATGGGAGCGGTTAACAAAGCACTTAATTGCGGCATATTGAGGGTAGCGCTCATTACCAACATGCGTAAATCTGGTCGTAATACTTGTTGTGCTTCCCTGCACAATGCCATGGCTACATCTGCATGTATACTACGTTCATGGAACTCATCAAAAATTACCATGCCCACACCTTCAAGCGCATTATCGCTTTGCAACATGCGTGTTAGAATGCCTTCTGTTACCACTTCAATTTTGGTGTTTGCCCCAATTCTGTTTTCAAACCGTATGCGGTATCCTACGCTTTCACCGGGCGCTTCACCAAGCATGGATGCCATTCTATGCGCAATGCTTCTTGCAGCCAATCGCCTTGGTTCGAGCATAATTATTTTTTGCCCTTTTAGCCAAGTTTCTTTTAGGAGTGCTAAGGGCAAAAGGGTGCTCTTTCCTGCGCCAGGAGGTGCTTGAACAATTATTGTATTGTGTTCTTGGAGTTGTTGGCAGAGTCTTGGAATAATCTCTGCAACGGGCAAATTATAGGTATATGGATCGAATGGCAAAGTAGAGGTGTCTTTAAAAGGCTACTAAAATAAGTTAAGTTCTAATACTTCAATCAAATTGTATCATTTATTGCTTTATAATTGCGCATTCTTTTTACAGGCAAAGGTTTGCCATAAAGAACAGTGTGATTAAAAATGCATAGAAAGGCTATTTCATTTCTTATAATTTTGGCAATCTTATTATTGCAGCATGTTTTTGCGCAAGGGAATGCCATTGTTCAAAGCAATGAATCGCCAGATTCCATTATTCAAGCGGCGCCATCGGAAAGAGATTTAACGGATGTGTTTTTACGTTTGAAATACAACCAAAAACAAATGGCCCAACGCGATTCTGCAAGCAGTGGTTCGCATACGCATATTGCCCTTGTGCCTGCAGCTGGATATGCCTTGCAAACAGGCTTTGCGGGCTTGCTAGCAGGAAATATTGTTTTTCATACCCAATCGCCTACCACTACCAAAGCCTCTAGTATTTTTACTTGTGCCATGTATACGCAATACCACCAAATAATTTTGCCTTTAATTGCCAGTATTTGGACACCGCATAACAAGTACCATATTGTTTCAGATAACCGTTACTTAAAATATCCTTCGCTTACTTTTGGCTTAGGTGATAATGCCTTAAGCACTAAAGGTTATGGGATAGAATATTTGTATGTAAAGTTTCATGAATCAGTGGAGCGCAAACTTTTACCTAATTTCTATGCTGGTTTAGGCTATTATTTCGACCGCTTTTGGAATGTGCGAGAAAGAGACAATACCCAGCATAAGGGAAATCCAGAACCTATGCCATTTAAGCTAGATCCGGAAGAAATTTCTTCGAGTTGGATTGCGAAAGTTACGTTTGATAATAGGCCAAGATTAATAAACCCAAGCAAGGGAATTTATGCTTCTTTTTTATTGCGCAGTAGCAGTAAATTTTTGGGTGGCAATAACAATTGGCGCACAGGCTTATTGGAAATTAGAAAATACTTTACCTTACCCGGTAGGGCAAAAAATGTTTTGGCCTTGTGGACATACAATTGGTTTACCATGGAAGGTTCGCCGGGTTATTTGTTGTTGCCCAGCACCGGTTGGGACGATAATTTTAATACCGGAAGAGGTTACATACAAGGTCGTTTTAGGGGAAAGGATATGTTTTATTTTGAAACAGAATACCGCTTTAAATTATTGCGCAGTGGTTTGTTAGGGGGTACTATTTTTAGCAATGTGCAATATTTTACGGGATCGCCTTCACATGCAGATAAAGTAATTGCCCCTGCGGCCGGCTTAGGTTTGCGTATCAAAGTAAATAAACAATCGGGCACCAATTTGTCTATCGATTACGGTTTTGGCCTCAAAGGCTCTAAGGGCTTTTTTGTCAGTTTAGGGGAGGCTTTTTAGGGTTTGCCTTTCCCGCCATTAAAAGGTACTTTTGCGGCCTTAGTAAGTTTTGGTTCGAACCGAAAACTTGCGCTTACACCTTACATACATGAGTTTAAAGCAAGAAATAGACAAGCGTAAAACCTTTGCAATTATTAGTCACCCCGATGCAGGTAAGACAACCCTTACCGAGAAATTTTTATTGTTTGGTGGTGCCATACAAGTTGCAGGCGCGGTAAAGAGCAATAAAATTCGCAAGACTTCTACTTCCGATTTTATGGAAATAGAAAAGCAAAGAGGAATTTCTGTGGCCACTTCCGTAATGGCTTTTGAATACAAAGACAAAAGGGTAAATATTTTAGATACTCCTGGACACAAGGATTTTGCTGAAGATACCTACCGCACCTTAACTGCGGTAGATAGCGTAATTCTTGTTGTAGATTCTGTAAAAGGGGTGGAAGACCAAACCAAGCGCTTGGTAGAGGTTTGTCGCATGCGCAATACGCCAGTTATTATTTTTATCAATAAGCTCGATCGTGAAGGAAAAGATCCTTTTGATTTGATTGAAGAAATTGATACAACTTTACATATTCAAACACGTCCGCTTACTTGGCCAATTAACCAAGGTTCATTGTTTAAGGGCGTTTATAATTTATACAAAGGGCATTTAAATTTATTTGAATCTAATAAATCGCAATTGGCAGATGAAGTGATAGGAATTTCTGATTTGCATGGTGAAGAAATTTTAAATTACTTGAGCGCAAAAGACACCAAAAAATTGCGTGAAGATGTAGAATTAATTGAAGGTGTATTTGAACCATTTGATGTAGAATTATACCAAGCAGGCTTATTGGCACCTGTATTTTTTGGTTCGGCCATTAATAATTTTGGTATCCAAGAATTGCTTGAAACATTTCTAGAAATAGCACCAAGTCCGCGCAGTCGTGAGGCTTCCGAGCGCATGGTAGCTGCAGAAGAAAACAAGTTAACTGGATTTGTATTTAAAATTCATGCCAACCTTGATCCAAACCACCGCGATAGAATTGCCTTTATGCGTGTTTGTTCTGGAAAGTTTGAACGCAATACATTTTATTACCATACACGTACGGGTAAGAAGCTAAAATTTGCCAATCCTGCCACCTTTATGGCCAATGAAAAAATACTTACCGCTGAGGCCTATCCGGGCGATGTAATTGGTTTGTACGACAGTGGTAATTTTAAAATAGGCGATACACTCACAGAAGGTGAAAACCTCCATTTTAAAGGCATTCCGAGCTTCTCTCCAGAGATTTTTAAGGAGTTAGAAAACCGTGATCCAATGAAAACCAAACAGCTCGAAAAAGGCATAAGCCAATTGAGTGAAGAAGGTGTGGCGCAGTTGTTTATACAAGAACCTGGTCACCGTAAAATTATTGGTACCGTGGGCGATTTACAATTTGAAGTAATTCAGTTTAGGCTCGAACATGAGTACGGCGCAAAATGTGCTTTTATTCCATTGAAGTTTTACAAAGCATTTTGGATTACTTGTGACGACAAGAAAATGTTGGAGACCTTTATGCACCGAAAGAGTTACGCCATTGCAAAAGACAAAGAAGGTAATCCTGTTTTCCTTGCCGAAAGTGAGTGGAATGTTACTTTATCTAAAACAGATTATCCAGATATTGTTTTCCATACTATTTCCGACTATGCAGGTGTGGCCAATGAAGGAGCTGTTTCTTAGCTTTAAATAATTTATTGAGCGCCGTTCCAAGTGGTATAGCCACCAGATAGGTTCAATACATCTTTAAAGCCATTTTGCAGCAAGATTTGTTGTGCCAAATAGCCACGTTGCCCTACAGCACAGTATACTACTGTTTTCTTTTCAGGATTGAGTTCAGAAATTCTCGCACGTAAATCGTCTACCGAAATGTTTTTAGCATGAGGAATATGACCGGCATTGAATTCCGTTTCGCTGCGCACATCAATTAATTCAATGTTGTTTTGCATGCTTGCCAATTGGTCCCAATACAGCACTTTCATTTTGCCGCTCATTAAATTTTGAGCTACAAATCCTGCAATATTTACGGGGTCTTTAGCAGAGGAAAAAGGCGGTGCATAGGCATGTTCTATTTCTGTTAATTCTTGGATATTTCCACCGCGTTTAATCACAGCCGATAACATTTCTATGCGCTTGTCGCTGCCTTCATAGCCAACAATTTGAGCGCCGTATAATGTTCCGTTGCTTGGCGAGAAAGCCAATTGCATGCTCATCTTCTGAGCCCCTGGATAATAACCGGCATGCGAGCCACTGTGGGTGGTAGAAACAACATGTTCTATGCCTGCATTTTTTAAATTTTTTGATGCTGTTCCTGCAGTGGCTACAGTAATATCAAATACCTTTACAATAGCGGTATTAATGGCGCCCTTGTATACTTCTACATTTCCACCATGCACATTGTTGGCACAGATTCTACCTTGCTTGTTTGCTGGTCCGGCTAAATAGGTGTTCATAGACATACCTGTAATTGGGTTTTCAAATTCTATGGCATCGCCTACGGCATAGATAGAAGGATCTGAAGTTTGCAAATATTCGTTTACCCAAATACCTTTTGCTGTTCCCAGCTTAATGCCTGCTTGTGTTGCCAAGCGTGTATCTGGTCTTACGCCAATAGAAAGAATCACCATATCGGCATCAATAAAAGCATTGTCTTTAAGGAGCACTTTAATGCCTTCATTGTTTTTTTCAAAACCAGTAACACCGCTGTTTAAGTGCAAGTCAATTCCTTTGTGCACCAGGTGTTTTTGTACCAAGTTGGCCATTGTAAAATCTAAGGGTGCCATTACTTGGTTACCCATTTCAACCACACTTACTTGCATGCCTAAATGGTGAAGGTTTTCGGCCATTTCCAAACCAATAAAACCACCACCAACTACAACAGCTTTTCCAGTTTTGTTGGCATCTGCATAGGCTTTGATATAATCTGTATCTGCTACATTTCTTAAGGTAAAAATACCAGGTAAGCTAATGCCTGCCAAAGGTGGTTTGATAGGCTCAGCTCCTGGAGATAAAACCAATTTATCATAAGTTTCAAAATAGGTTTTGCCGCTGCTTTGATCCAAGGCCCCTATTTGTTTGTTAGCCGCATCAATTCCTATTACTTCTGTTTGAACACGTACATCAATGTTAAAGCGCTGATTGAAGGAGGCAGCAGTTTGTACAAACAATTTATTGCGATCGGTAATTACGTTTCCAATATAATAAGGCAGACCACAATTGGCGTAGGATATGTATTCGCCTTTTTCAAAAATTATTATTTCTGCCTTCTCCTCTAAGCGGCGCAAACGCGCTGCTGTACTGGCACCTCCAGCAACTGCACCTATAACAATGTATTTCATTTGTTTATTTTATTTCAGCTAAAATAGTTGCTTCATCAACCATGCCTTTGTGTTCCCAAATCAACTTTCCGTCTTTGTACAATTCAATTTGAGGAATGGCATCAATGTGTTTTTGTGCCAATAAATCGGCATTTAAATCGGCATCAATTTTTAGTAAAATAAGTTTGTCTTTTTTATCGATGCTAATTTTTTCTAGGATGGGGGCAAGTGCTTTACAAGGTTTACACCAAACAGCATTAAAATCTACCAATACATATTTGCTATTGGTAACTTGCTTTTGGTATTCTTCTAAAGTTAATCCTTTTTTCTCTGGCGCGCTTGCACCACTTTCTACTGGTTTTCCAGCGCTGTTCCATGCCATCATTCCGGGCATTTCATACACTACAGCAAAACCATTGTTTCTAAGGTAAGATGCAGCGCTGCTGCTTCTACCGCCAGATAAACAGTATACATAAACCGCTTCCTTTTTATTGAGTGTGGCAATTTGTTGTTCAAAGTCGCCCGCATTGATATTGATATTGCGTGCATTTTTAATATGACCACCCAAAAATTCATCAGGGGTGCGCACATCTATCACTTGCGCATTTGCATTTTTGGCAATTAATTGCTCAAACTCATCAACAGAAACTTTGCCTCCTTTTCCATTGGTATTTTGTTGGCACGAGCCAAGAGAAATGCTTGCCAAAAGGGCAATGCTTAATGTAATGTTTTTTAATTTTTGTATCATCGTTTTATGCGTTTTGTGCAATTATAGCTGCTAAATGTTTTGCGGGTACTACACCAGATTGGCGCCATTTTACTTGCCCGTTTTTAAATAAAATAAGTGTTGGAACACCTTGAATTTGGTAGGCTTGGGCCGCTGCAGGGTTTTTATCTACATCTACTTTGATAATTCTTGCTTGGTCGCCAATTTGTGTTGCTAGGTCTTTTAAAATTGGCGCCATCATTTTGCATGGGCCACACCATTCTGCCGAAAAATCAACCAAGGTAGGTTGTTCCGAACCAATTATTTCCATGAAACTTGCCATACTTATTTTTCTTTCGTGTTTGTTATTTCTGTGAATGAAACGTCTTCTTTATTAAGTGCTTTTTTGTTTACTGGAACTGCGCATCCATTTGGTCCGCAGCAACCAATATTTAACAAAGCCTGTAGCATAAATATTCCACCAAACATGGCCATTGCGGTTTCATGGTTTTGAATAGCTTGTATTAAAACCAAAGTGCCCAATCCAAGTTTCAGTATTTTCATGAAACTCCAATTGCTTAAAATATTTTGGATGGAAAGTGTTTTCATTAGGAGATTTTATATTCTAAACTACTCCAAGCACCACCATTGTGAACATTGGTATAACCTTCACTTTTTAACATGCCTTTTGCCGAAGCGCTGCGCATGCCAGAAGCACAACAAGTAATTACAATTTGATCTTTGCTTTTTATCTTTTTCAAATTGCTTTTTAATTGGTCTACCGGAATATTTATAGATCCTTTGATATGTCCACCGGCATACTCGCCTTTGGTGCGCACATCAATAATAATGGCACCTTGGTCCATTAGTTCTTTCATAGCTACTTTTGGGCCAAAGCCAAATAATTGTTTTAATGTATTGATCATTTTTTTAGCTGTTTACTTTTTGATTAACTGCAAACCATGAACCACCGTTTTCGCAATCTATGCCGTGCTGACTTAAGAAACCTGTTGCTTGCATACTGCGCATACCAGATGCACAACAAAGGATAACTTTTTTCATGCTTTTAAATTCTTCTACGCGGTCTGGTAATTCGTTTAAAGGAATATTAATACTTCCCGCAACATGTCCACCCATAAATTCTCCAGGTGTTCTTACATCTACAATGGTAACTTCATTTAAATCCATACTGTGTTTTGTTATTTTATTAATTTGATGAGGCAAAGGTATGCCACCGTTTTTACTTGTTCTGTAACATTTGTTGGATAATAAAAATTTTATGCTGCTGAAAATAAAGGGCAAAAAAAATGCGAAGAAAAATCATCCTTCGCATTTTCATTTTTTTCAAATGCTATTAATCCTTTTTAGCGCTGGTATTTATGCCCAATGGCAGGTATAATGGACAAAAACTTAAAGCGCTGGTCAATGCAAATACAATTCCTACTAGCAATAATACAATTGCGGTAGTATTTGTAATTTGTTCTGTAAAGTAAAGTGCAAAAATAATTACCGCAACCAGTACCCTGGCAATACGGTCAAATGTTCCCATATTTTTTTTCATAAATTTTTTGTTTTGTGTGAACAAAGGTAATAGCTATAAAAACCAATTTATGTAACAAATGTTCCCAAGCCATAATAGGTTCGAACCAAATGCGTTTTAGGCCAATAATTGGATGCTGTTTCTGCTCAATACCACCAATTTTTGTTTCTCCATACTCCGCAACAAGCGGCTAATGGCTTCGCGGTGGGTATGCAATTCGTCGGCAATTTCTTGGTGGGTAATTTCAAGTGTTTTATTGCCCAAAGCCTTACAGCGTTCTTGCAGGTAATGCAACAATTGTTTGTCCATATGGTTAAAGGCAATAAGGTCTATTACCTCTAATAACTCGGCAAATCTATTGCTGTAATTGTTGCTGATATAGGCTTTCCATTCATTGTATTTATACCATTCTCCTGCCAATTGAACAGGAATTTGTAATACTTCTGTTTCATCTTCTGCCACGGCCCGAACCAAACTTTTTTTGCCCGCTTGACAGCAAGTAACGCTCATGGCGCAGGTTTGACCGGGGTAGAGGTAATATAAAAACACTTCGTTGCCTTCATTATCTGAACGCAAAACACGAATACTACCAGAAAGCACTATGGGAATAAACAAAATTTCATCGCCAGGCGCAATGAGGTTTTCACCTTTCTTAAAAGTTCTTTGCCTTGCATATTGGTTAATCTCTGCAAGCAAAATTGGATCGCTAAAAATTTTGTTGGCTTGGTTGGTCATTTGCTCCCTTAATTCTTGCGAAATATAATCAAAATGACTGCGTATAGCGCGCCATTAGGCAAATTTTTATAAATTGCCGTATGAAATTAGCAAAGCAGTTCATTGCCATTAGCAGCCTTTGTATGGGCTTATTTTTAGTAGCCTGTTCCGGTTCGAACCAAAGCGCCGTTACCGTTAATACCAGTCAGCCACAAGCAGTAGGTGCCGATAAGGATGCGCATGGTTGCAAAGCTTCTGCAGGTTACCAGTGGAGTGTGTTAAAAAACGATTGTGTGCGCATTTTTGAACAAGGCACCAGCTTTATTGCTTACGGAAACAATACCGATAGCACATTGGCTGCCTTTGTTATTTTTGACCCCAAAGGACAGCAAGCAGAAGTGTTTTTACCACATCTTACCAATGGAATTATGCTTGTTGCAAGCCCTTCAATTGAAGGAGATATTGCGCCAATTTTATTTCATGACCAGGAAAATAAAGTTGCCATTGTAGCGGTAAAAGGTATTCATTATATCAGGGTGGGCAGTGAATTAGTGTATGTGCACCAAGTGAAGTAAGCAAAGCATTCATTTGAAATAGGAGTTTCGGCAAAAACTTAATTAACTTGCGCTAGCAAATTTTTACCATGACAACGCCACAAAAAAACAATCCGCTACACGGCATTACCTTGGAGCAAATTCTCACCCATTTGGTAGAATTGCGCGGCTGGGAATATTTGGGCGAGGAGGTTAATATCAATTGTTTTCAAAAAAATCCTACCCTCAAATCGAGTTTAACATTTTTGCGCAAAACGCCATGGGCAAGGGCCAAGGTAGAGAGTTTGTATATTTATGTTTTGAGAAAAGAACGACAAGCACAGGCGCAAAACAATTCACCAGAAGCATGAAAAACAGTTTCAAATTAGTTCTCATTTTTTCTTTTTTCATAGTTGCAAATGCATGCAACCAAGTAAGTGAAACAAAAGAAGCAAATCAAAAAAAAGACAGCACAGGCAAGCACCAATGCAGCAAAGACATGGATGCGGCCACACAAGAAAAAAACCGCAGCAGCAATATCCATGTAAGTGGTGAGGTAATCAACCAATTGATACTTAATATAGATTCAATAAAGGCCATGCCTGCAGTGGAGGTTAAAAATTACCAAGTGGTTTGTCAGAGTGGTACCAGCATGGGTGAGGCAAAAAATTGCAAGGGGGTTTTGCTAAAGAGTATTTTAGAAAAAGCTGTTATCAAACAAGCGCATCATAAGGACAGAAATTTTTATATAGTGGCACGTGCTACAGATAATTACATGGCAACATTTTCTTGGGGCGAAATTTTCAACAATGAAACAGGAAATCATACCTATGTTTTATTTGAAGAAAATGGCAAACCTATTATTGAAAAAGGTTCGTTTGTATTGGTATGCACCAATGATATTAAATCGGGGCCACGCCATGTATATTGGCTCAACAGCATAGAAGTAAACCGCGTAAAATAAAAAAACATGAAAACCCTTCCAAACACACTGAGGCTCATTGCACGCAGTATTTGTGTATTGGCCATTTTATTTGTTAGTCTATTTGCCACCGATGCTTTCAATGAGGGAGGCAGTATGGGGCAAATGCTCCTTCATTTTGTACTTCACCTTATTCCTTCGTTTATTCTTTGTGCTTGTTTGTTGTTGGCCTGGAAAAACGAATTATGGGGAGGCATTCTCTTGGCCCTCATAGGAGCTGGTTTTATGCCCTTTATCTATTACCACAATTTTCAAATGAACCACAATGTGCTCATGAGTCTGGGCATAGTGCTCTGCATTCCTTTCCCATTTTTTTTAGCGGGCATCTTGTTTATTGGGAGTTGGTATGGGAGGAGAAATAAAGTTTAAGTAGCTCATTTCCCATCATACAAAACATACTGGTTCATTTGGCTAAGCGGGTGTTCTTCTTTTAGGGCGATGGGAACGGTATATACATTTAGGTTTTTGAGCTCAAAATGGATATTAAAAAGTGGGGTAGCACTCTCTCCATTGGCTATTTTATCAAACATTACGGTGTCTGCACCTATTTCTACTACTTGCGCACGCATGGCTTTTATATGCCCTGCTTCTTTATATTGATCGGCTATGGTTTTTGATTCTTCAAAACTTACGTATTTCCAATTAATTATTTCTGCAATTTTGTAACGGAGCTTGCTTTGTCCATCTATGGTAAAAAGAACCAGTTTTTTATGCTTTTCCCTTTTTTCTGGTGAATTGGCAATACTCTCTAAAAAACCATACTTATGCCCGTCTAAAGAAAAAGTTTCGTCAAAAAACCATTCCTCCAAACTAAAACCACTAAAATTAATGAAAGCTTGCTTATCTCTGCTTTTCCTTTCTAAACCAGATGGTTTTTTCCAATCCTCAGTGTTAAAAATAATGCGGGTAAAATACATAGGACTTTTTTTTACGAATTTAATGCAATAGCTTGCCACTTTCTGACAAGCAGTTATGAAAGAGAATAAAACCCTGTCGTTTACCATTTATTACGCGCTTAAAGACAAGCCGCAAAGCATTGAATCTTTATTGGAGTATGTGCAGAAAGCAGACTATTCTATTAGTGCTAGGAGCATTTACCGCCATATCCAAAAAATAGAAGACAGCCTCGATCCATCGACTGAAAAACTGGAAATTGAGGTGGGGAATTATGGCAAAAAAACCTTTTTTATCCATCAAAAAACCATTGAAAATACCCCTATTCCAAAAAATAATGCAGAATGGGCTGATTTTATTATCCAACAATTTCTGTTTATAAAAACGGCACACCAGCATTTTGTAAAAAACGATAAATCGAAGCCATTAATTGATTGGCTCATTAACCATGCCCCATTAAAAGTAAAAGAAATTAGTGGCATGTACTCCTTTGTGCACTATTTTGAAAACTCTGAATTTGGGCAGGCAAACCTAAGCACGGGGCAAAAACAAATTTTGCTCGATTTGCTCTGGTGCTTGCAAAATGATACTTGCTTTAAGGTTACGGAGTTTGATCACATGACCACCATTAAGCA
Source organism: Bacteroidota bacterium (assembly GCA_947446605.1). Lineage (GTDB taxonomy): Bacteria > Bacteroidota > Bacteroidia > UKL13-3 > UKL13-3 > B1. The sequence continues at coordinate 394 of CANFHJ010000059.1, read as the reverse complement.
CGATTTAATTCCAAAACTCAACCAAGTACTCAAGCCCATTAAAATAATATACCACCGTGGTGATTTTATTATCAATTGTGCTTCTTTAAACAATGGTTCTTTTTATGCCTTGGAGTTGGAAAAAATTAAAAAATTAAAACTTACCGATGTAAAAGTTGGCAATGAATTTAATTTGGAAGAATACGATACCAAAAACAATTTTGGTATTCATCCACCCATTAATAAAACCATTTATCAAATTAAATTGCTTTTCCCGCTAACCCCTGGTGGATATGTAATGAACAGGCGTTGGCATCATTCGCAAAAATTCAAAAAAAGGCGCAATGGTTACGTAGAAATGGAATTAACTTGTAGAATCTGCATTGAATTGTTGGGATGGATTATGATGTGGATG
>CANFHJ010000058.1 GCA_947446605.1 Bacteroidota bacterium | reverse complement strand
GCAATCATTCCTTCCACTAAAATATGAGGAATCCTCGACATTAAATAACGGTCTTTGAAAGTACCCGGTTCGCTTTCATCTGCATTACAAACCAAGTAACGCGGCACACCTTCTGGTTTTGCCAAGAAACTCCATTTCATACCTGTAGGAAAACCTGCGCCACCACGACCTCTTAATCCAGATTTTTTTACTTCTTCTACCAAAGCCTCAGGGCTCATGGTTTTAATGGCTTTTTCTACCGATGCATAACCACCGTTTTTTCTATATACTTCATAGCCCTGTATTCCAGGAACATGATCGTGTTCTAATAATAACTTTTTGCCCATGGAATTAATATTTATCAACCACTACTTTATCCAAATACGTTTTTCTCGAACCCTCTGCTTTGCAAGAATCAAGAATGCCATCTACTTTTTCGTAGCTAAGGTTTTCATGATATTGTGCACCAATTTGCATCATGGGTGCGGTACCACAACTGCCCAAGCATTCTACCGTTTTAAGTGTAAACATGCCATCAGGTGTTGTTTGACCTTCTTTGATGCCTAATTTATTTTCAAGGTGTTCAATAATTTCATTGGCACCTCTTAACCAACAGCTGCTGGTACGACAAACCTCTATTAAACATTTGCCAACAGGTTTTAAATTGAACATGCTATAAAAAGATGCCACTTCATAAACTTCCACTTCTTGAATTTGAAGTAAAGAAGCAACGTATTGCATGGTGGCTGGGCTTAACCAACCATCAAATTCTGCCTGCGCCAAATGAAGCAAAGGTAATAAAGCAGATTTCTGCTTTCCTTCTGGATACCTGGCAATAATTTTATTTGCCAATGCTAAAGTATCTTCACTAAATTTAATATCTGCCATAAGCAATTTTGTCGTTTATCTAATTTATTAATCTCTATTTATTGGAGCTAACTTATGCATCCAATTCACCTGCAATTACATTCATGCTACTCATGGTAACAATGGCGTCACTCAAGGTTGAACCCTTAATCATTTCCGTATAAGCTTGGTAGTAAATAAAGCTAGGGCGACGGAAATGCAAACGGTAAGCTGCTCTTCCACCATCACTCACTAAATAAAAACCTAATTCGCCATTACCACCTTCAACACTATGGTATACTTCACCTACAGGCACATCTGCTTCTCCCATTACAATTTTAAAATGCCAGATCAAAGCTTCCATGTTATTGTATACTTCTTCTTTTGGAGGCAAGAAAAATTGAGGCACTTCCGCAAAATATTTCCCTTCAGGTAAATTTTCTAAGGCTTGGGTAATGATTTTATGGCTCTCCCACATTTCTTGTTGGCGCACCATAAAACGATCGTAAGTATCGCCATTGATGCCCACTGGAATTATAAAATCAAAATCATTGTAACTGCAATAAGGATTCATTGCACGCACATCGTAATCTACACCAGTAGCGCGTAGGTTCGGACCGGTAAAACCATAATTTAACGCACGTTCTGCGCTAATTCCTCCCACGCCAATGGTACGATCCATAAAAATACGGTTACGTTCCAAAAGGTTTGTAAACTCTCTTAGGATAGCGGGAAATTCTTTTAAGAACTCTCTTATTTTTTGAATACAAGCTGGCGAGAAATCACGCTCTAATCCGCCAATACGACCAATATTGGTGGTTAAGCGGGCGCCACAAATTTCTTCGAAGATATCATAGATTTTTTCACGCCATTGGAAAACGTAGGTAAAACCAGTTAAGGCACCCACATCTACACCAATTACAGAATTACAAATAAGGTGATCTGAAATTCTGGCCAATTCCATAATAATTACACGCATGTAATCTACACGCTTAGGCGTTTGCACACCAAGCAGCTTTTCAACCGTCATGTGCCAACCCATATTATTGATGGGCGAAGAGCAATAGTTTAAGCGATCTGTAAGCGGTGTTATTTGGTAAAAAGGTCTATGCTCTGCAATTTTTTCAAACGCGCGGTGAATATATCCGCAAGTTTGTTCGGCATCCACAATAATCTCCCCATCCATGGTAAGAATATTCTGGAAGATTCCGTGCGTTGCTGGGTGCGTAGGCCCTAAGTTTAACTTGGTGTATTCGCTTTTGTGATCAAAATCGGTAATGGTATTTTCCATGTGCTTACCTTCCAAAATAATTGTCGTTTTTATCTGTTCTTGTTGGATCCTCTAAAGGAAATTCTTTACGCATTGGGAAATAATCCATTTCATCTACGTTTAAAATTCTCTTCAAGTTTGGATGCCCAATAAATTCTATTCCAAAGAAATCGTAGGTTTCTCTTTCTTGCCAATTGGCTGCGCTATAGATTGAAGTAATTGAATTGATTTGCGGCGCATCAATAGACATATGGCATTTAACGCGTAAACGCAGGTTGTTTACCAAACTATGTAAATGATAAACAACAGCCAATTCTTTACCTTTTAAATCTGGGTGGTGTATGCCACACACATCCGTTAAGAATTGCATTTGAATTTGAGGATGCTTGTTTAAAAAAGTAAGGAGCGCTAAATTAATGTCTTTGCTAATTTCAATGGTTAGCATACCATAAGGTTCTTCCACTGAAAATATGTTGGCTGAGAATTGGTCTTGCAATTCATTCAGCAAAAATGCATTGTTTACTTCACTCATTATTCTATACCGTAAGAGGCCATTAATGCTGTGTACTCAGCAGAATTTCTTCTTCTCAAAGGTTCGTTTTTCACCAACTCTTGAATTTTTGTAATACCATCAATAATTTGTTCTGGACGAGGCGGGCAACCTGGTACATAAACATCAACAGGAATTACTTTATCTATACCTTGCAATACAGAATAGGTATCAAAAATACCTCCACTAGAAGCGCAAGCACCTACTGCAATTACCCAACGTGGTTCGGCCATTTGCAAGTAAACCTGACGAAGAATTGGACCCATCTTTTTTGAAATGGTACCTGTAACCATTAACAAATCTGCCTGACGCGGAGAGAAAGAAATTCTTTCCGATCCAAAACGGGCTAAATCGTAATTGGCAGCCATGGTGGCCATAAATTCAATTCCACAACATGAAGTTGCAAATGGCAATGGCCATATAGAATTAGCTCGCGCCAATCCAACAGCTTTTTCAAATGTGGTAGCAAAAAACCCCTGGCCTTCAATGCCTGGAGGTGCTGCAGCTATTTGTATACTCGACATAATTATTTTTTACAATTTGACAGGGAAATTATTCCCATTTAAGAGCGCCTTTTTTAAGAATGTAAACAAAACCCAATAAAAGGGTACTCACAAACAACAACATTTCAATAAAGCCATTAGCGCCCAAGGCACGAAAGTTAACAGCCCACGGATACATAAAAATTACCTCCACATCAAACATTACAAACAAGATGGCTGTTAGAAAATAACGAATAGAAAATGGCATACGCGCGTTGCCTGTTGAATCTATACCGCACTCAAAAACGGCAAGTTTATCTGCCGTTTTACGTTTGGGACCAGCCATGTGGGAAACCACCATAGCAAAAACCACAAAACCGGCAGCTACTAAAAACTGCATGAATATGGCGAAGTAATCAATTGATGTAGACATACGATTTCATTAAAATGCCACGCAAAAATAGATTTTTACCCTTATTCTTGGCTGATTTAAATCAGATTTTATTGTAATTTATTTCAACATTTATAAACCTATGAAATTGAAGTTCTTACGCGTTCAAAAAAGCGTCGAAAAGCAATATTTAGGCCAATTTTATCATTTTCTGCCATTTCAAGGATATGTATAGCTGCTAAAATATGCGTTAATTGTTCCTTTTCATTATCACCTTCCACCTCAAAATTAGGCCTTTCATTTTGGCAGATTTTCTCTTCTGCTTCCTTCAAATCTTGGATGCTTTTACTTTTTATCAATTTTTTGATACTGGTAGGCTGCATAATTAATTCAGGTAGTTTGAAAGTAAGGTCTCCAACACCTCCAATTTGGCGCTTGTTTCGGTTCGAACCAAAACGCCATTTTTAAAAACAGCAAAAAAAGGCAAAGCATTTACGCCTGCTAATTTACGGGCTATAGGATTCTCTTCTGCATTTACAGAAAAGAAAGAAAATGATTTGAATTTAGATTGGGTACTTAAGGATTCAAATTTAGGTGCAAATAACCTACAGGTGCCACACCAATCTGCGTAATATTTTATAATTACATTTTCTGATTGTTTGATTTTAGTTGAAAAATCTTTGTCCTTGAGTTTACTGACCATACCTGTACTCAAAATAACAATAGTTAAGCGTATTTGTTTTGTAAAAAATTTGAATGAACCAAGGCTTATGAATGACTATTTTTTGCTTTGGCTTCATTCCAAATAGCATCCATTTCTTCTAGGCTCATATCTATAAGATTTTTGTTCATTTCCCTGGCACGGTCTTCAATAAATTGGAAGCGATGAATAAATTTTTGGTTGGTATATTCCAACGCATCATCTGGGTTCAATCCAGATTTACGCGCTAAATTTATTAGGGCAAAAAGTAAATCGCCAAACTCCTGTTCCGATTTTAATTTATTGTCACTTTGCGCCAATTCAATTTTTAATTCTTCAAATTCTTCCTGCACTTTACCCCATACTTGTTCTGTGGTATTCCAATCAAAACCCACCTGCGCGGCTTTATCTTGAATGCGCAGTGCTTTTACCAATGATGGCGCACCTTTAGAAACACCACCCAAAACAGATTTGTTGCCCTCTTTGAGTTTTATTTGTTCCCAATTTTCTTTCACTTGGGCTTCATTTTCTACTTTTACATCACCATAAATATGCGGATGACGAACAATTAATTTCTCGCAAAGTGTATGAATAATATCAGCAATATCATACTCACCCATTTCGCTCGTAATTCTTGCATAAAAAACAATATGCAACAACACATCACCAATTTCTTTTTTAAGCTCTTTTAAGTCGTTTTTTACAATGGCATCAGACAACTCATAAGTTTCTTCAATGGTTAAATGACGAAGGCTTTCCAGGGTTTGTTTCTTATCCCAAGGACATTGCTCCCTGAGCTCATCCATGATATCCAAAATGCGTGAAAAAGCGGCTAATTTTTCTTCTTTGCTATGCATTTTAATTGTGTTCTAAAATAATCAAACCTGTTCTAATTTTTGGTTCGATCCAAGTTGATTTAGGCGGCATAATTAAATTTTCTTCCGCTACCTTTTTCACTTCCTCAATACTGGTTGGATAAAGGGTGATGGCAAGGTTGTATTCGCCTTTATCAACTGCTTCTTGCAGGTGACCAATTCCTTTGCCACCATCCATAAAACTAAGGCGATGGTCTGTTTTACTGTCTTTTATTTGAAACACCTGTTGGAGGATAAATGTTTCCACAATACTCACATCCAAACTACCTAAAATATCGCTAAAATTTGGACGGAATTCTTCCTTTAAAATGAGTAGATAAGCTTTCCCATGAAAATAAATGCCAATCTCTCCTTTATTTAGCGGTTGAACAGGCAAATTACCACTTGGAATGGCATCAAAATAGTGTTTAATTTTATCTAAGAAATGGGCGTCATCAACCATTTTTTTATCACGCACCAAGCGGTGGTATTCAAAAATGGTAAGTTTGCTAAATGGGATCAAACAAACAGGAAAAAAATTGAAATTTTCATTGCCTGTATAGTTTGGATTTTCTTCACGCATTCTTTTGCAAAAAGCCGCAGACCCTGCAGAGCGGTGGTGACCATCGGCAATGTATAATTTGGGAATGGCCTCAAACCTAGATTCCAATAAGTCCATGTCATTTTCTTCCGTCACTACCCAAAGGTTGTGTTTAATTTGATCATGACTAATGAAATTATATTCTGGCGTATGTTTAAGAATGTATTGGTTAATCAACAAATCAACAGACTCATCATCTGGATACGTTAACAAAACAGGGTTTCCGAGGTTTTTGTAATAATGAATATGCGTAGCAATTTCATTTTGTTTTTCGGTTAAGGTATTCTCGTGTTTGAGAATGTTATTTTGCTCATAATCATCTACACTGGCCATGGCAATAATACCAGCGTAGGCCTGACTACCTTTGATTAACCTATAAATATAATAAGCAGGTTTTGAATCGCGAATGAGCAAACCCTCTTCTATTAATTTTTGCAAATAAGACAAGCCCATTGGAAAATGTTTTTCAGGATTTTTTCTTTCTCCTTTAAAATGCAAATGCGGCTTTACCACATGTAAATAGGAATGTGGATTTTGGGTCATCTCATAGAATGCCTGGTCTCTTGAATTTGCATCAAAAGGAGGAGCGCTTACTTCACCTGCTTTTTCCTTTGCAGGACGCAGCGCTGCAAAAGGTTTTACTTTGGCCATGTATCTTCTTTACAGGATTTATTTCTTAAAAAACTCAATTACTTTTTCAGCCAATTCAATGCTAATCCTGTTTTGTGCTTCCTTGGTGCTACCACCCACATGCGGGCTCAATGAAACATGTGGATGTTGCAGAATAGCCATATTTACTGGAGGTTCTTTTTCAAACACATCTAAACCAGCAAAAGAAACTTGTTCGCTGTTAAGTGCTTCTAACAAATCTGATTCGCTGATAACCCCTCCTCTTGAACAATTAACCAATCCTACACCCTTTTTCATTTTGGCAATTACAGCAGCATCTATTGGGGCTTTGTCGCCTTCGTTAAAAGGAATATGGAAAGTAATAAAATCACTTTGGGTAATTACCGATTGCTCGCTAACTGTGTTTATATAAACTTTCTGACGGGCATTGGCACCCAACATTGGTAGGTTAATAATCAATTCTACTTTTTCTACATAAGGATCAAAAGCAAGCACTTTCATTCCAAGTCCGATAGCAATTTTTGCTACTTCTTGACCAATTCTACCAAAGCCATAAATACCCATAGTTTTGCCTTGCAATTCAATGGCATTGCTGGCTATCTTTTTAAGTTCAGAAAATTTGGTATTTCCTTCACTTGGCATCACTCTATTGGTATGCTGTAAAAACCTAATGCCTGTAAAAAGGTGCGCAAATACAAGTTCTGCCACGCTAATAGATGAAGAAGCTGGTGTATTTATAACTTTAATGCCGTTGTTCTTAGCATACTCCACATCAATATTATCCATACCAACACCGCCTCTACCAATCAGTTTAAGATTTGGACTTGCATCAATTAAATCTTTGCGAACCTTGGTGGCCGAACGTACCAAAATTGCATCAAAGTTTTTAAGTTCTGTTGCTAAATTTTCTTGGGCAATTTTTTCTGTAACTACTTCAAATCCTGCTTCAACTAAAATGGCTTTTCCGCTTGCGTCTATGCCATCATTTGCTAATATTCTTATCATTTTAAATTATGAATTATTAATTATGAATTGGCTTTTTCAAAATCTTGCATAGCTGTAACCAATGCTTGTACACTTTCCAATTCTAAAGCATTGTATAAAGAGGCTCTTAAGCCACCAACCGAGCGGTGACCTTTTAATCCGCTTAAGTTTCTTTCTTTGCAAAGTTTCAAGAATGCGTCTTCTAAATTTTTATCATTTAAAACAAAATTTACATTCATTCTACTGCGGTCTTCGGCGGCTACCGTACCAACAAATAGTGGGTTTCTGTCAATCTCTGCATACAATAAATCTGCTTTTTCTTTGTTGCGAATTTCCATGGCTTCTAATCCCATAGATTTGATCCAACGTAGGGTATGCATACAAACAAAAATGGCAAATACACTAGGTGTATTGTACATGCTGCCATTGTCGATATGTATTTTATAATTCAACATGGTAGGAACTTTTGCATTTGCTTTTTCTAAAAGTGTTTTTTTAATAATCACCAAAGTGGTTCCGGCAGGACCCATATTTTTTTGTGCGCCCGCATAAATCATATCAAATTTAGAGGCATCAAAAGGCCTGCTAAAAATATCTGAACTCATATCGCATATCATTGGAACGGGTGAGTTAGGAAACTCAAACATTTCTGTACCGTATATGGTATTGTTACTGGTGCAATGAAAATAGGCTGCATCTGCAGGGATGGTGAAATCTTTAGGCAAATAATTAAAGTTTTTATCTTCACTGCTTGCCAACACATTTACCTCACCAAACATTTTTGCTTCTTTAACAGCTCTTCCTGCCCAAACACCTGTATTTAGGTAGGCTGCGGTTTTTCCCGGCGTTAAAAAATTCATTGGTATCATATCAAATTGAAGGCTTGCACCTCCTTGGAGAAAAACTACTTCATAATCATCTCCCAAATTTAAAATTTCTTTAACCAATTGAATTGCCTCTTTAACAACCGCTTCATATTCTTTGCTTCTATGCGAAACTTCCAGCAAAGACAGGCCTGTGCCAGAGAAATTTTGAAGGGCCTCAATGCTTGCATTGATAGCAGCTTGAGGTAAAATTGCCGGTCCGGCAGAAAAATTATGTACTTTGCTCATGTTGTTTGCGTTAAAAGCAGTGCGAATTAATAAAACCTTCTTCGAATTTTATCCATATAATTATTTTATTTTTGCCCACCATGAATAAACAATCCATCATTTTGACCATTCTTTGCTTTTTGGCCCTTTCTGGTTCGGCCCAAAGAAAAATGCAACAATTAGATGAAGACGAGGCCAAAAAGCAAGAACAGCTAAAGGCTTATGAGGGCAGCACCAAGGGTTTCGACCCAGAAAAATTGGTATATGGTGGCAATATTGGTGGCTCTGTAAGCAATACCGGAAGCTTTGTTTTGGCGCAACCTATGGTAGGTTACAAAATAAAACCAAAAACCATTTTAGGAACAGGACTTACTTATGTTTACCAGGGTTATAATTATGGAGGCGTAAAGTTTTCAACCAATGCCTATGGCCCCATGTTATTTGCTAGGCAAAATTTATTGCCAATTATTTTTCTTCATACCGAGTGGCATCCTATCAATTATGAGCGTTATTACACCTATAATAAAAGTGAAAGATTATGGTCGAACCAATATTTTATTGGAGGTGGCTATGGCGGAGATGGCGCGCAGATTTATGTTCTATATAACCTACTTTACAATGAAAAAACCAGCTTTTACAATGCCAGTCCTTGGTTAATTAGAATTGGCTTTTTGTTTTAAAATTGGTTCAAAAAAAACCTGAACACTTCTGGTTTAAAAACCAAAGTAAATACTATTCCATAAATAGCGCCATATAAATGCGCTTCATGGTTTACATTATCTCCTCCTTTTTGTGAGGCATAATGCGAGTAGGCGAGGTACATTATTCCAGCAATAAATCCTGGAATTCCAATAATTCCATACAGGTAAATTTTTGTTAAAGGTTGAAACAAAATAGAAGTGAAAACCACCGCAGATACAGCACCAGAAGCACCTAAGGCATTGTAGTATGGATTATTGAAATTCTTATAAAACGTTGTAGCATTTGCTGCAAAAATGCCACTCACATAAAGCAAAGCAAACATCCAATTTCCAGCGCTTCCAAAAAATGCGGTATAATAATATTGAACGGCATTACCGAAGCTGTATAAAACAAACATATTTATACCCAAATGAATCCAATCTGCATGCAAAAACCCTGAACTTATAAACCGATACCATTGCTTCTGGTGATGAATGGCATACGGATTAAAAATAAGCTTGTTCATCAATTGTGGATTGTTAAAAGCCTGAATGCTTAAAATTGCAGTCAGAACGATGATCAAAAGCGTTAGGTCTATGTTCATGCCTCAAATAAACAACAAAATAAAGAATTATATATGAAAAGGATTGGCATTTTAAGTGATACACATGGTTATTTAAACCCAACTCTTTTTGATTTCTTTAAGGATGTGGATGAAATTTGGCATGCCGGCGATTGGGGAAATTTTGATTTGGTTAAACAATTGGAGGCGTTTAAACCCTTGAGGGGCGTTTATGGCAATATTGACGGGCAAGATATTAGGTCTGTTTGTCCTGATATCAATTATTTTCAGGTAGAAGACTTAAAAGTAATGATGTTGCATATTGGTGGATATCCTGGAAGGTATTCGCCTGGGTTTAGAAAAATAATGAAAAACCAAAAAATTGACCTGATGGTATGCGGACATTCACATATTTTAAGAATTATGCGCGACCCCATCAATAATTGGATGTATATTAACCCTGGCGCTTGCGGTCAGCATGGTTTTCAGAAAGTTAACACAGCGGTACGTTTTAAAATTGAGGGAAGAAAAATGAGCGAAATGGAAGTTTGGGAACAAAAAAGAGACTAAGTTTACGCAACCTATACAAATATTGGATTGACTTATATAAATAAATTATTATTTTGCTCACCGAAACCCACATAGAAGGAGGCATGGCTTGCTTAAATTTTAAAGGTTTCGGTTCGAACCGACAAATAAAAAAAATAGAAAATAGCATATACTTATGAAAAGATTAGTACTGATTGGAGCAATTGTTTTTGCTGGATTATTTGCCAATGCACAGGTAAAAAACCAAGCGTGTGGTACCGATGAAAACTTGGCTAAGCAAATTCAAGATCAGCCTGCAACCAAATTGGCAAAAGAAAAATTTGAGGCCGATTTAAAAACCTTGATGCAGAATTACAATCCGAATGATTTTAAAGTACCAGCAGGTAGCAAAAAGAGCGGTGCAAAATATATTATCCCAGTGGTAGTTCACATTTTCCATGCCAATGGAAGTGAAAACATTAGCGAAATTCAGGTTCAAAATGAAATAAACTTTTTAAATAAGAGCTTCAGAAACTTAAACGCTGACAGCACTTACAGAAGAAAAGCTTGGTTTGTTAGTCCTAGCGGCGATTCTGCTTACTACGATTTCAAAGGTTTGGCAGCAGATGCTGAAATTGAATTTAGGTTAGCAAAAAAAGATCCTCAAGGCAACTGTACCAATGGTATTGTTAGGGTTTATACGCCTTTAACAAACAAGGGTAACGACGAATTAAAGAAAACCAGTGTTTGGGATACCAAACGTTATTTTAACATGTGGGTTGTAAAACAAATTAACAAAGGTAATACCATTGGTATTGCAGGTTATGCGCAATTCCCGTTTGGTTTTGGTGGTGGTGCTTCTACAGATGGTGTAATGTTAATGTCTACCTACTTTGGTGTAAACGATGCTACAGCAACACACGAATCTGGCCATTGGTTGGGTTTATACCACCCTTTTCAAATTGCTACAGATAGTTGTGGTTTAGATGGAGATGGTGTAATGGATACCCCTCCTACCTATTTTAACCCAACTTCAACCGAGCCTTTGCGCAACAAATGTGGAGATAAGAAATACAATACTTGTTCTAACGATAAGCCTGATTTTCCAGATATGCAAGAAAATTACATGGATTATTTTGATGGTACTTGTGCAAGTAACATGTTTACTTTAGAGCAAAAAGCACGTATGCATACTGTATTAGAAAATTTCCGTGTTACCTTATGGCAACCAGAAAACTTAGCTTTTACAGGTGTGGACGGCACAGGACCCGCAACTTGTCCTCCTATTGCTGCATTTAACTCACAATCGCCATTGGCATGTGCGGGTAACAAAGTTCAGTTCTTAGATTATTCTTATGGCGCAACCATTACCACATACGAGTGGACATTTGACGGTGGAACACCATCTACTTTCACAGGTAAAACTCCCCCATTGATTCAATATGACAATCCAGGTTTATTTGATGTAACTTTAAAAGTAACTGGCCCAACTGGAACAAATACCATAACCTTTAACAAATATGTAAAAGTATTGCCTGCAACCAGCGATATGGCGCAAGGATACTATACTGCAGACTGGTGGTACCAAAATAATTACGAGCAAAAAGGTTGGACATTTGCGTATGAAAACGATGCTAACAAATTTCAACGTTTTGCTATTTCCTACAATCAAAATGCGAGCATGCGTTATTCACAAGATCCTTTTAACCAATTGAATTCTGTGGGAAGCATTAGTTCATTGATTTCGCCAACCTTTAATTTTGCTGGCATTACCAATGGTTATTTCTCATTTAACTATGCCATGGCGCAAGCAACCTTATCTGCAACGGTTGGTGGCGGAAGAACGCAAGAAGAAATTAAAGTTTATACCTCTGTAGATTGTGGCAAAACTTGGATTTTAAGAGAAACTGTTAGCGATGCTACCAATATTTCTACCATTGGAACAGGCAATTCAGCTGTTTTAGCAAGTACAATTGATTTTGTACCTGCAGACCAAAGCAAATGGAAAACAGTAACCATTAGTGGAGCTAAAATGCCTAATAGTGCAAGTGCACGTTTTAAAATTGATTTCAAATATGCAGGTGGTAATAATTTCTATTTAGACAATGTTCATTTGGGCTTAACAACAGGCTTGAGCCAAATTGCTTTGGCAGATGCCATTCAGTTTAAGGCACAACCAAATCCGTTTAACGTAAGTACCAGCTTAACTTATAATTTGGTAAACAGCGAAATGGTAGAAGTTAAATTATTCGATATCATGGGTAAAGAAATTGGAACGGTGTTTAGTGGCATACAAAATGCGGGAGCACAGAACCTATTGGTAGAAAAAAATGCCTTTAATTTAAAGGCTGGTATCTATTTAGTGAACCTAAAAATGGGTAATTCTAGCCTCACCCACAAAATAATTGTAGAATAAGTAAGCTGATTCTCAATAAAAAATCCCCGTAAACGAAGGTTTACGGGGATTTTTTATTTTAAAATTTGGCATAAATGGAACAGAACCCTATTTTCGCACCGGAGAGTTGGCAGAGTGGTCGAACGCGGCAGTCTTGAAAACTGTTGACTGTAACAGGTCCGGGGGTTCGAATCCCTCACTCTCCGCCAAAACAAAAAAAGCCTGATTTAGCTCTGCTAAATCGGGCTTTTTTGCGCAAGCGCACGTTGAAACGTAGCTCCGCGGAGTTTCAAAAGGGCGAAGGCGCAAAAAAGCCCATTGGCTGAAGCGAAGCGCAAGACAATAGGCTTATGTTGTTTTGAAGCACCCCCCAGGGATCTGCGACGAAGGAGCTAACCCAAACATCCAACGTAGCTCCGCGGAGTTTCAAAAGGGCGAAGGCGCAAAAAAGCCCATTGGCTGAAGCGAAGCGCAAGACAATAGGCTTATGTTGTTTTGAAGCACCCCCCCCAGGG
>CANFHJ010000057.1 GCA_947446605.1 Bacteroidota bacterium | reverse complement strand
CAAATGGTTTTTGAAGTATCTTTAAAAATCGCTTCGTCAGTTAATTCTACTTCATCATTGCTCATGCAATAGGCAAATACACGTGCCATGCCGCAATTGGCAATATAATCTGGAATAATGGCTACATGGTCATCTGTATAATTTGCAATGGGTCCTAAGAAAATTTCTTGATCTGCAAACGGCACATTGGCACCACAACTAATTACTTCTAAATCGTTGGCGCGCATTTTATCAATATTGTCTTGGGTAACCAACCTTGAGGCGGCGGCAGGCACAAATATTTCTGCCCCTACTTCCCAAATTTTCTCATTAATTTCTTCATAAGACATCATATCTGGATGCACCAAAGTATTTCCTTGCTTGCTCAAAAACATGTCTTTTATTTCTTCCTTGGTAAAGCCTGTAGGCTTTAATACACCGCCATTGCGGTCAATAATTCCAACAATAATTACACCATATAAACTTAAGTAATACGCTGCTGCTGCACCTACATTACCCCAGCCTTGAATAATGGCACGTTTAAAATTAACATTTCCACCCCAAATGCTGTAATAATGACGAACCGCTTCGGCAACGCCAAAACCTGTAATCATATCGGCCACTAAATAATTGCGCGCTACTTCTGGCGTAAAACGCTCATCATTTAATACCTTAGAAACACCTATTCTTAGATTATCAATGCGCAAGTGTTTTTGGTTTTCATCCACTTGAAAATGGCCATTCACCACCCCCTCTTGCGGATGCAATAAACCCAACTTTTCAGTAATTGGAATTACCTCATGTATTTCATCTACGTTTAAATCGCCACCAGTTCCATAATAGTTTTTAAGAATTGGATAAACAGCTTTGTACCAGCGCTCCAAAACACCTTTTTTTCTAGGATCAGTCGGATCAAAATTAATACCAGATTTAGCACCACCAATGGCAGGACCAGCCACTGTAAATTTTATTTCCATGGTTTTAGCCAAAGAAGTAACTTCATGCTTGTTTAAACCCTTGCGCATACGTGTGCCACCACCTGCAGCGCCGCCACGCAATGAATTTATAACAATCCAACCTTCCGCTTCTGTTTCGGTGTCTTTCCATTCAAATACAATTTCAGGTTGTTTGTCTTCGTATTTTTTAATTAATTTCTCTAATTGCATATAATCTTATTATTCTTTTAAAGTAAGGAGGCAAAATTTCCATGAAGTGCGCCCGACACATGATCTCTTTTAGCACCTGTAACTGAAGCAAGTACATTTATTTCATTGCCTAACCTTTGCAAACCAAGGAAGGCAAAGATAAGCGCCTCTTTATATTGAACCAATTCTGTTTTTGGAATCACCAATTTTACCTTCGTTTTTTCTTGAATTTGTTGCATTAAAAAGGTGTTGAAAGCTCCTCCACCCGTTACCAAAACGCTGCTAATAGTATATTGGTTAAGGCATGCCGCAATTTGCATGGCAATATGTTGCGAGAAAGTGGCCAAAATATCTATTTCATTTAGTGAAGAAAAATTTTTGAGCACTGGCCAAAATTCTGCCTGGATCCACTCCCTGCCCAAAGATTTTGCACCCTCTTTTTGGTAATAAGGCAATTGATTGAGCGCTTCCAACAGAGCTACCTGGCAAGCGCCACTTGCTGCCATTTTCCCGCTATCGTCGTAGGCTCGACCCAACTGATTGGCCATGGTATTTAATATGCTGTTACAAGGTGAAATATCAAAGGCCAATGTTTTTCCATTTTGCGTGATGGAAATATTAGAAATGCCTCCTAGGTTCAGACAGGCATCGTATTCAGCAAATAGCAATTGATCTCCTATAGGAACCAATGGTGCGCCTTGCCCTCCAAGGGCAATGTCCATATTTCTAAAATCACTCACCACTGGCAAATTTGTTTCTGCAGCAATGGCCGCACCATCTCCAATTTGAAGGGTAAACCCGGATTCAGGTTGGTGAAAAATGGTATGGCCATGCGAGGCAATCAAATCTACATGAAGTTTATTTTTTGCAATAAATTGATTGATTAATTGCCCCAAATAACGCCCATAAAAAGCATTTGTTTTAGGTAAAACTTCCATGCTTTGTTGGGGTAAATCTTGCAAACGCGCCAACCACATATCGCTATAGGGAATTGTTTCGGCACAACGGATTTCATAAGCCCAATTGGCGCCTTGCCAATTAAATACACAGCATGCCAAATCTACCCCATCCATAGAGCTTCCACTCATTAAGCCAATTACCTGGTATGTATCTTTCATTTGCAATGTAAAAATGCGCCAACGAATTTATAGGTTTTAAGTGAAATAAGGTCTTAAAAAATGAACCAAATACCAACGACAAAAATCTTGTAATTCGCTTTTTACCATTTTAATTTATCGATTAAGGAACTTATAATTGTATAATGAATTAATTTAAGTCTTAAAGTAGTTCATTCTTTAATTCCAAAAAAATCCTGCAAAAAACAAATTTCCAAAAATTTAATTTAAAACCATGACACTTCAATTTATTCATGATATCAGGGGTAACACTACTGGTGTTTTTATTCCTATTGAGGATTGGCAAACACTTAAAACCAAATACAGCGATTTGCAAATTGAAGAAATAGAAAACATAGGTGAACTTGCTACATGGCAAAAAAATATTATTAATGAACGCATGAGCGACTATTACAAAAACACTACCGAAATTGTTGATTTTGATAAAACCATTGATGATATTGAAAATTCACTATGAAATTTTCTATCCTAAATAGGCCTGAAGTAAGAATTGATATTATTAATGCAACTGATTTTTATAAAAGCATTAATCCGCAACTAGCAAAACAATTTTTGTTCCGCCTGCGCGAGGCTAAAACATACATAGCAAGTTCTCCTCTCAGTTTTCAAATTAAATACAATGGCGTTAGAACCTTGCTGTTAAAACAATTTCCATATCATATTCACTACCTTGTTGAGGAATCTAAACAGCAAATTGTAATACTTGCCGTTATTCACGCTTACCAAAATCCAAGCGACTATTTATTAAAATAAAAAAAGATAAGGTTGAAAAGCCTTCTAGAAAATTTTTGTTTGTATAACATACAATCCTTAACTTGTATTAAAATAACAGGTATATGAGTGCAAACAGAAGAAATTTTATCAAGCAGGGTTCGGCGGCATTGCTGGGCGCTATGGCCGTTCCTAACTTAATGGAAAGTATCCAAGCCAGCCCCTTGCCAAATATAAGTGGTGAAATATTGCCAACAGATGAAACCTATTGGCAATTGGTTCGGCAACAATTCCCTTTAACCAAAGACTGGGCCTACCTCAACAATGGCACCATGGGCCCCTCTCCCTACCCCGTTATTGAAGCCGTTAGAAAAGGCATGATGGATGGCGATCAATTTGGCAACTATGGCGGCTGGGAAGCTACCTCGGCTAAATTGGCCAAATTTGTTGGTGCCAATGAAAATGAAATTGCCCTCACCCATAATGTTACCGATGGCATAAATATTGTTTGTTGGGGATTGCCTCTTAAAAAAGGCGATGAAGTTATTATGACCACGCACGAGCATGTTGGAAATGCCTTTCCTTGGCTCAACCGTCAAATGCTACATGGCATTGTGGTAAAAGTTTTTACACCTGCCGCTACAGCAGAAATAACCCTCAATAGAATAAAAGCACTCTATACAAAAAAAACACGGGCAATTGCCGTGCCGCATATTCCTTGCACACAAGGACAAATTTTACCCGTAAAAGAAATTTGCACTTGGGCCAAAGCAAATAATATTTTTGCTTTTATTGATGGCGCCCATGGCCCTGGTCAATTAAAAATAGACCTCCACGATATGGGCTGTGATGCCTATGCCAGCTGCAGCCACAAATGGATGCTTGGGCCAAAAGGCACAGGATTCCTTTATGTGCGCAAAGATTTTCAAAGTACTTTACAAACTTATTTTGTTGGAGGTGGAAGTGATAATGGCAAATGGAATATGGCCAGTGTGCCAATTGCAACAGGAACATACGCAGATTCTGCCCACAGGTATTATGGTGGTACGCAAAATTTAGGCCTTTATAAAGGTGTAGATGCCGCCATAGATTTTATTGAAACCATTGGACTAAAAAACATCCACAATAGAATAAGTTATTTGGGGAAATATACCCAAGACCAATTGCTTTCCTTAGGAGAAAAAATAGAATTAATTACCCCTACAGAAGAACGCTCACGCTGCGCGGTTAATGGCTTTAGAATTAAGGGCTTTGATTTTAGCAAATTCTATGGCAAATGTGCCGATGCCAAAGTGCGCATTAGAATGGTGCAAGAAAATGGGCTCAATTCTGTGCGTGTTTCCACCCATATTTACAACAATACACAAGAAGTAGATCGCTTTATTGAATTGGTAAGAAAGGAGTGCCAATAAGCACTATTATTTAGCTGCAATTACATCCAAAAGTGCATACAATTCTTCGTACTCTTTCATACCCGTTTTTTCTTCCGAACCGGCCAAAAGGCAAATGGCGTATGGATTAAATTGTGCAATTACTTCTGGAACGCTGGAAAGATTAAAAGGCAAATTCCAAATAATTTTGTATTGCAAACAGATCTCTTTTAATTCGTCGGCTCTAGCTGCAATGGCAAGGCTTCCATTTAATTGAAAAGCGTCTGCATAGGGCGCATAAGCACACAAGGTATTGGCCAATTCAACTGCCTCCATTTTGTCAATATCCAAACTTTTTATGATGGGTTTTCCAATTTGAGAAAGGTCTTTCGCGGGTATCGCATTTTTTATTAAAACCACTTCCAATTGCAACAATTCACTGAGCTCCGAAATCTCTTGCAAATCTTGTTCGCCAAATTCTCCCACTGTTAATGAACCTGTTGTCCAATCTATAATTTCCTTGGCTTTAATGGGCAATAAAAAATCTGCCGAACTTGGATCAAAACAAAAGCCCATATAGGTAATTCCCTCTGCTGCCGCAAAGCGTGCATCCGATAAATTGGTTATAGGACTGAGTTTGATTTTTACTGCTGTTTCCATATAAATTGGATAAATAATTTGCCCAACATACAATTGATGGAGCGGGGCAAAAGTAATTTAATTATGCCGTTAAGAAATGACAAATAC
The DNA here is from genome assembly GCA_947446605.1 of Bacteroidota bacterium. Taxonomy (GTDB): domain Bacteria; phylum Bacteroidota; class Bacteroidia; order UKL13-3; family UKL13-3; genus B1. The sequence goes on along the minus strand of CANFHJ010000057.1, from coordinate 8,350 downwards.
CCATATTTATTTTCGTTTAAAAATAGGCACATTGCTGCAGGCCTCACCATACATAATGCTTTTTGCATACGGCAAAAGTTTTGCTGTAATTTCAAGGTAAGCACTTGTAGGAATAGGTATTTCGCCGCATCCTTTCACAATAATGCGTTGGTCTTGGTAGGCAGTAAAATCTATTTTAGCCAATGCTTCTTGAAACAAAATACTTTCTGTTTCTTGGTTCGAACCGAAAAAATAACGCTTGGCAAATGGCTGCACGGCAACTCCTAAAAGCATATAAGCCCAAACGGGAACAATAGCATCTGCACTGCAAAAAAAACTTACAATTTTTCCATTGTATTGGGCCCAATCATGTGCCTTTACAAAATCTTTAAAATCTTTTTCTTTTAAAATAAGCTCCCTAAACAACCAAGGTTTAATGTCAAATAAAACCCTTTCGGCGGCATCAAAATAATCTTCCAAATTGAGGGTAATTAAACCCGAATTGGCCAATTTATTTTCTATGGGTGCTACGCTCATCTTAAATACACATTTCTATGAATGGTTCGTTTACTAAGCACTTGTACCAAACTGGTATCTGCCTTTAATAAGGTTTTTGAAACCAAATAATAATTGCCTTGTAACAAGTAGCCAAAATCTGCCTCTCCAGCGGTATTTCCCTTTTGATAAAACAAATAAATACCACGGTTAATGTCTTCATAATTGGTATATAAAAACACATCGGCACCAGAAATTTTTGTGCCTAAAGTATAATCAAATGTTTCAACATAAAGTCTTCCATTAAACTCAGAGCTATCAATGGTAACAATGGTATTTCCATTATTATTGCTATTACCCGTATCTGTTTTGGTACAGGCAACTAAAAGTGCCATCACTAAACTTAAAAACAAGAATTTATTTTTCATGCAAGCAGAATTATTTGTTTACAAATTATTTTATTTCACTAATCTTAATGGCATTGGTTCTCGATCTTTCTGTAATAGGCATACTGGCCGTATTGATTACCACATCTCCTGATTTTAAATAACCCATTTCTTGTAGTTGGTCGTTAATATCTTGGATAGATTGATCTGTACTCTCAAAACCACGGTACAAGAAACCTCTAACACCCCAAACCAAGCTCATGGTTTTTAACAAACGTGGATTGGTAGTAAAAATAAAAATGGCTGCCTTTGGTCTGTAGCTAGATAAACGATAAGCAGAATAACCAGAGAAAGTCATACCCACAACCGCTTTTGCTTTTAAGTGATCAGAAATACGCACGGCAGTAAATAATATTTCATCCGAAATAAAAGTGGGAGAAATTTCATCAGGACGTTTACCTTTAAAATAAGGTGCGTTGGTTTTTTGTTCAACTTGGGCAATTGTTTTTTGCATGGCACGCACACACAATTCTGGAAAGGCACCCACAGAAGTTTCGGCACTTAACATAACGGCATCTGCGCCATCCATTACGGCATTGGCCACATCATTCACTTCGGCGCGGGTTGGCACCGGACTGGTAATCATGCTTTCCATCATTTGGGTTGCAATTATTACCGGTTTAGACGCTTCAATACATTTTTTAACAATCATTTTTTGCAAGACTGGCACCTCTTCCATGGGCATTTCTACACCCAAATCGCCACGCGCAACCATAATGCCATCCGAAACTTGAATAATTCTATCAATATTTACAATGGCTTCTGGTTTTTCAATTTTGGCAACCACACGCGGTTTCCATTCATTGAGATCAATAATGTTTTTTATAAAAATAACGTCATCAGCATTTCTCACAAAACTCAAGGCCACCCATTCTACTTTTTGTTCCAAACCAAATTTCAAATCGTCGAGGTCCTTTTGCGTCATGCTAGGAATAGACATTTTGGTATTGGGTAAATTAAACCCTTTTTTATTGGTAAGGAAGCCACCTACAATTACCTCAGTTTTAATGAGGTTCTTTTTATTGGTATCTAATACGCGTAATTCTAGCTTACCATCATCTAATAAAATGCGTTCACCTTTATTTACATCTTTAGGTAGGTTTTCAAAGTTTACATAAATTCTTTCGGCCGAACCGATACATTTTTCGGTAGTTACTTCTAAAATAGCACCTGTTTTGAGCTCTATTTTGCCGTTTTCCATTTCACCTACGCGCAATTTTGGACCTTGCAAATCCAATAACATGGCCACATGGGTGCCTAATTCCTCGTTCAGCTTGTTAATATTGTCAATTACCTTTTGGTGGTCTTCATATGCACCATGAGAAAAGTTAAGTCTGCATACATCTACTCCCTCTTTTACAATAGCCTTTAAATTTTCGTAGCTGCTGGTTGCCGGACCGATAGTGGCAATAATTTTTGTTCGGTTAAATTGTAATTCGCTCATAATCTTAAATAATCCAACTAATTTTTGTTTTTATTTTTTCTGCCTCAATAGGTGCAATTAGCTGAACACCATTGATTTTCATTCCTTCACGGGAAAAAGCCCCAGCGTCAAAAAATTCTAGTCCTCCTCTTATAATTAAAAGATAATCAAAGCGAATAAGTTCAGGAATAAGGGTAAAACTAAACTCTTTATTGGCTATTAAATAGAAATCCAAATGGTTTTCTTCGTCGTGAAAAGCAAATTTTGAAAAACTTGTCTCAGATTTGGGATTAAAATCAGGCAATTTGAGATCTGCCACCCTTTCAAACTCAAAAGAAGCCGTTTGGTTCAGGAAAAAGCAAAGTTTGCTTGCCTTATGTCCTGAAACAAAGCCAAATAGCAAGAATGCTAAATCTTCTTCTACCTCTAATTGAAGTTTTTTCAAGCACACAAAGTAAGGTATTTTGCCTTAAAATTGCTCGAAAAATCAATTTTTTAATATCAAAAATCAAAAAAACAGTATATAAATGAAGCGATTACAGGAAAACTTGGTTTTTATTTACAAAAAGTAGTTTATTTGCAACCTATTAAATCTTAAGAAAATGTCAGATATCAAAGGAAGAGTTAAGACCATCATTATGGACAAACTTGGCGTTGAAGAAAGTGAAATCAACGATGATGCAAGTTTTACGAACGACTTAGGTGCCGATTCATTGGATACCGTTGAGTTAATCATGGAATTTGAAAAAGAATTCAACATTGCTATTCCAGACGACCAAGCTGAAAAGATTGGCACCGTTGGACAAGCTGTTTCCTACATCGAGCAAAACGTAAAAGGTTAATTTATTAATCACTAATGCTTTCCCGCAGAGTTGTAGTAACAGGCCTAGGTGCTATTACGCCAATCGGAAACACCTTACAAGACTATTGGGATGGATTATCAAATGGGGTTAGTGGCTGCGCGCTCACTACCCAATTTGATACATCCAAGTTTAAAACCAAATTTTCTTGCGAAGTTAAGAATTTCGACCCCACCCAATTTATTGACAGAAAAGAAGCCCGTCGCATGGACCGTTTCACCCAGTTTGCCATTGTGTCAACTGATGAAGCGATTAAAGATGCAGCTTTCAACGATACCTTAAACAAAGACCGCGTAGGCGTTATTTGGGGAACAGGTATTGGCGGACTTCATACGTTTTTACATGAGGTGCGCGAATTCGCCAAAGGTGATGGTACGCCTAGATTTAGCCCATTCTTTATTCCCATGATGATTGGGGATATTTCTGCGGGTATGGTCTCTATCCGTCATGGATACCGTGGACCAAATTTTGTAACAGTTGCCGCTTGTGCATCTTCTTCAAACGCTATTGCCGACGCTTTTAATTATATCCGTTTAAACAAAGCAGATGTGATTGTAACTGGTGGTTCGGAAGCATGTGTTAATGAGGCCGCCATTGGTGGTTTCAATGCCATGAAAGCTTTGAGCGAAAGAAACGACGATCCTGCAACTGCTTCAAGACCTTTCGATCTCGACCGTGATGGCTTTGTATTAGGAGAAGGTGCTGGTGCATTGATCCTAGAAGAATACGAACATGCCAAAGCGCGTGGTGCAAAAATTTACTGCGAAATAATGGGTTGCGGCCTTTCGGCAGATGCTTACCACATGACAGCCCCACATCCTGAAGGTTTGGGAGCTACCAATGTAATGAAGTATGCCTTGGAAGATGCTGGTATGAAACCCGAAGATATTGACTATGTGAATGTACATGGTACTTCTACGCCGTTGGGAGATCCGCAAGAAATAAAGGCAATCATGTCTGTTTTTGGCGACCATGCCTATAAAATGAACATCAGTTCTACCAAATCTATGACTGGTCATTTATTAGGTGGTGCCGGTGCTGTTGAAACAATTGCCTGTATTTTGGCATTGCACAAAGGTATCGTTCCTCCTACCATCAACCATTTTACTGATGACCCTGCTTTTGATCCAGCTTTGAACCTAACCTTTAACAAGGCGCAACACCGCGAAGTAAATGCAGCTATCAGTAACACCTTTGGTTTTGGTGGTCACAACGCTTCGGTGATTGTGAAAAAATTTGCTGAATAATTTTGTTCAGAAAAATCCTAACACTCCTTAAGCCGCGCAACGCGGAGCAACGCGCATTAGCACGAAAGATAAAATCCATTACAGGCTATATGCCCAATGGATTAATTGCTTATGAGCAGGCTTTGCGCCACCATTCCGTTTCTAGAACCATTCACCACAATGGCTACAAAGACAGCAATGAGCGCTTAGAATATCTAGGCGATGCCATGCTGAACGCTATTGTTGCAGAATTTCTCTTTAAAAAATATCCTTTCAAAGACGAAGGCTTTCTTACCCAATTGCGTTCTAAAATTGTTAGCAGGGAAAGTTTAAATGAATTAGCTATAAAAATTCATTTGAACCTATTGGTGGAGTATGATCGCAAGGCTATGCAAAACATCAATTTGCGGAATAGCATTTTTGGGAATGCCTTGGAAGCCTTCATTGGTGCAATATTTTTGGATGCTGGTTTTGAAGGCTGCAAAAAATTTATCATCGATAACCTTTTGCGTTTTCATATAGATGTAGATAAGCTCCAATTTACAGAAACCAATTACAAAGGCCGTTTAATAGAGTACGCGCAGAAAAACAATAAACCTATTGATTTTGAAGTGTTGGAAACCTTAGATGGTAAAAATAAAATTTACCAAATCACCGTAAAATTTGCCGGTGAAGAAAAAGGCAATGCGCAACATACTTCTAAGAAAAAAGCAGAACAAATGGCCGCTCAAAAAACTTTTGAGCTGATGAAATTGACACTAGAAAATTAATTTCCTTATTTTCGCATCCTGCGGCATTTCAATTTAGAAAAAAACATGCCGCTATTTCTCATTCTCGTATGCGTTATTTCATTCAATTAGCTTACAATGGTAAATTATACCATGGCTGGCAAAAACAGCCAAATGCACATAGCGTTCAGGGCGAACTAGAAAATAAATTTACCATCCTCTTAAAAGAACCCATAGAAATTATTGGTTGTGGCCGAACCGACACCGGCGTGCATGCGAAAGACTATTTTGCGCATTTTGAAAGTGAAGCTGAAATAGATACCGCTGCTTTGGCTTATAAACTCAATGGCATTTTGCCCAAAGACATTGTGGTACATGCTGTTTTTCCAGTAGCAGCAAATTTGCATGCCAGGTTCGATGCCAAATTGCGCGAATACGAGTATTGGATCGCCACAAAACCTACCCCATTTTACAATGAATTAAGCTTTTTATATACCAAAGAACTGGATGTGTTGGCTATGAATGAGGCAGCAGCATTACTGCTAAGTTATACCGATTTTGAATGCTTTAGCAAAGTACATACCGATGTAAAAACATTTAATTGCAACATTAGTTATGCCAAATGGGAATGGAAAGAAAAGGAGCAATTGGTATTTACCATTAGGGCCGACCGCTTTTTACGCAATATGGTGAGGGCTATTGTAGGTACTTTATTGGAAATAGGAAAAGGAAAATTGAACTTAACAGATTTTCAAAAAATATTGGAAAGCAAAAACCGCAGTGAGGCCGGCGCAAGTGTTCCCGCACACGGCCTTTTTTTAACAAAGGTTGAATATGCATTTCCGCATTTCAAAAAAGATGATTCAGGTTTATAGGTCTTACTCCTTCTCTAAATACTCCTTGGCTTTTTCTTTGTAATAAGGCTGCAATTCAAGAGGCAACATTTCTAAAAGCTCGGTATTGTTGCGTGTTTTACGCTTAAATTGTTCTAAATATTTTGGACTGGGTTTAGGAATTTCTTTCCCTTGCGTTGCTTCCCTTGTTTGTTCTTCCTCTTGCTTTTTCTCTGCTTTTTCGTGCTCCAATAAACGCGTTAAAATTTCTTGTTGGCGCATCAAAGTTTCTTGGGTAAGACGTTTATTTACCAAATCTTTTTCTGTTTCTTCCATCAGTTTTTGCAAATCACCCAATTGCTTTCCGCCACCTAATTTTTCTTTTTCAATTGCATCCATTTGGCTCAGCATTTTTTGCATTTGTTGTCTTATCGCCATTTGTTGCGCGGCCATACGTGCAAATTGTTCGCTGCCAGCTTTTCCTTTTTCACCTGTACCATTTTTGTTCATCCCCTCGCGCATTTGCTTGTTCATTTCCTCCTGCATTTTCTTCAACTGACTCATGCTCGATTTTCCACTTCCAGGCTTTTTCTGTGGTTTACCTTTGCTGCCCTTGCTTTTGCCTTGTTTCTTTTCTTGCATTTGTTGCTGTAATTGCTGCAAGGCATCGCTTAACATTACGCCCAAATTGTTCATACGCGTCATAGCATATTGCTGCTGAACCCTTATTTCTTGGGTATTTCGGGTAGCATAATTGGTATTAGCATTTTCTAAATGCTTGTTCATTTTAGTAACTTCCCTGTTTACAAAAGCCTTAATTTCGGGAACATTTTTACTCAAAGCCAAAAGGCTATCTTCAATCATTTTGGCATTGTCTTTCAATACCTTTTGCTCTTGTGCCAATTTCACAAATTGCGGATTGTATCCATTGATACTTTGCATTTGTGTCATCAAATTTTCTTGGTCTTTACTCAGCTGAATCAAGTTCTCTAAAATTTCACGCAAAGCCTTTTCATCTACCTCCGCCTTTTCTTCCTCTTCTTTTTCTTGTTGGTCTTGCATTTTCTGACTCATTTGCTCCATTTCGTCAGCAGCTTCCTGCTGTTCTTTGGAACTTTTCTTGTTATTTCCTTTTTGCAATTCCTCACTGCTGTTTTGCATTTTATCTGCAATCTTTTTTTCTTGTTCTTTGGTATCCACCAGCTCTTTTGGCGTTTCCAATTCTTGGTTCTTTTTAGCTAAATCTTGCAAGTCTTTTTGCAGGTCTTTAAAATCCTTACTTAGCTCGTCCTGCTTCTGTTTAAGCGCTTCCTTATTGCTAGATTTATCTTCCGTTTCTTTGGCAAGGTCCTTTTGTTTTTGGGCTAAATCATCTAAATTTTTCTTCACTTCCTCCATCTTCTTTTCCACTTCCAAATTCTTATACATTTCCAACATTCTGTCGAGTTCCTTCTCCACATCTTTGTTGTTCATTTCCATCTTATCGAGTTCCTTTTTAATGAGGTCTTTGTTTTGCACCTTCATCATTTCTTCCATTTGCTTCACCAACTTTTTCATGTCGTCGGTAAGCAATTCTTCATACATTTTTTGCAACTCTTTTTGCTTCTCAACAATACGCTTATCCTCCTCCTTAAACGCTTGTTCTTTTTGATTTTTAACTTTAAAATCTTTTTGCAGCTCCTCCATTTTTTGCGCCAAATCTTTCTGGCGTTGCGAAATATTTTCTAACTTTTTCTTTTCTTCCCAAGTTAGTGGTTGTTGCGATTTTAGTTTTTTCTGAATGTCTTTTAACTCCTTTGCCAGCTCCTTGGATTCTTTGAGCGTGGCCTCCATTTTCTCTTCCAGCGCTTTGCTATTGGCAGACGCCTCTTCCTTTATTTGCGCTTTATCTGGCGCCTTTACGGCAAATATTTTACTACGGGTACTCTTTGGTCCATGCACCCCATCATTGTCCCATATTTCAAAAAAGTATTCCAACTCATCTCCTTGGGCAAAATCAATTTCATACAAATTAAAAACATGGTTGATGTTTGAATTTTTGTCGCTAACAATGGGCAAGTTTTGCACTTGAATACCTTTATCTGTTTTCTGCTTTGCGCTTGCTTTAATAAAACGATAATTGAAACTCAATTTACTCAAACCATGATCGTCGCTGGCTTCACCGCCAAAATAAATAAATTTCCCATTGATAGAATCTTTCTGCTCTTCCATTTGAATAGCAGGAAATGCATCTGGAATTACATCAATATTAAAGTGTAAAGAATCACCTTTTATTTCTTTGTCCTTGCTCAACTTAACGGTATAGGCATCTGGCATAAAGAATTTTCTGGCATAGGTAAAATGAGCAAAATCTTTTGAGT
>CANFHJ010000056.1 GCA_947446605.1 Bacteroidota bacterium | reverse complement strand
TATCGGCCAAATCAATAATGCCCATTAAATTAGTTAATGGCGCACGTAAATTATGGGTAATAAAAAATGAAAATTGCTTCAACTCTTCGTAATTAACAGAAATCTCATAAATAAGTTTTTCTTTTTCTTGTTCCAGTATAATTCGTTTGGTAATGTCTTCCTTAACAGCTACATAATTGGTTTTTTCGCCATTTTCATTGAAAATAGGAGAGATGGTGGCATGTTCCCAATAGTGTTCGCCATTTTTCTTTTGATTGCAAAAGGTACCATTCCAAGATTTGTTATTAATTAGATTTTGCCAAAGTGTCTTGTGAACTTCTGGTTCTGTAAAGTTGGTTTTTAACATTCTTGGATTTTTGCCTATAACCTCCTCAGGAGAATAACCTGTAGTTAGGCTAAATGCGGGGTTAATGTATTCAATTTCTCCAGTTAGTTTGGTGATTACAATAGAGGCCCCGCTTTGTTCAATAGCTTGAGAATATTTTCTAATTTTATCAGCAATCTTTTTCTTTTCTGTAATATCAATTGCAGTTCCAATAACCGCAGCTTCACCTTGGTAAATTATTTTTGATCCATGTGTTTCCATGTTTAAAATTTCACCTGTTTTGGTTATTACCCTAACTTCGAAATCTTCATTTAATTTGTTTCCTAAAAGCCTTTCCTTTAATCTTTCCTGAAATATATTAAGGTCATCAGAATGAATAAAAGTTGAATGATCTAAACGGTATATTTCATTTTTAGTATATCCTACGCTATTTGCCAATTTTTCATTTACAAAAACAAAACCTTTTTTTGTTATTATATAAATTCCTACAGGTGAATTTTCTACTAAGTTTCTAAATTTGTTTTCGGATTCAATTAGTAAAAGTTTCTGTTTTCTTTGCTTTGTTACATCTTCTTCAGTTGCTACCCAATTAATACATTTTCCAGCATTGTTGAAAACAGGCATTATTTTGAAGCTATTCCAAAAAGTTGTGCCATTTTTTCTGTAATTAATAATTTCAAATTCGCCTGCTGTTTCTGCTTGAATGCAATCTCCAAGTTTAATCAAGTCTGTAAAATCTGTTTCTGGGCCATTAAAAATGTTTATTTGTTTTCCTATAATCTCGGTAGCAGAATAGCCTGTCATTTTACACATGGCATTATTTGCGAAAATAATTTCCGGAATAGCGCCATTTTTAGGGGCATCTGTTATAATAATTCCTTCTGTGGTATGACCAATTATTTTTTCATAAAGCAAAACCTTTTTTTCAATGTCACTTAGTGCTTTTGCTTCGCCGTCAAATTGAAAAACGGGCTTTGTATCCATTATTTTTATTCCTGCAATACGCAATAAATGCCCCTTGTAATCACTAGTAATTTCAGAGGTAATTATAACTTTGAAATTTTGGCCTTTGCTATTTGTAGCTTCGGCAATAAATTCATTGCTTTTTGGAAATTTTACAAATTCTACATGATTTTGTTTAGCTATTTCTTTGTATTCTAGTGAAAATAAATCGCTAAATGATTCTCTCAGTAAATTGCTTCTATTAGTTAAAAATATTTCCTCGCAGTAATTGTTACAATCAATAATTTCACCATTCTCGTCAATAACCAGCATCCCAATTTTTTGTCCATTAAACAGCTTGCCAATCAACATAAGTTGTCCGCTTAATCTGTTATTATTGAACGAATAATTTGGGTCTAAATTCATTTTACTTAATTAAATAGATAAATTCCAATTTAATACCTCTTTGGAAATTAATGCTTGCGCACTTTCTTTATTTAAAGGCTTATTAATATAATTCTTTACAAATGGGAAGTTTAATAGTTTTTGTTTTATACTTGGGTCTAGGTTCGAACCGAAAATAATTACGGGTGATTTTAACTGTTGTTGTTCATATTGCCCTAAAAATTCCCAACCCGATTTTCGTAATAAATTTAATTCAAGTAAAACAATATCATTTCCCTTGTCGCCTTTAGATTTAAGGTAGGAAATAGATTCATCTACGCCATTAAAACTAATTATTTGAACAGGGTCTACATATTTGGATAGGATGAGTGAACTTATTTTACTTGAAATATCATCCTCGTCAATTAAGATTATTTTATCAATTCGCTTTAAGCTATCTGCAATAATGAGTTCTTCTTGCAAGGGGATGTTAATTCTTTCTACTAATTTCTTTATGGCTGCATCAGCTTTTTTAAAGGTGCTTTTGCTATGTGAAAATATTTCTTTTAAATCTTTATCTGTAAAGTCTAAATCTTGGGCTAGTTCCGCTATTGATTGAAGTTTGTGGAACTCATGACTCAGTTCAAATGAGGTAATGAAATTTAAGTCTTTGAGTAAGTTTATCAAATTGTTTACGTCAATTTCGCGTTGTTTCAAATGCGAAATATTTTGTGCAATCATTATAATTTCTGCTTTGCCAGTTTCTGCATTTATTGACTTAATTAAATTTAATTCATAAACCTTTGATTCATTTAAATTATCTGTTTTCTCAATAGTGAAAATTAACTCACCATCTTGCATAACCTTTTCTATCATTTTTAAGAAATGGGCCTTGGCTTCAGTTTCTTCATTGTTTAATAAATTCTCCCCTTGGTTTAATTTTACGCCAAATCTCTTTGCGCCTTCTTCCACTGCAAATTTGCTCGAATAAAGTATATTCATATCCTCGTCAAATAATACAAATACAGTTTTTGCAAGTTCTATGATGGTTTTTATTCTTGTTTCGGCAGATTGATTTCTAGTGCCTAAAATTCTTCTATTAATTGCATTCTCAATTTTGCCTATCAATAAATTGATGTAAACATATTTTTGTGCTGCAAAATCCCCCGAATACAATAAATAATGCGGGTTTAATTGGTAGTAATTAATTTCACCCGTTTTATGGTCAATGGTTTCAAATTTATCTGTATGTACCAGCGAATAACTAGGATTTATATTCTCTAGAAAAAAAGTATTGTCATATACAATTTGTAGCAAACTTTCACTTAATTCATTTTCGGGGTTAAATACATTTCCTATTTCAGATAACATTTGAGATACACTTAGATCCTCTTTGTTAAGGATTTCTTGAACCAAATGTAAATTGTCTAAATCCTTTATTTTTTCGTTTAAAATTGCTTTGTTATTCTTTGTGTTTATAATAGCTCCAAGCCAGGTGCAAATTAATTCTAAAAGAGATTTTTCGTCTTCTAAAAAGCGTAAATTATCAGGATAAAATAATTGAATACTTAAGTTTTCTGTATCATTAACAAGGCATTTACTAATCAATTCGTTTTTTGAAACGATGAAATTTTTACTTGTAAATTCCAATTCACCGTACATTAGCTTCAAGGATAATTGGTCGGAATATTTCCATCCTAATGGAAGCATCTTAATTAGTTTTTCAATTATCCCCTTAACGTCCATGGTTTCGTTTTGGATCAATTTCGACAATCGACCTAAGAGCCACATTTCTCTTTCCCTTAAATGGCTTTCGGTATGCGCCATTTGGGCGTCAATTTCTGCCAAACGGGTACGGGTAATGTCTTTAGCAATTTTTGAATAACCAATTATTTTATTTTGCTGATCTCGCAAAGGAGAAACAGTTAAGTTTACATGTATTGTTTTTCCTTGTTTGTTTATTCTAACTGTTTCTAAATTGGAAACAATTTCTCCCTTTAAAACCTTATTAATGACTTCGTTTTCCTCATCAATTTTGTTTTTACCAATTAAACTAAACTTATCTTTTCCAATAACTTCCTCTGGAGTATACCCAAATATCTTTTTAGCCGCATCATTCCATGAGGTAATTTGTCCTTCCAAATTAACCGAATAAATTGCTTCCTCCGAATTTGAAACTAACCTATTTACAATGGAGGACTTTTCATCAATAACCTTTTTATCGGTCATGTCCCATCTAATGGCCAAATATTGATAAGGTTTATTATTGCTATCTAAAAACGGATAAATGGTTGTATCGTACCATTTTTCTTCTCCAATTTTGTCAATATTTTTAATTTCACCTGTCCAAATTTTCCCTGATCGAATGGTATCCCAAAGTTCTTTCCAAAATGACTTTGTATGAAATCCAGAATTAATGAATTTATGTTTTGTACCTATAACTTCGTTGGCTTTAAAACCAAAAGTTTTTTCAAAATTCTCATTTACCTTGGTAATTAATCCTTCACTATCCGTAATAGAAATAATAGCTATGCTATCTAAGGCCAATTGGTAATCTATTAAGATTTTTTTGGATTGGTCTAATTCTTCTCCAAACTGAACGCTTTGTTTGCTTTTGCGAATAGCAGATATAGCAAAAGTTAAATTGTGCGCACATCTTTCTAATACAATGGCTTCTCTATTGTCAAATGCATTTTTGTTTCCAGCATAAATTGCAATACTAGCCTTTTGGGTTCCTTCTATATCTATATAAATACTAATAATAGAATTGATGCTATATTGTTGGGCCAAATTTTTCCATTGCGTATTATTAATATCTTCCTGCATGGAGTTTACTATGCAAGTTTTCTGGGTTAAAATATTAGTTGCAACAGGCCCTTGAAGAATCTCATCCTGGTTCAGGTTATAACTTAATTTAGAGGCATAACCGGTTTCACCTGCAAAATAATTTGGAATTATGGTGTTTGCTTTCTCTTTGTTTTTTTCAAAATAGGCAAGCCAAGCAAGTTTGTAATTGCCTTTTTTTACTAGTATATTTAGGAATTCTTTGATTAAGCTTTCTTCCTCTTTGTTTATTAAAATGAGGTTGTTAATCTCGTTTAATAAGGTTAAATCTTGGATGTATTTTTTGAGGCTAGTTTCATTCTTTTGGTTGCTCTTTTCAAGCTGAACCGATTTTAAGGCATAAGTTAAATTGGCCGCAATTCTTTCCATTACCAAACGCTCATGCGCATCAAATGCCTTGTCATCTGATGAGGCAACGCTAAACACCCATTTTTTTTCTTCTCCTAAATCTATTGGTAATAAGAGCAAATTTCTAATGTTTAATTGCATGCCAGGCAATAAATGCTGGCTTTGTGTTTCCTCTAATTGTATCCCAATTCCAGTAGTTTCATCTTGCCGTTTTTGCCAATCTTCATACATCTTTTGAATATACAATGATTGGTTAAATTGTTCATCAGTTATATATACTTCCGATTCTTTGAACCAAATTTCTAAGTAACTTTGATTGCATTTACCAACCCATGCCAATTGGTATTTGCCCGTTTTAACCATTATTTTGCACAAACCATCAAATAGCTCGGCAGGCTCATGGTTATGTTGGATGCACTCGTTGATGGCATTGAGTAATTGAAGTTCCTTGTTTTCTTTTATAAATTTTTGTTCATTCCCAATCAGGGGCTTCCCAATGCAAATCACTGAGTTTTGCAGTTTGTTCCAATACATGGTCCAAACCAAGTAAATATATTTCCCTGATTTATGTTTGAAGCCAGATTCAAAACTTACTACTGCTTCATCATTGGTAGCAATTTTATTTTCAACTGTTTGCAGTTTACTCTTTTCTATATCTAAAAAATCCTTGAATTTTTTTCCAATAATCTCCTGCAGCGCGTATCCGGTAATTTCATGCAGGGCAGGGTTTGCCTTCACGCAAAAACCCTCCTGGTTTATTTCAATAAGTATATTGCTTCCTATGGAATTGTTTTCTTCTGTTAAGGGCATATGAATAGCGGTAAAGGTTGGGCTATTTTCTTTTCGAATATATTCAATTACATGCTAAAATTATAGAAAATAATGCAATTTATCTCGTAAAACTGCAATCTGTCACAAAAATTTATGGTTTTGAGTTATTTATTAAATAGAAAATGCATATTTCTTTCTACTATTGTATTGAAAAGCCTAGCTTAAATAATAATTATGATGGATCCAAAACAAAAGTATGAAGATATTGCCCTCAAGAAATCTATTTTGCCTGTTTTGTTCTATTTAATCGTATGCGCAGTCTTGTTTTTTGCCATCGATCAGGTAAGCATGAAAACCAATGGATTTTTGGGTGTAGATAATGTAAAAGTAATTCAAATACTAAAAATAATTGTAATTGGTTTTATTACCACTTTTCTCATTTTTTGGTTGGTATATAAATACAAATTTGTTTCTGTAAATGCCTCATTAAATTCCTTTTCAGTGGTAAATTCATCGCCGTATGCAGAGTTTGTTGTGCGTGTAAAAGATTATTCTATACAAGCTTGTAGTCCTGTAATGAATAGGCTTTTGGGGTATTCGTCTAATGAGATAAAAGCAATTGCCTTGCGAGATATCCTAACAGAAAGTGCCTTTAAATTATTGCAAGATGCCAACGAAAACAAGCAATACATTAACCGTGATTTTTCCGACCTACATTTTGTAGATAAAAGTCGTGGCTTACTATCATTTGCCGCTAATGTAATGCGCCTAGAAATGCTCGATAAAGAATACATACTTGTGCGCTTACATGCCCATAAAATTGCCGGTAGCAGCGTGGACGAAGAAATGGATACCAGCAAGAAAGAAACGAAAAGGAATTTTCAGTTTTAAAAAAAAGCGAAGATTGAAAATCTTCGCTTTTTTTATGTAAGCCTAAGTTGAATTAGTTTTCTTTATTACCTAATAAATTAAACACGTCATAGCTAAAGCCTGTATTGCTAAATCCACCATCGTGGAAGAGGTTTTGCATGGTTACCATTCTGCTTAAATCAGAGAACATTAATACGCAATAATCTGCACAAGCTTCTGCACTTGCATTTCCCAATGGAGATAATGCCGATGCATAATCAAAGAAATCGCCAAATCCCTTAACGCCAGATCCGGCTGTAGTAGGGGTAGGGCTCTGACTAATTGTATTAACTCTCACCTTGCTTTTCTTACCATAGTGGTAGCCAAAACTTCTGGCAATTGATTCTAATAGTGCTTTTGCATCAGCCATTTCATTGTAATCAGGGAATACTCTTTGTGCTGCTATATAAGTTAATGCAACAACAGATCCCCATTCAGAAATAGCCTCCATTTTATAACAAGTTTGCAATAACCTATGTAAGCTCATTGAACTAATATCATAGGTTTCATGACTAAATTTATAATCTAAATCAGTATAGGTTCTACCTTTACGGATATTTAAACTCATGCCCACAGAATGTAAAATGAAATCGATTTTTCCACCTAAAATCTCTACCGATTTGCTAATTAAATTTTCCATGTCTTCGTTTTTACTAACGTCGCAAGGAATAATTTGTGCATTGTTACACATAGCCGCTAAATTGTTTATCTCGCCCATTCGCATGGCTATTGGCGCATTGGTTAAAACAAATTGTGCACCTTGCTCATGGCATTTAAGCGCCACTTGCCAAGCTATACTTTTGTCGTTTAATGCACCAAAGATGATGCCTTTTTTGCCTTTCAATAGATTATTCATAGAGATGTAGGATGTTTTGCTGCAAGTTTAAGGATATTTTCTGAATAATAAATTCCAATTCACTTAAGAATTTATTTCATAGCACAGTCAATTTAGCCTTTTTTTAATATTTATCCCATAAAAAGCCCTTTTCCTCTATTTATTTATGTTTCGGTTCTACCCATAGAAAATGAAAGTTTGCACCTAGCAACCAAGTGAAACAGTTTCCTAGTGCCTTAAATGCAATTTCAAACTTCTTCTCTCTGCTAATATGTAAAATATACCTATTTTGCCTTCAAATTATGCGCTTAAAACGTATGGTTTTTTGGATCGGTTCGAACCCAAACTTGCTTAAAAATATGATGCGATTTGTTTTTGTTTATTTTCTATGCTTAACTTTATTTGGTTCGACCCAAATTTATGCTAAAACGCCCAAATTGCGCAATAACTATGATGTGCTGTCTTATTCAGTAACACTGAAAGTACAGCCTGAAAAGAAATTTATTGAAGGCGCAAATAAGATAACAATTTGTGCCATTAAAGATTTACGTTCTATTGAGCTTGATCTGTTTCCTCAACTTCAAATTTCTGCTATCAATGGAACTATTGATAATATTCCTTTTGCCAGAGATTCTAATACCTTTAAGCTTCAATTTTCTCAAAAAATACGAAAGGGTGATACGGTTACCTTTACCGTGAATTTTTCTGGCAAACCCATTGAAGCAAAAAACGCTCCTTGGGATGGTGGTTTTGTATGGGCAAAAGATAGCAATAACAATTCTTGGGTTGGCCTAGCCTGCGAGGGAGTTGGTCCTTCATGTTGGTTCCCTTGTAAAGACGAATGGAATGACGAGGCGAATACAAGTAGCGTAAAATTAATTGTTGCTAATGGTTTAATAGGGGTGAGCAATGGGCGTTTACTAAGTAAGAAAATTAGAATGGATGGCTTCACAGAATTTGATTGGCAAGTGCTAAGTCCAATTAATACCTATAATATTTCAATTAATATTGCAGATTATGCACACCTAGAAGATGTTTACCTTAACGAAAAAGGAGAGCAACTTTCGTTAGATTATTATGTGCTTAAAGACAATGTTGCCAGAGCTAAAACCCATTTTCAACAGGCTAAGCGCATGTTGCAAAGCTTTGAGAAATATTTTGGTCCTTACCCATTTTATAAAGATGGCTATAAGTTAGTGGAAACACCTTATTGGGGAATGGAACACCAAAGTTGTGTAGCCTATGGTAACAATTACCAAAACAATAAATTTGGCTTCGATTTTATTATTGTGCACGAGAGTGGTCACGAATGGTTTGCCAATAGTATTACTGCCAGTGATAAAGCCGATATGTGGATTCATGAAGGCTTCACAACTTACAGCGAAATGTTATATGTGGAGAAACAATATGGAGCAGCTAGAGCTGTTCAATATATTGCTGGACAAAAAAATAATATCAAAAATGCCACACCAATGATTGGCCCATATGGTGTAAATTATAACCGTACAGATAATGATTTATACTATAAAGGAGCTTGGATTTTACATACCATGCGTGGCATTATTGATAATGACACCCTTTGGTTTAATACCATAAAAGATTTAAATAAAACATTTTACCACCAAATTGTTACAAGCAAGCAACTTGAAGATTTTTTCTGCAGCAGAACCTCCTATAATTTCAAAGCTTTTTTTGAACAATACCTATACCAAGCAAAATTGCCTGTTTTGGAGTATTTTATTGTAGAAAAGGATGGTTTAAATGAATTGCATTACAGGTTAAACGCAAATGTTAAAAGCTTGAAATTGCCAGTTAAAGTAACCCTTTCAAAGGGAGCATTCGACTTCCTTACCTTCACCAAAAGATGGCAAATTATTGATTTACCTTATAGCAATCCTGCCGATTTTAAAATAGATGAAAAACACTTTTTGGTAGAATTGCGAAAAGTGAACGCTAATTAGAGAAAAATTAAAATTTAACTTGATTTCCGTTTTGGTTTTCTTTCTCCATATCTAATGTATCAGAACCTTTTTTAGCTTTTGCTAAGTCTTTTAACTCATCTAAACTTGCTGGTGTTTCTTGGGCCGCTTTTTTGCGGGCTTCTAAGCCTTGTATGCCTTGCTGACTGCTTGATACATTAAACATTACCACTAAGCCACCTACAACAAATACTTGGCTAACTAAAAATATTTTCGACCAAGCTCTTTTGCGGTTCAAAAAGCCAATGATATTAATAGCTAATAAGATGGTAAAAATGACAAGTAACATAAATATATATTAAGTTATGGGGTTTGCAAATAGGAGGCCAGTTTGCTTAAATTTAATAAGATGCTAGGAGAATAAGACCCTTGCAAGTTTTTAAATTTTCTAGAAAACCGGGTTTTTGTTTCATTTTGGGACTATTAATTATTTTTGGGATACTATTGATTAGGGGAAGGAGCTTGGCCATCACTGCCCATTATGTTTTTTGTATCGCGGTAAACATCATCAAATGGGGTATTAATTCCAGGCAAAATATCTATTTGGTATTCCATTTTTAATTCCATGAGCACACAAAGTGTAATACCAATTATGAATAACAAATAAATGAGTCCAAAAACCTGTTCGGTTAATTTAGATTTTTCGGCCAATACCAAATCCTCTTCCATTTGTCTATGGTGATTTGAGTTGTTTGGCGCAAACAAAGGTTCAGATTTTCCTATAATTCTCACTTCATGTCAAATATAGGCATAAAATTCTTTCTTAAAAATTTGGTAAATAAAATTGATTATGATTCTTGGCAGGTGTTTTGCTAATTTATTTTTTATTACTTTAGCACAATGAAAAAATTAAGCCTTCTCGCAGTTATTTGCCTAATTGGATTTACCTCTTGGGCGCAAAAAGATGCTCAGTCAATGCCTAATATGGTTTTGAAAGACGTAAATGGCAAATCTAAAAACATGGCCGATTATTCTAAGAGCGGCAAAATTACTATCATTAGCTTTTGGGCTACCTGGTGTTCTCCATGTAAAAAAGAACTCAATAATATCAATGAAGTTTACGACGATTGGAAGAACAAATACAACCTTCAATTGGTGGCTGTTTGCACAGATAATGCAAGAAATATTCAAAAAGTAAAACCTTATGTTGACGGCCAAGGTTGGGATTATGATATTATCATGGATCAAAACCAAGACTTACAACGTGCTTTAAATATTGTTCAAATTCCACACACTTTTGTTTTAGATCAAAACGGAAATATCATATACCAACATAGCGGTTACGTAGAAGGAGATGAGTTTGCCTTGGAAGAGAAAATTAAGGCTTTACTTGAAAAGAAATAATGTTTAGGTTAATATTCCTATTGCTTATTGAGGCCTTTTGTGTAGTAGAATTAGCTGCACAAAAGGCCTCTTTTTTGTTTGAGCCGAACCAAAATGCGGCAAATGAATTTTGGAAGGATTGGTCAGTTTATGCACAGGCAAATCCTCAAATTCCAATTCAATTTTCTGATGGACCATTAAAAGATTGCAGTTTTGATGGTTTTGCGTTTAATGGTCAGCCTCAGTTTTTATGTACTTGTAATAATTTGGATGCGGCTAAAACTATTGGTACGCAAAATCTTTGGTTGGGTGGTTCACTTGGGCTTAATCTTTCTGGTGTTGGAATGAATAAGCTTGCCCTTTGGGATGGCGGTTCGGCCCGTCAAACGCATGTTGAATTCGGTGGAAGAGTTGTTGTAATTGATACACCAAGCGCTGTTAGTGGCCATACTACCGCCGTGGTAGGGAATTTAATGGCTGCAGGCTTAAATCCAAATGTTAAAGGAATGAGCTACCAAACACAATTGCAAAATTGGAATTTCACCAATGACAACGCCGAAATAATTGCTGCAGCGCCAAGTTTATTTTTGTCCAATCATTCTTATGTTTCGGTTTGTGGTTGGACCTATATTGGTTCCAACCTATATTGGTATGGTGATTCGTCTTTGAATATGTACCGTGATTATAAATATGGTTTTTATAATGATAGAACCCGTATTTGGGATAGTGTGATGTATCAAAATCCATATTATTTAATGGTAAAGGCTGCAGGTAACGATAGGGGATTAGGTGTTGCGCCAGGTTCAACGCATTATTATTGGAATGGTTCGGCCTGGGCACTCACAAATACTACCAGAGATTCTGTTGGTCCTTACGATTGTATCTCAACTTTTGGTTGTGCCAAAAATATTTTAACCGTTGGTGCAATTAATGCAATGCCAAATGGATATGCTGGTTCAAGTGCTGTTGCTGTTTTATCTTATAGCGCTTGGGGGCCAACAGATGATGGGCGCATAAAACCAGATTTGGTTGCGGCAAGTGGTTCAATATTATCTACTGGCACCGCCAACGATTCAGCCTATTCTAGCCTAGGAGGCACCTCCATTGCTAGTCCTAATGTAACTGGCTCCTTATTGTTATTACAAGAATATTTTTACCAATTAAAGGGCAGGTATATGCGCAATGCTACCCTCAAAGGATTGGCAATTCACTCGGCAAATAGATGCAAAAATTCCCCGGGTCCAGATTATGAATGTGGTTGGGGAGTACCAAATATGACACGCGCTGCCATGTGCTTAAAAGATTCTATTCGCAATACAGTACTCGAAAACAGTTTGGCTAACAATGATTCATTTGCTATCCGTGTTTTGATTGCCACTGGCGATTCTTTACGTTTAACGCTTGCGTGGACAGATCCCAAAGGAATTACTACCCTTCCATTATACAATGATACAACACCAAAATTGGTAAACGATTTGGATCTTCGGGTGTTAGATTCAAATTTGAATATAGTAGCAATGCCTTTTGTGTTAAATCCTGCAAGTCCCGCCAGCCCAGCTACCACAGGCGATAACAGAAGAGATAATATAGAGCAAATTTATTCAACAAGCTTAAGTAGTGGCAAATATTGGGTAAAGGTAAAACACAAAGGGCAATTGCAAAACCAAAACGCGCAAAGCTATTCCTTAATAATTAGCGGTGCGCCTCTTTATGCAGCAGCGCTTCCAGTTACATGGGTGTCTCTTAATGCAAAACAAGAATCCTGGAATGAGGCAAGTATATATTTTACAGTTTCACGCGAAATGAATAACCACCATTTTGAGATTGAATTCAGTGAAGATGGAACTGTGTTTTCTGAAGTTGGCAGTATTTACAAGGTTGCAGGAAATAGTAATAAAATTAATGTCTACAGGTTTCTGCACCGCTTGAATCATGGCTTTCAAAACACCTCCTTTTACCGTATCAAACAAGTAGACTATGATGGAAACATAGCCTATTCAAAGGTGTTTGAATTGAAGGCCAGTGCAGATTGGTCGTATTATTTAATTACCCCAAATCCATTTACCGAACAAATTACAGTAAGCATGTTTTCTAAAAACAACAGTGAAAACACCTTTAAGGTTTACAATATGTTTGGTGAATGTGTGCACAATGAAAAAAGAAATGTTTTTGGCTTAAATGCAATTATGCTAAATTTATATTCACTACCAAATGGAATGTATATTTTAGAAATTACTGAAAGTAATTCTACAAATAAAGTGTACCAAACTATAGTAAAAGAATAGCAATTAAATAGCTTTCATCCAAGCATCTAGTTTCTCCTCTGAGGCTTTGCTAATTGGTGCTAAGGGCAATCTAACGATGTTTTCACACAAGCCCATTTTGTTTAATACATATTTTACACCACCAGGATTTCCTTCAATAAAAATACCTTTCATCATGTTGTACAATTGGTAGTGTAACTGACGTGCTTCTTCAAATTTTCCATCTAATCCCAAACGTACCATACTGGTAAATTTCTCTGGATAGGCTTGTCCTATTACGGAAATTACACCTGTCATACCCATGGCAATAAAAGGCAAAGTGAGGTTATCGTCGCCAGAAATAATATGAAAATCTGCCGGCTTTTCATTTAAAAGATCCATAAACTGCTCTGCATTGCCACTTGCTTCTTTTATGGCAATAAAATTGTCGCTGGCACGCGCCAAACGCAAAGTGGTATCGGCACTCATGTTAGATCCAGTTCTGCCTGGTACATTGTATAAAATAATTGGCAAGGGAGTGTTCTCTTGCAATGCCATAAAGTGTTGGAATATGCCTTCTTGCGTTGGTTTGTTGTAATACGGACTAACAGATAAAAAAGCATCATACCCAGTGG
>CANFHJ010000055.1 GCA_947446605.1 Bacteroidota bacterium | reverse complement strand
TTTGTACCCAGAGCCGGAGTCGAACCGGCACGATTTCTCGCTAGTGTTTGAGACTAGTGCGTCTACCAATTCCGCCATCTGGGCAAGTACTATTGCTACATCGGTAGTAATAGTTCTTGTGGTCTCGACAGGATTCAAACCTGTAACCTTCTGATCCGTAGTCAGATGCTCTATTCAATTGAGCTACGAAACCGATTGTGGGGTGCAAATGTAGGAATTTCGTCCTAATAAACAAATGGGCTCAGCTTTTTTTCTGAACCTTGCTGTTTTCCAGCTCCCCCAATTTTTATAATCCGACTAAAACTTGGTTGATAGCCTCAAAATTTGGCAAATCTCCAGCGCTTTCTAGTACTTCCGCGTATTGGATAGTTCCATGCGCATCAATTACAAATGCAGCACGTTTAGCAACACCTTTTAATCCCAAAATCCAATTTTCATAAATTGCACCATAAGCATTGATTGCCTCTTTATTGAAATCAGACAAAAGTGTAAAGTTTAAGTTTTGCAATTCTTTGAACTTACCTAACGTAAAAGGCAAATCAACAGAAATGGCAATTACATCACATTTGTCGTTGTGATACATTGAGATTGCATCTCTCACTGTGCACAATTGAGTAGTACAAACACCTGTAAAGGCAGCTGGGAAAAAGTGAACGATTAAGTTTTTACCTGCGTAATCTGCTAATGATACTTCTTTTTTGTCGGTATCAATTAATTTGAAATCTGGAGCTTTGTCTCCTACTTTTAATGACATATTGTTTTTTGTTTTAATGTTTAATTGGTTCAACAATAATAGGGCTAAATGGTTTTAATTTAGCAAGCGTTTAATGATACGAAGTTTATGCGTGTGTGTTCCAAGCTTTTCATTAAAAATGCCATAGGAATCCAACACATCTATTCTTACCATACCGCTGGCATGAATAATTTCTCCATTTCCACAAATCATTCCTACGTGGGTAATGCGACCTTCGGCATTATCAAAAAATGCCAAATCGCCTGGTAATGCTTCATTTACAAAAGAAACATCCTCCCCTATGCCTGCTTGTTGGTAGGCATCTCGCGGAATTTGAATTCCGGCAACTTTATAAATTAATTGGGTAAATCCAGAGCAATCAATACCCATAAAACTTCTGCCTCCCCATAAATAAGGCGAATTTAAAAACAGCTTTGCAAAATGAATTAAATCGTTTGTAGGTATTGCCTGAATAGCTCCCCCTTCAAGTACTGCCTGGTAATGAACATCATTTATTTGAAAGTTAATTTGAGCCTCAGAAACTATAGCATTAGGAATAACACTTCCAGGCAATAAATGAAATGTAGAATTATTTGATAAATTAGTGACAGTTAAATAAGGAAAAATAGGACTGACTAAATTTAGCCCCATTTCACCATCCCAACTATTGTATTGATTGGCGCTAATCCAGGCTTCATAAGCATCTGCATGTGTTTTTATTTGAATCCAATTGTGGTTTTGTGCTAACACTTCATAGGTTTCACCAAACAATAATTGCGATACCATTTCGCTTTTACTCTCGGCTGCAGCCCGCAATGGAATAACGCTTAAAAGACAAATACCTTTTTGCATGGATTAAAATTTGAATGCAATTAAATTAATTTTATTGTAATCTTGTGAAGCAAAAATACAATTTCAACTATGATCGACCTCAGCTATTTAAAAGAAATTTCAGGCAACGACCAAGAATTCATAAAAGAAATGTTGGCGCTTTATATTCAAACCACAGCTGCTGAGGCTTCTAACCTGATGGATTTGTTGGCAAAGGAAGATTTTGAAGCAATTGGTCATTTAGCCCATAAAATAAAGGCGCCTATTCAAATGCTTGGCGCTACTGAATTATTGGAACTTATCCGTTCCTTGGAAATTTATGGCAAAGAAAAAAGTCATTTAGATGAATTGCCACATATAATTCATCAAGTTGGGATTCTGGTAGACCAATCTGTAACAGAAATCAAAGCTATATTAGTTAATTATTAGGCTTCGGTTCGAACCTAAATTTTGAAGGGTGCTATACTCTGAACATGAATACCAAGGCCTATGCTGAGCGTATTAATTTTACCATAGTTATATTCTCCACTTAGTGTAAAAACTCCTAATTTTAAGCGCAAACCACCCGTATATTTCATAAAGTTTAGTTCGGATTTTAACAACGCAGGATCCTGCATATTTACTATGATTTTTTGTCCAAAATTTGCGCTTGTTTGATCCGTTTCTAAAAAGGTCATAGGATAAATTCCCGCGGTTTTCATAGGTGTGTTATTTCGGTTCGAACCAATCAAATTTATGTTAAAAAAAACGCGAATAAGATTTTGATGGGTAAGTATTTCAAATTAAGAACAATAATTTTAGCGCTAATCCCTCGTATAATTGGCATATTATGCCTACTTTTGGCCCTATAATTCTATAGCATTGGCATTCAGAGACACCAAAAGCAAAATTATTCTTAAAACGCCTGCCCAAATTGAAGGCATTAAAGAAAGTAGCATACTAGCAGCTAAAACATTAAAGGCTGTTGAGCCCTTTGTAAAACCAGGAGCAAGCACTGAGTTTTTAAATAAAATTTGTGCCGAATTTATGCTCGAACATGGTGCTATTCCTGCAACTTTGGGCTACCATGGCTTTCCAAAAGAATCCTGCATTTCAGTAAATGATGTAATTTGCCATGGTATTCCTGGAAAATACGAATTGCGCGATGGCGATATTGTAAACATTGATATTACTACCATTTACAAATCCTTTTTTGGCGATACTTCCAAAATGTTTTTGGTAGGCGAAGTAGCCCCACATGCGAAAAAATTGGTAGAGGTTACCAAAGAATGTTTGGCTATTGGTATTAGAGAATGTTACAGTGGCAATGCCCTCAATAATATTGGCTACCAAATAAACAAATATGCTACCTCATTTGGCTATAGCACTGTTTATGAATTTTGTGGTCATGGAGTAGGTATCAAATTCCATGAAGAACCAGAAGTTTGCCATATTGCAGAAAAAAATACAGGACCCGTATTAGCGCCAGGAATGATCTTTACCATTGAACCCATGATTAATGCGGGAAAGGCAAGATGTAAGGTAGATAGGAAAGATGGATGGACAGCCAGAACCATTGATGGCAGGCTGTCTGCACAATTTGAGCATACCATTTGTGTTACCAAAGATAAGCCCTATGTATTAACAGATATTGATGGCGAATTTGAAATACCAACAGAAATTTTATAAACGACTTATATGAAATATTTTAACCATAAAAAGAACTTCTTGGCCATTGAAAACGACGATTTTTGCGCTTACGAAAAATCTAAATATGTGATTCAATCTGCCCCCTACGAATATACTTCTTCGTATTTAGCTGGTTCGGATAAAGGTCCTGCCGCCATGATTAAAGCCTCTCAATTTGTGGAGTTGTATGATGAAGAATTAGACCAAGAATCCTACCTCAAAGGGGGGATTTGCACATTACCTCCAATGGATTTTACTAATAAGGTAGATTTAAAAGCGGTAAAGCATATTGAAAAACAAACTTTAAAATTATTATCCGACAATAAATTTCCGGTGACACTAGGCGCAGAGCATACCATTACTTACGGAACAGTTAGAGCGGTAAAACAATTTGTGCCTGATGTGCATGTTTTGCAAATTGATGCCCACAGTGATTTACGTCAATCATACCACAACAACAAATACTCGCATGCCTCGGTAATGGCGCGTGTGCATGATTTAGAGGTGCCGCTTACACAAATTGGCATTAGGGCACAGTGCATAGAAGAATCTCAATTGATTAAAGATTCTGAAAATATCCATACCTTCTATGCACACCAAGTTAGATCAAATCCTAATTGGGCAAAAGATGCATTAAAAACATTGGGCCCAAATGTATATATCAGTATAGATGCAGATGGGTTCGATCCAAGTATTGTTCCTGCGGTAGGTACTGCAGAACCAAATGGCATGCTTTGGAATGAAACCATAAATTTCCTAAAGGAAGTAATTGCAAAAAGAAATGTGGTAGGATTTGATGTGGTTGAAATTGCACCTGTGAAAGGAAATATTTTAACTGAATACACCATGGCTAAATTAATTTATAAATTAATTGGCTACCAAACTTTAAAAAAATAACCATCCCAATAAAACTGAATTTATCAGAAGAATGAAAGTTTATTTTGACAATGCCGCCACAACACCTATGAATTTAGAGGTAGTTGATTTAATGGCAAACATGATGCGAGAAGATTATGGAAACCCATCGTCAATTCATGCGCAAGGGCGTTTGGTTCGAACCAAAATTGAAGATGCGAGAAAGAAAATTGCAAGCTTATTAAATTGTGCGCCAGGTGAAATATTTTTTACCAGCGGAGGAACTGAGGCTGATAATATGGCTATTCGCAAATCTGTAAGTGATTTGGGTGTTAAACATATTATTTCTTCGGAAATAGAACACCATGCCGTTAGTCATACCATTGAAGAATTAGTAAAAGCCGGACAGCTGCAAAGCCACATGGTAAACTTTCATGCAAATGGCCAAATTGATATGGCTCATTTGGAAGAATTGTTAAAAGCCAATTCCAATGTAATGGTTTGTTTGATGCATGCTAACAATGAAATTGGCAGCATGATTAACATTGACCAAGTTGCTGAACTTTGCAAAACTTACCATGCCTTGTTCCAATGTGATACGGTTCAAACCATGGGACATTATGCGTTTGATTTGAGCAAAACCCCTATTAGCTTTTTAGCTGCCAGTGCGCATAAATTCAATGGACCTAAAGGAGTGGGATTTATATACATTAACCACGAAACAAAAATTACACCTTACTTAACAGGAGGTTCTCAAGAGAGAAACATGCGTGGTGGAACTGAAAATGTATACGGAATTGTTGGTTTGGCAAAAGCCTTAGAAATTTCTTGCAACCATTTAGAAGCCGACAAGGCAAGAATTGATGGCCTAAGAAAATACATGGCAGAAGAATTGAAAAAAAATATTCCAGGTATTTTGTTTAATGGCGATTTAGATGGAAGGTCATTGTATACAGTTTTAAACGTGAACTTCCCTCCTTCTCCTATCAGTGAAATGATTTTGTTTAAGCTTGATATTGCAGGAATAGCAGCTTCTGGCGGCAGCGCTTGTACATCTGGTACAAATATTGGTTCACATGTATTAAATGCCTTAAAGGTTGATCCAAACAGGGCCAGCGTGCGTTTTTCATTTGGAAGTCAAAACACCAAAGAGGAAGTAGATTACGTGGTTAAAAAGATGACAGAGATGTTTTCTTAGTGGATGGTTTTGGGTTTTGAGTTTTGCTATGGTCTATGGACAATGGTCTAAGAACTATGAACAAAAAGCATCTGCTAATGGCAAAAAAAACAAATGAGTGCAAATTGTGTTAAGTGAAGGTAATTGATTAAAAAAATATGTCGTTTAAAATATATACAAAAACAGGTGACAAGGGTGAAACCTCTTTGATTGGTGGTGTTAGGGTATTGAAATCGCATTTGCGCATTGAATCATATGGCACCATTGATGAGTTAAATTCTTATTTAGGAATTATTAAAGACCAAACTACCGACCAACATAGAAGAGAATTGCTTTATGAAATACAGGACAGGTTATTTACCATAGGTTCTGTTTTGGCCAGTGATCCAGAAAAGTCTAAAATGAAAATTCCTGATTTGCATGAAGAAGATTTGACATTACTTGAAAAGGAAATTGACTTGATGAATGAAAGCTTACCAGAATTAAGAAGTTTTGTTTTGCCTGGTGGTAATATTGTTGCCTCACATTGTCATGTTGCCCGTTGTATTTGCAGAAGAGCAGAAAGAATGGTGGTATTGTTACAAGCAAGTTCGCCAGTGCCTGAAATGATTGTAATATATTTAAATCGTTTAAGTGATTTTCTGTTTGTGTTATCTCGTCAGATTTTGCATGAAAGTAAGGGAGAAGAATCTCCGTGGCGCCCACGACTCTAGTAAGCACAGTATACCCAAATAGTTGGGTCTATTGCCTGATTTTTCTCTAGAATGTTAAGTGCTTGGTTTAGGTTAGCACTTTTCTGAAACGCTACTAAATAATAGGGGTGTGCGCTTGGCTTAAAAACTACAACACCTATTTCACCCTTTTTATTTAAACTATTTTTGAGTTTTTGTGCATTGGCTTCAATTTTAAATGCACCTGCAATTACATAAAAACCTTTTTCAATGCCATTTTTCAAGGCATCTACATTTACCATATTGGGAGCACCAGAATTAAGTGCTTTTGGCTTTTCAATTTTCTTAATTGGTTTTGCCACTGCTATTTCTTCATCCAAACCTGGAATTTCAATATCTGGTGTTTTGTATGCATTGGCAATAGGCATTACCGGAGAAACAAAAATAGTAGTATCTGCAGTAGGCAATACAATTTGATAGGTATATTGGGTACTATCAAAATCAAAAACACCTTTCGTATAAGCCATTGAAACATGTTGTAGAATGCTATCTGCTGAAGGTATTTCTGCAACAACAATGTTTGGTTCTACCTTAACAGGTGCAATAGCAGGCTTTACTTGCGCCATTTGTGTATCTAACATTTCACCAGTTTTACCTAAAATATTCATCTGTGAAACTTGTTGTTTCAATTGATCTACAGGACCATTGAATAAGAATATTCCAAGGTTAACAAGAAGAATTAATGTAAGCGCTGATGCAATAATTGGAAAAACTTTTGAGGTTTTCTTAGGCTTTTGACTTTCGGCAATGCGCGCATTGTCTAATAAAACTTTAAGTTCTTTAAGCGCGCTTTCACGCATTTGCGTAAGTTCTTTCTCTTCTCCCTCCTCTTCTGGCTTTTCTACTACAATTCGTTTTGTTTTTAAGAGGTTTGCCGCAAAATGAACAGGAATTAATCCAAATGTGTTTTCATTAAAGGAAATACCTGTTGCACATTCAAAACTAAGTTCTCCTGTTACTTGCAAA
Source organism: Bacteroidota bacterium (assembly GCA_947446605.1). Classification (GTDB taxonomy): domain Bacteria; phylum Bacteroidota; class Bacteroidia; order UKL13-3; family UKL13-3; genus B1. Next base: position 6,677 of record CANFHJ010000055.1, on the reverse strand, counting down.
CTAAATGAACCAAAGTGAGGTATTATAAGTTTAAAATTGGCTTGCAAATCTGTTTTAACCGCGTTTACAAAGGAGGCCAACTTATCAACATGCGACTGAGCATCTGAACCAATACATTGGTTTAAAAACTGAATAAATTCTGGGCTGGTTTCAAATTCACCTACCTGAAAATAGACTTTATGCGCACTTGGGATGATTTTTTTAGCAACTGGATCTACAATATAGCCTTGCGTTTGTTTGGCAAAACGACCAAAACCCGCAATGCATAACTCGTTATGCTTGTGCAGGTAATGCCCAATTAATTCCCAAATATGTGCTTCCGCTTTGTTCAAATTGTCTATTTTAACTAACACAAAGTAAGAAAATGTGCATTAAGCTCTTTCCACAAGCTTTCCACAAATAATAAATACCTTGTTAATAAAGTCTCCAAAGCCATTAAATTGTCAAACTTTGGTTCGAGGCAACAATCCATCCTTTGATAAAAATAAATTGCTTAATTTGCTGTAAATTTCGATAAAAATATTCGCATTCACACACCCCTTATGAAAATAAAATTACTGATTTCATTTAGCATGCTTTCCCTATTGGCTAATAGCCAAATAAGCATTTTAAACAGCGATATGCCGCAAGTAAACGATGCATTGCGTTACAGTACAAGCACAAGCACTTTTGATTATACCACTGCTGGTGCAAACCATGTTTGGGATTTCTCAAAAATACAGGTTGCCAACCAAGATGTGCAAAAGTACAATTCTGCCTTAAGCACCCCGTATTTATTGCAGTTTTTAAGCAATTCCAGTTATGGTATTCCACAATCTAATCAGAGTGTAGGGCCAATTGGAAATTTTGCCTCCAATGTATATTTGTTCTATAAAACCAGTGCTGCTGCCCAAGTAATAGTTGGCAGAGGGGCTACCATTCAAAGTTTACCATTAGGTATTGTTTATGCGCCTAAAGACACTGTTTTTAAATACCCCCTCACCTTTGGTAAAACCTATGCAAGCAATTATTATGGCGAGCAAAGTTTGCCAACCTTAGGAACCTTAAAACAAGCTGGATCACGTTCAACTGAAGTAGATGGCTGGGGAAGCATTACCACTCCTTACGGAACATTTGATTGTATAAGGGTTAAATCTATTGTAGACGAAATGGATTCAATTATTTTAACGGGATTTGGAATTCCCTTTCCAAACAATAAAATTGAGTATTCTTGGTTCGCTAAAAATGAAAAATACCCAATTATGGAGGTGATTGTAAATAGCGCTACAAGCCAAGTAACCAGTATTAAATACAAAGACATTTATCGTCCAGAAGCCTACGTAAACAATGCTAATTTTTCTGCAAGTAAAACAGGCGGTAAAATTGGTGATACCATTACCTTTAACAATTTATCATTTGGTATTCCTAAATCTTACAATTGGACAATTACGCCAAATACCTACCAATTTGCTGCAGGTTCTAGCGCTAGCAGTGAAAATCCAAAAGTTATTTTTACTGGAAATGGCAAATACAGCGTAAAACTTAGTTTAACTTATGAAGGTGCGGCAGATGATACTTTGCGCACAGATTATATTACCATTTCAGAACCTGTTGTTGCTAAATTTGGATGTAGCAATGTGATGCCTAGAATTGGCGAAACGGTTAATTTATATGATTCAAGCACGGGTTCACCTACTTCGTTTACTTGGAGTATAACACCAACAACAGGTGTTTTATTTTTGAATGGAACAATTGCTAAAAACATTCAAGTACAATTTACACAAACAGGAAATTATTCGGTTCAATTAAAAGCAAGCAATGCAGGAAGCACCAATACTGTTAAATTAACAAACTATATTCAAGTTTGGCCAACAGGTTTGACGCGTGTGGAAGCAAAAACATTTGCAAAAATTTTCCCAAATCCTGGAAAGAATTTTATTCAAATAGAATTGAATGAAAAACAAGCCACACAACTAAACTTATTTTCTATTTTAGGAAAGGTAGTTATCAGTAAAAGCTTTGACCCTCTAAGTGAATCAGGAATAAACACAGAAAATTTACCGCGTGGAATTTATTTTCTTGAACTCAAACAAAACGGAGAAAAATTTACCCAACGACTGATTTTAGAATAAGAATTTGCGGGTGTGGAAAACATAAAAATGTTTAATCCTATATTCGCTCCTGAAAGATGTTAAAGAGTTTAAAAATCAGGAATTACGCAATTATTAGGCAGAGTGAAATTAATTTTCATACTGGCTTAAGTATTATAACAGGTGAAACTGGCGCAGGTAAATCTATTTTAATGGGTGCCTTGGGCCTTATTTTAGGTGAGCGTGCCGATTCGAAAGTTATTTTAGAAGGAACAGACAAATGCGTGGTAGAAGCTTGTTTTGATATTGAAGCCTATGGCCTTGCCGATTTTTTTAATGAGAAGGAATTAGATTACGAACCACTTTGTATTGTTAGGCGCGAGCTTACTGCTGCAGGCAAATCAAGGGCTTTTATAAACGATACACCTGTTAATTTACCTGTATTAAAAGAGCTAGGTTTAAACTTGGTTGATATTGTTTCGCAACATGAAACCTTGGCATTGAACGAGGCTAAATTTCAATTAGATGTATTGGATGCCATAGCACAATGCGCAAAAGAAAAAGCCAATTATTCAACTGCTTTTCAAACTACCACTGCTCTCAGAAAAAAATTAAACGATTTATACCAACGCGAAGAACGTGCTAAAAAGGACGAAGATTATTTGCGCTTTGTTTTAAACGAACTCAATGAATTAAATCCTAAGGCAGACGAACAAGATGAACTAGAAAAAAAATTGGATGAATTAAGTCATGCCGAAACCATCCAACAAGCCAGCAATGAAGCCAGTCAAATGCTTGATGGAAATGAAAGTTCCTTGGTTGATTTAATTCGCACTGCAAAAACCATTCTTGCCCCTGCCGCCAAACACCAAAAGGATTTACAAGCTATTCTTCCGCGTTTAGAAAGTAATTTGCTCGATTTAAAAGACATAGCCGCAGAGCTGGAGCAAATTGGTAACAAGACTTTGTCTGACCCCAAATTAATGGCAGAAATTGAGGCGCGTTTGCAAATAATTTTTAGCCTCCTTAAAAAACACAGGGTGCAGAACTTGGCCGAATTGATTGAATTACAAGCCAAATTTGAACAACAATTAAACGACATTAGTTCCCTAGAAAGTACAATACTTGCTTGCAAAAAGGACCTTGCCGCACAAGAAGAAAATTTGCAGTCATTGGCCTTACAATTAAGCAACAAAAGGAAGTTGGCCTTGCCAGGTATTTTAGACAAGGTAAATAATTTGCTTATTCAAGTGGCAATGCCCAACGCACATTTTGAAATTGAATTCAATGAATTAACTTTTGAAAAAGCCACTAAAGATGGCATAGATGAAGTAAGTTTCTTGTTTAGCGCCAATAAAGGTTTTACACCTCAAGCCATTAGTAAAGTAGCCAGTGGCGGGGAATTAAGTAGGTTAATGCTTTGTATTAAATCATTAATTGCAGATCAAGTGAAATTACCTACTGTGGTATTTGATGAGATAGATACAGGAATTTCTGGGGAGGCCGCACAAAAAGTGGCAGCAGTAATGCGCAAGCATGCTAAAAGTCACCAAGTAATTGCCATTTCTCACTTGCCACAAATTGCTGGCAAGGCAGATCAACACTTGTATGTATACAAAAGCAATGAAGGCTTGCAAACCCAAACTGCTATTAAAACTTTGAGTGAAACAGAAAGAATTGAAGAAATAGCCCGCATGCTGAGTGGCGAAAACCCATCCGACAAGGTATTGGCCGCTGCGCGCGAACTGATTGGGATTTAAGTTATTTTATATATCTTGCAACACAACACATGACTGGTAGTTTAGAATACAATACCGAAAGAGGCAAATTGCTTATATCGGAATACGGACGCATTATACAGAAAATGGTACAAGTGGCGGTTGAAGAACCTATCCGCGAGCGCCGTCAAACAATTGCCAACGAAATCATTAAATTGATGGGGCAGTTAAATCCTCATTTGAGAGATGTAGTAGATTACAAACATAAATTATGGGATCACTTATTTGTAATGAGCGATTTTAAATTGGATGTTGATTCTCCTTATCCTATTCCTACAGCTGAAACCATTAAGGCTAAGCCCGAACCAATGATTTATCCGCAAAGTCGCATCCAATTTAGGTTCTACGGGAAAATAGTTCCTAAAATGATTGAGAAGATTTCTGAGTTTGAAGAAGGTCCTATGCGTACTTCTTATATCAATGCCATTGGTTCGTTCATGAAAATGAGCTCAAAAGCTTGGAACCTCGAAATGCTAAACGATGACGAGGTAATGAACCACCTTGAAAGTTTAAGTAAAGGGAAAATTAGTATCAGTGAAAGCGATGATTTGCAATTTAAAAACATGCAACAACGCAAGGTTACTGCCATTGGCGAAGATAAATATAGCAATGGTGGCGGCGGACATAGGAATAATAACCAAAACCGCAATAAGTTTAATAAAAACAAAAACCGCAATTTTAAGAATTTCAAGAGCAGACCTTAGGTATTGTTTTTGATTTACCACAGCTATGCTAAAGGATTCCTTTAACAGATCACACGATTATTTAAGAATCTCTCTTAGCGACCAATGTAATTTCAGGTGTTTGTATTGCATGCCTGATGAGCAAATGGAATTTAAACCTGCTGCGCATTTAATGAGTGCCGATGAGGTAGTTCATTTAGCAGAGATTTTTATAGCACAAGGAATTCGTAAAATTAGACTCACCGGTGGCGAGCCTTTGGTTCGAAAAGACGCCAAAGAAATTATTGAAAGACTGGCGAAATACCCAATAGAATTAAGCTTAACCAGCAATGGTGTTTTTATTGACAAGTTTATCAATAGCCTTGTTACTGCCGGCGTACATTCTATCAATATTAGTTTAGATACGCTCGATCCCATTAAATTTAAAAGTATTACCCAACGCGATGTTTTTGACAAAGTTTGGAGCAATGTAAAATTGCTTTTGCAACATCAAATTCATGTAAAAGTAAATTGTGTGGTAATGAAGGGCATCAATGAAAATGAAATTGCTGCCTTTGTTGATTTAACAAAAGACCTTCCCTTACATATTCGTTTTATTGAGTTCATGCCTTTTACTGGCAATGATTGGAATAAAAATAAAGTATTTACACACAGCGAGATCTTAGCTGAAATTGAAAAAGAGTTTTTCTTCATAAAGCTTCAAGACGCCAAGCATGATACGGCAAAAAAATACCAGGTGCAAGGTCATAAAGGCACCTTTGCGGTAATAACTACCATGAGCGAACCCTTCTGCTCAGATTGCAATAGATTGCGCTTAACAGCAGATGGAAAATTAAAAAATTGTTTGTTCTCCGCAGAAGAATCAGATTTATTAAATCAATTACGCGCTGGTAAAGATATTTTACCCCTCATTCAACAATCTGTTCTAAACAAAAAAATGAGCCAAGGCGGGCAATTTAGTGATACATTTTCTGATACCGACCCTTTGAAATTAATCAACAGAAGTATGATTGATATTGGCGGTTAATAGCTATATTGAACCAAAATAAACAGCATGATTTCAGTAGAAGAAGCCAAAGAGATAATTAATTTTAATTGTGGTGCTTTGCCTCCCATTAAAATGCCTTTGGCAAATGCAAATGGCTATATTTTAGCTGCTGCTGTTTTTGCCCCAATCAACTCACCTCCTTTTAATCAATCTGCTATGGATGGCTATGCCTTTAATAGTGCTGAAACAGATTGGACCAAAAATGTTTTGGTAAGTGGTTTGAGCCAAACAGGTGATACTAATGAAACAATTTTCAAGAAAGGTTCGGCCATCAGAATATATACAGGAGCAGCCGTTCCAAATGGTGCAGATACTGTAATTATTCAAGAGCATGTTGAATTGCATGGCAATCATATTGTAATAAACCACGAAGCGCCAAAAACAGGCAGCAATATTCGTTTGGCTGGTTCACAAATTAAAATAGGCGAATGTGCCGCACAAGCTGGAACCCTTTTAAATGCAGGAACTGTGGGTTATTTAATTGGATTAGGAATTGAAGCAGTTGAAGTAATTCCAAAGCCAAAAATTGGCATTATTGTTACCGGAAAAGAATTGGTAAAACTTGGTTCGAACCTCATGCATGGACAAGTATACGAAAGCAATTCTATTATGCTAAAAGCAGCATTGCAAGATGGCAATTTGGTTCCTGAATTAATTGCTTATGCCGACGATATAGAGGCGGAGATTACAGCAACAATTAAAAAGGCAATTGCTACCTGTGAGGTAGTTTTGGTAACAGGTGGAATTTCTGTTGGCGATTTTGATTTTGTAGGAAAAGCATTTGAAAACCTAGGTGTAGAAAAACTCTTTTACAAGGTAAAGCAAAAACCTGGAAAGCCTTTGTATGCAGGTAAATTGGGCAATACTTTTATATTTGGTTTACCTGGAAATCCTTCTTCCGTTTTGAGCTGTTTTTATGAATATGTGGTACCATGTTTGCGTAAAATGCGTGGCTATTCTTTTGAAGCCAATAACAAACAATTTTTACCGCTAGGAGAAAATACCCATAAAAAAGGAACCCTCACCAATTTCTTAAAAGGAAGAATAGACAATGGCTTTGTATTTATTTGTGAAGGACAAGAGTCTTATAAACTTAGTG
>CANFHJ010000054.1 GCA_947446605.1 Bacteroidota bacterium | reverse complement strand
GGCTATGGATTATATACTATATCTGTGGTTCGGCAAGTTCACTTTTTCGGTAATATTTTTTATTAGCTTGTTTTAGAAACTATGGTCTATTGATCATCAACTATGGACTTTTGAAATGTGGATCAATGAAACTTCTTATAAATGAGAAATTTAGGCAATTGTTGAGAAAAAGCCTGTAAATTCGGGTCGAGAAGCGTACTTTTGTAGCCCTAAATAGTAAAATTTTGACTCTAATAAAATCAATTTCAGGAATCCGCGGAACGATTGGCGGTAAATCTGGTGATGCCCTAACACCAACAGATATTGTGAAGTTTACAGCGGCTTTTGGTTACCTCATAAAACAAAATCAAACTGATTGCAAAATAGTTGTTGGTCGTGATGCCAGGATTTCTGGTGAAATGGTAAATTCTTTGGTTTGTGGAACCCTTATGGGACTTGGTATTGATGTGATTGACCTGGGCTTGAGTACTACGCCAACTGTTGAAATGGCAGTTGTTATGGAAGGTGCCCAAGGTGGAATCATTTTAACGGCTAGTCATAACCCAAAGCAATGGAATGCCTTAAAATTATTAAACCATAAAGGTGAATTTATTTCTGATGAATTTGGTAAAGAAGTGCTATCTATTGCAGATAGTGATAGAATTGAATTTGCCGAGGTTGATAAATTAGGAAAGCGCACAGAGGATAATTCTTATATCCAAAAGCATATAGACGCTATTTTAGCTATTGATTTGGTGGATGTGGAATCAATTAAGGCAAAGAAGTTTAAAGTTGTAGTGGATGCGGTAAATTCAACAGGAGGAATAGCTATTCCAATGTTGTTGAAAGCACTTGGTGTAAATGATATAATTGAATTGTATTGTACACCTGATGGTAAATTCCCCCACAACCCTGAACCATTGCCAGAAAACCTTACTGCTATTTCTGGTGAGGTGAAAAGAAATAATGCTGATCTAGGCATTGTGGTTGATCCAGATGTAGATCGCTTGGCTTTGGTAAGTGAAGATGGCAGCATGTTTGGTGAAGAATATACATTGGTATCCATTGCTGATTATGTGCTAAATAATACTTCAGAAGAAAAATTGACGCGTTTGGGGTATCAAAAAAATACAGTTTCCAATCTTTCTTCAACAAGAGCATTGAGAGATGTTACCGAAAAGGCTGGTGGTTCCTACTCAGCTAGTGCTGTAGGTGAAGTGAATGTGGTTAAAATGATGAAAGATACGAATGCTGTAATTGGTGGTGAAGGCAATGGTGGTGTTATTTTTCCTGAATTGCATTATGGCCGTGATTCCATGATTGGTGTGGCTTTGTTTTTATCTCATTTGGCTAAAACAGGAAAGATTTGTTCTATGTTGAGAGCAAGCTACCCAGATTATACCATAGCAAAAAAGAAAATTGAACTTACTCCTGAAATTAATATTGATTTATTATTGAAGCAGGTAAAAGACAAATACAAGAAACAACCAATCAATGAAGTTGATGGTTTGAAAATAGAATTCGACAAAGAATGGGTACATTTACGTCGTTCTAATACCGAACCAATTATTCGTATTTATGCTGAAAGTCAGAGTGAAAATACAGCAAATAGTTTGGCTGAGAAATTAATATCAGATATGAAGCAATTCATAAAAGGTGAATAGTTTTAGAAGTTTAATAAATAGAAATAAATAAAATATGGCATTACAATGCGGAATAGTGGGCTTGCCCAATGTAGGAAAATCAACTTTGTTTAATTGTTTGAGCAATGCAAAAGCGCAAGCCGCTAATTTTCCATTTTGTACCATTGAGCCCAATGTTGGTGTAATTACTGTGCCAGATATTCGTTTAAATAAACTTGCCGAATTTGTTAAACCAAATCGTTTGGTTCCTACCACCATTGAAATTGTAGATATTGCTGGATTGGTTAAAGGTGCCAGTAAAGGCGAGGGTTTGGGAAATCAATTCTTGGGAAATATTCGTGAAACAGATGCAATTATTCATGTGTTGCGTTGTTTTGAAGACGACAATATAATTCATGTGGATGGCAGTGTAAATCCGTTGCGAGATAAAGATGTTATTGACACCGAATTGCAATTGAAAGACATAGATTCTATAGAAAAGAAATTGATAAAAACTACCCGTGCCGCAAAAACAGGTGATAAAACAGCAGTAAAAACAGAAGCAGCTTTAATAAAATTCAAAGACCATTTAGAAAATGGTTTAAACGCTCGTACAGTTGATGCAAGCGAAGATGAATTGGAGCAAGTAGCAGATTTGTGTTTGCTTACTTTAAAGCCAGTTCTATACGTTTGTAATGTAGATGAAGCCAGTGTGGTAAAAGGAAATGCCCACGTAGATAAAGTAAAAGAAGCTGTTAAAAACGAAAGGGCTGAAGTGTTATTTATTAGTGCAGCCATTGAAGCTGATATTGCTGGCTTAGATAGTTTTGAAGACCGTCAGGCTTTCTTAAGTGATTTAGGTTTAGAGGAATCTGGTGTAGCCAAATTGATTCATGGCGCTTACCATTTATTAAATTTGATTACTTATTTTACTGCTGGTGTGCAAGAAGTTCGCGCTTGGACTATTGATAAAGGATTTAAAGCACCTCAAGCTGCAGGTGTAATTCATACCGATTTTGAACGTGGTTTTATTAAGGCCGAGGTAATTCATTTGGAAGATTATTTGAAGTTTGGAAGTGAGGCTGCCTGCAGAGAAAATGGGAAGTTGAGTATGGAAGGTAAAGAGTATATTGTGCAGGACGGTGATGTAATGCATTTTAAATTTAACGTATAGTTTATACGCTAAAGCTTCGGTGTAAAAAATGTCTTTAGCAAAAAAAAATCCACCTACGCTAAAGCTTCGGTGGATAATAAATGATAAAATTAGGAGATAAGGTTCGGTTTTTAAATGAAAACATGGAGGGAATTGTAACCTCCTTCAAAGCCAAAAATCAGGTTGGTGTTACTATTGAAAGTGATTTTGAAATCCCTGTTTTAATTTCTGAGATAGTAAAAATTAATTTTACGGATCAAGCGGGTAATACGCCAAGTGCTGCGCCTGCTAAGGTGTTTAAAGTTTCTTCCAATCAAATGTTGGGTATTTTTTTAGCATTCGAACGTATTGGTGAAAATGATTTAGATATTCAATTACACAATAACCTGAGTGAATTTGTGCAGGTATTGGTTTACCAAAAAGACCAAGGTGTTTTTCATTTGTTGAAATCTGTAAACCTTGAGCGTGATGAAACGCAACTGATAGGAAGAGCCAGCTTGTCTAATTTTGAAAAATGGATGCCCTACCATTTTGTATTGTTACCCTATGAATCTACTACGGTAAAACCGGGTGCTGGTTTGGGAGTTGGATTGTCTTTTCAATCTAAGACATTTCATAATTATTATAAATTTTGTCCGTTTTTGCAAAAACAAGCCTATGTCTTTAGGTTGGATGAACCCTTAGAAAAACTGAATTTGCAGGCATTGAAAGAAAAGGATTTTTCTGAAAAAGCAAATGAGCAACTCATTGATTTTAAATCGAAACCTAGTAGTATCATTGATTTGCATTATGATGCCTTAAAGGCTAATGGCTATGGCACGGCAGCAGATATTACAGCCTTTCAAATGGATGTGTTTACCAAAACTTTAGAAGCCGCTTTTGTGCATCACATGCCTGAAATTATATACATACATGGCGTAGGTAATGCGTATTTAAAAAATAAGGTTCGAACCTATTTATCTAAGCATCCAGAGATGATTTTGAATTTTGAAGAGGCCGATATTCTTCAATTTGGGAATGGCGCAACTTTGGTTCGACTTAAATAATTTATTACTAAAATTGGGGTGTAATAATTTTACCCTATTACCTTCCATGGCGTTTGCCACCTTTTTTGTTATTGGTGTTTCTTCTATTTTGGCTAGTAGGTTTTGGTTTTCTGTAGGGACCAGCACTCGGTCTTTTTGCGGCTGTGGCAGGTTTTGCAGTTGTTTTACTTTTTCCTTCGGCTTGTTTATTGGGAGTTGTTTTCTTCTTAGCGGTATCAGAAGATGATTCCAATTTGCCATACAAAATAGTAAGCTCATCTTCTGTTAGGTCACGCCAATCGCCAAGGGGTAGGCCTTTGAGGCTGATGTGCATGATGCGTACCCTTTCTAATTTGGTAACCTCATAGCCAAAATGTTCGCACATGCGGCGAATTTGTCGGTTTAAACCTTGGATCAAAACAACTCTAAATACGAGTGCGCTTTCTTGAATAATTTTACATTTTTTAGTAGTAACCCCTAACATGGGAACACCTGCAGCCATTGCATTTAAAACCTCTGCTGTAAGTGGTTTATTTACTGTAACCAAGTATTCTTTTTCATGTTTATTTCCAGCACGAAGAATCTTGTTTACTAAATCGCCATTATTGGTAAGGAAAATTAATCCTTGAGAATCCTTGTCTAGTCGGCCTATTGGAAAAACTCTTTTGCTATGGTTCACAAATTGAACGATGTTGTTTTCTACACCATCTTCGGTGGTGGAGGTTACACCCGTTGGTTTGTTTAGGGCAATAAATACAATTTCTTCACCGCCTCTTGGTTCGAGGTTATGCCCGTTTACACGCACCTTATCGCCAACTTTTACTTGGTCGCCTACAGAAGCCCTGCGGCCGTTTATAAATACATGACCTTGTTCAATATATCTATCGGCCTCACGCCTAGAACACAGTCCGCTTTCGCTGATAAATTTATTGAGACGAACCAAGCTTTTATTCTGCATTTACTGATTATTTTGTGCAAGATAGGTGAGGGTAACAAAAAATGTATTCAAAAGTGAAAAATTTGATTTTAAATGCCTTGAAAACCTAATTTATATTAGTCAATTGTATGGCCTAAATATGTAATTTCGTAGTGTATGAAAAGATATTTTTTTGTAGGACTCGCATTTTTTCTTTTTGCTTGTAAAAGTAAAGTGGAGAAAATTCAGCCCGAATTGAGCTCAATCACTGAATCTATCTATGCTTCAGGGAAAATTAGAAGTGAAAATCAATACCAGGCTTATGTTACAGTGAGTGGTATTATTTCTACTGTATTTGTGCGTGAGGGTGATTCAGTAAAAATTGGTGATCCAATACTTAGTGTATTTAACGAAGCCCAAAAGTTAAACAAAGCCAATGCTGCTGCCAGTTCTGTGTTTTCTGACTATAATGCCAATATTGAAAAATTGCGAGAGGGCAAGAGCAATATGGATATGGCACAAATTAAAATGAAAAATGATTCTGTATTATTGGTTCGACAAAGAAACCTATGGGCACAACAGGTAGGGACCAAAGTAGAATTGGAGCAAAGAGAAATTGCTTATGATAATACTAGAACCAATTATTACGCTAGTATGGGGAGGTATTTAGATTTAAAGCGTCAGTTAAATTATAATTCGGATCAGGCCAAAAGAAATTTACAAATCAGTGAGCGAATGGAAGCAGATTATACGCTGCGCAGTGAAGTAAATGGTGTAGTTTATAGTTTATTAAAAAAGAAGGGTGAATTGGTTAATCCGCAAGCACCTGCAGCCATTGTTGGCGATTCTCGTCTGTTTGTTTTAGAAATGCAGGTAGATGAATTTGATATTACCCGAATTCAAAAAGACATGTTGGTATTGGTTAGTATGGACAGTTATAAAGGACAAGTTTTTGAGGCCAGGGTAAGTAAAATTAATCCCATTATGAACGAGCGCAGTAAATCGTTTTTGGTAGAGGCCGTATTTGTAAAGCAACCAGATGTTTTGTTTCCAAACATTAGTTTTGAAGCCAATATTTTGGTTCGAACCAAAGAAAAAGTATTGTTGATACCAAGGAATTATTTAGTTAATGATTCAATGGTGATGAAGGCAAATGGAGAAATGCAAAAGGTTGAAACGGGTTTAAAAGATTACCAAAAAATTGAGATAATTTCTGGCCTTTCGGAAAATGACGAATTGATAAAAGCGCAACCATGAAATTAAAATTGTTGGCAAGCATTGCTATTTCTTTGCTGCTGGCAAGGTGGCGACAAACCTTGGTGGCTGCTGTAGGCGTAACATTTAGTATTACAATGTTTATTGCTTTATTGAGTTTTATGTCGGGATTAAATGCCATGTTAGATGGTTTAATCATTAACCGCACAGCGCATATTCGCTTGTACAATGAAATTCAACCCTCGTCGTTTCAACCCATAGAACATTATGGCCCATTGGAAAATGGGCATCATTTTATTAGGTCTATTAAACCTAAAAACGATAGGATGGGGATTTATAACAGTGCAGCAATAATGGAAACATTAAAGCACGATAAACGCGTTATGGGCGTAGCTCCCAAAATTACAACCCAAGTATTTTACAATGTGGGTGCCACAGATTTGGCGGGCGTAATTAATGGGATAGATGTAGATGCAGAAACAAAGTTGTTTTCTTTTAAGGATTACGTGGTTCAAGGAAATTATATTGATTTAAAGAACACGCCCAATAGCATTGTTTTAGGAAAGGGAGCTGCAGAAAAAATGTTGGTTCAATTGGGAGATGTTATTCAGATTAGCACACCCAAAGGTGAGCAATTTCAATTAAAGGTGGTTGGCTTTTTTCAATCGGGATTGCAAGAAATAGACAAAGTACAAAGTTATTGCTCTATGCAAACTACCCAGAAAATATTGGGAGAAAGCAATACTTTTATGAGCGATATTCAAATGAAATTGGTTGATATAAACATGGCACCGGCCATGGCAAAAGAATACCACAAGGTTTTTGGAATTGAGGCTGTAGATATTCAAACAGCCAATTCGCAATTTGAAACTGGCACCAAAGTTAGAACCTTAATTTCTTATGTGGTTGGAATTACACTATTGATTGTTGCAGGATTTGGTATTTATAATATCCTTAACATGATGATTTATGAGAAGATGGATTCGATTGCAATTTTAAAGGCAACAGGCTTTTCTGGTAAAGATGTGAATGCCATTTTTATTGCAATTGCATTAAGTATTGGTGTGTTTGGCGGTTTATTAGGTTTGCTTTTTGGTTTTGGATTAACAGCATTGATTGATCAAATTCCATTTAACACTTCTGCCTTGCCAACCATAAAAACGTATCCGGTAGATTATTCAATGAGCTATTATATTATAGCTTCAATATTTTCTGTATTCACTACTTATTTGGCTGGATTTTTACCTGCCCGTAAGGCAAGTAGAATTGATCCTGTAATTATTATTAGAGGAAAGTAATATGGGAAAAGCAATTTTAGAAGCCAAGGGAATTAGTAAGTTTTTTCACGATCCAAATACCATTAAAGTGTTGGATGGGATTAGTTTTACCTTAGAGAAAGGCGAATTTGTTTCCATTACTGGAAAATCTGGTTGTGGCAAATCTACCTTGTTGTATATTCTTTCTACAATGGATACTGATTACGAAGGCGATTTGTTTATTGATGGTCAATCCATGCGAAACCGCAAAGAGAAAGAATTGGCGCGTGTTAGAAATGCGCAAATAGGTTTTGTTTTTCAATTTCATTACTTGCTTAATGAGTTTAATGTACTGCGCAATGTGATGCTACCAGGTTTAAAACTTGGGGTTTTATCTGAGGAAGAAATTGAACATGCAGCTATCAATAAATTAAAAATTTTAGGTATTGAAAACGAGGCTTTGAAAATGCCCAATCAATTGTCGGGCGGGCAAAAACAAAGGGTTGCCATAGCCCGTGCCTTAATTAACGATCCATTGATTATAATGGGAGATGAGCCAACAGGGAATTTGGATAAAAAGAATTCTGAGATTGTTTTTGATATTTTTCAAGAACTTGCAACAAATTACCAGCAATCTTTGTTAATTGTAACCCATGATCAAGAGTTTGCGGCTCGAACCAAGCGCATTATTGAAATGGAGGATGGTAGGATTATTAATTAAGTTTAATTTTTTTTTGTAAATTTGAATAATTAGCATCTGAAAAATGAAAATATTATTAGAAATTCCAGATAACAAAGCATCCTCATTGATGGATGTATTAAGCAGTATTTCTTATTTTAAAGCTCACCAAATAACAGATTCTAAGGCCTTGTTGATAAAAGAAATTAAGGAGGCTGTAAAGGAGGTTAATTTAATTAAAGCAGGTAAAAAAAGAACCAGACTTGCTGAAGATTTTTTAAATGAATTATAGTGTAAAATCTATATCTGTTTTTGAGAAACAAGCAAAAAGGCTGATTCGTAAGTACAGTTCACTTAAACATGAGTTGTATGAGCTTATTAATTAATTAAAAAACAATCCTGAAAAGGGAGTATTGATTGCCAAAAATTGTTATAAAATAAGAATAGCTATTGCTTCAAAAGGCAAGGGGAAAAGTGGGTGTGCAAGAATAATCACACATTTCGTAATAGACCATTCAACAATTTATTTGTTGTCAATCTATGATAAATCGGAAAAGGAGAATTTAACTGCCAAAGAATTACAAGAACTACTTAATTCGATAAATGATTAAAAGAAATAATATGCGTTTAATAAAGAAAATATTGATTTTAGCATTGCTCTTAATTGTTGTAAACAATACGCAAGCAGGTGTTATCAAAATAATGACTTACAATATTCGATTGGATATTGCGGTTGATGGCGTTAACCAATGGGGTAAAAGAATTAATGCCGTAAAATCTGTTATCAATGCACAAAGTGCAGATATTCTTTGCGTGCAGGAGGCCTTACCTAATCAAATTGCCGACCTAAAGAAAATGATGCCTGGTTATAATTATGTGGGTGTAGGAAGAGAAGATGGCAAACAAAAAGGAGAGTATTCTGCCATCTATTACCGCAGCAATCGTTTTACTTTATTGCAGTCGAACACCTTTTGGTTATCACCTACACCAGATGAACCCGGCAGTATTGGTTGGGATGCAGCCATTACCAGAATTTGCACCTATGCCCAATTTAGAGATAAAAAAGATGGCAAAGTGTTTTGGGTTTTCAATACCCATTTCGACCATATTGGCGAGGTGGCCAGAAAAGAAAGTGCCCTTATTATAGTTGATAAAATTGCGCAATTAGCAGGAAACCAAGCCGTGTTGTTGGCTGGCGATTTTAACAGTGAAGCAACGAGTGGCGCCTACCATACCATCATTCAAAATACTGCACATTCTTTATCAGATAGCTATCAGCCAAATGGGAAAGAATGTACCTTTAAGGGTTTTGAAGTTGCAAGTAAAGAATGCAAGCGCATTGATTTTGTTTTTATTGATGGGAATATGAGCTTAAGAACGTACCAAATTATCACAAAAAACAATGGTACATATTACCCATCCGACCATTTACCGGTTGTGGTGGAGGTGAGTATCCATTAAGCTTCGTCGCAGGCTTTTTGTAATTCAGCAATATTTAATTTCTTCATTTTAAACATAGCTTGCATGGCATTTTGTGCTTTGGCAGGATTACTGTTTCCAATATAGTCACCAAGTTTTTCTGGGATAATTTGCCATGATAAACCATAGGCATCTGTTAGCCATCCACACATTAATTCTTCTCCACCTTCGCTCAATTTGCTCCAGTATAAATCTATTTCTTCTTGGGTTTCGCAAGAAACAAATAATGAAACCGAAGGGTTTAATTTGTAATGCGGACCACCATTAATGAAATTGTATTTTCTTCCTTCCAATAAAATGGTTGCGGTAAACAATGTTCCTTTAGGCATAGCTCCACCTTCTGGATACCTAGATAAATAAAGTATTTTGGAGTTTTTGAAAATTGAAATATATAAATTAATGGCCTCCTCTGCATTGTTGTCGAACCAAAGGAACGTGCTAATTTTATCGCTCATGTTTTTATTTTAATTAATTAAAGCCGCCTTTGCCGCGGTATAGTTTTAATGGTTTATCCAATGTAATTTTAATTACATTCATATAAGTTGTTTTGGCTGTTTCTGGAATTTCAAAATACACCAATCCTGGTACTGGACTCCAAGAAATTTTACCAACAATTTGTGGCATTAGGTTTTGGTTCGAACCGAGTATTTCTGCGCTTAAAATTTTATTGTCTAAACCTTTTAAGTATATGTTTTGGGCGTTGGTTCCTGCAACAAATAAGTATAAGACGGTGGAGTCTTTAGAAAGGGTGGAAGGCCCATAAAAATGTCCTTGTGGCAAGCCTGCAATGGTTCCAAAAATTGCCTCTTCATTTTGCTTTGTCCATTTACCTAATTCTTTTAAAAGATGAACTTGTTCTTCTGGAATAGTTCCATCTGCTTTTGGGCCAATATCTAACAATAAATTTCCGCCCATGCTAATACAATCTGCAAAGATGCTGATGATTTGATAGGGTGTTTTAAAGTTATGATCGCTTGGGCGGTAGCCCCAATTGTCGTTGCTGGTTAGGCACAATTCCCAATTTCCATTACTAGGTTTGCTTACAGGGAAATTTTGTTCGGGTGTTTCATAATCGCCAAAGCCTTGCAAGCGCCCATTGATAATTGCTTTAGGGTTGGCACTTAGAATTTTTTCTCTCACTAAAGGCGATTGCCATTCAGCCGCACTGTGCTCCCAATCGCCATCAAACCAATATAAATCTGGGTGGTATGCTAAGGTTAATTCATTGATCTGACCCTGGTAGAATTGTCTAAATTTATTCCAGCGCAAAGTGTCGTCCTTAATTTTATACCTACTAGAATCGCCACGGAAGCCCGTATAATTTGGGTGCGACCAATCTAAGAGTGAATAATATATTCCCACTTTGATATCGTTTTTTCTAATTTCATTTACAAAAGGCGTTAGCACATCACGTTTAGCTGGAGCCATTTTTGGAATGCTCAAGTCATTCATTTTAGTATTCCAAAGGGCTACTCCATCATGGTGTTTTGATGTAATTACAGTGTAACGGGCGCCTGATTCTTTGATTAAATCTGCCCATTCTTTTGGATTGTATTTTTCTGCCTTGAACCCTTTTATTTGTTGCATATATTTTGAGTAAGGTACTTGGTTATTAAAGAATGCCCAAGACTCGCTGGTGCCATCTACGGCATAAATTCCCCAATGAATAAAAATACCCAATTTTGCATCTGAGAACCATTGCATTTTGCTTGAGTCTGTTTGCGCTTGTAGGTGGGTTGCTGCAATTAGGAGGAAGAATATTTGTAGTTTTCTCATGTTGTAAAGATTCATTTTTTGTTGTTTACAGTTAGTTGCTAATCTACCTAAACTGAAGCTTCGGCGGATGAGATTTTCTGTTTGCTTATTTTCATTTGCCAGATGCGAATTTTCCTATGATAGCAAAGCAAGACAAGGGAACAATATAGGCAAATTGAATGGCGCTGTGGTCTGAGATGTAGCCCATTATTAGCGGAAGAAAGGCTCCTCCAACTATTGTCATTACCATTAGTGACGAACCAAAGCGTGCATTGCTGCCCAAGTTTTGAATGCCTATAGAGAATATGCTTGGAAACATAATAGACATAAAAAAGAAGACCAACATATAGGCAATAAGTGAAATGGTTCCTAAGGCGGCTATAACTATTGCCATGAGGAAAATATTAATACAAGCATAAATAAAAAGCAGTTTTTTAGGTTGAATAAAACGCATGAGGTAACTGCCAACAAATCTGCCAAGCATAAATAGAAATAAGGCAGAGGATAAGTAATATGCTGCCTCCTGTTGACTTACATTTGTTTGGTTGGTGACATACCTAATAAAAAAACTACCAGCACCAACTTGCGCACCCACATAAAAAAATTGCGCAATCAATGCCTTTCGTAAAATCAAATTAGCCCATAAACTTTTGAAGGAAAATTTTGTGGATGTTTCATTGTTACGAATATCTGGAAGGGGAATGCGCATGAAAATAAACATCACCAATAATACCAACAGTGCAATAAATACATAGGGCATTTGCACAAAGGACGCTTCTTCTAAAAGTGTTTCTCTAGTTATAATGGTGGTTCTTGTGGCATTTGATAAAATAAATTTACCGCCAATCATAGCGGCCAAGGTGCCGCCAAGGCCATTAAATGCTTGGGCGAAATTTAAACGTTGGGTGGCAGTTTCTGGTGGCCCGAGAATTCCCACATAGGGATTGGCTGCAGTTTCCAAAAAGGTTAATCCTGCTGCTACAATAAATAATGCCAATAAGAAAAATGGATAGGAGAGTTGCGCTGCTGCAGGATAAAACAATAAGGCACCCATGGCAAATAGAAACAAACCACTAACAATGGTTTTTTGGTAGCCATAACGCTGTATGACAAAACCTGCAGGCAATGCAAAAAGAAAATAGGCAATATAAAAAGCAGCATCAACCAATGCAGATTGCATATCGCTGAGTTGGCAGGCTCGCTTTAGGTGAGGTATAAGAATAGGATTTAAATTATGTGCCAATGCCCATAAGAAAAACAAACTTACCACAGCAATAAAAGAATAGTTTGTGTTGATTTTTTTCATGCTTTTTTATTTTCTACGGATGGTAATTTGAAGGGCATTTTCTATAGGATTTTCTGCCACTAAAATTAAATAGCCACCGCCACCCGCACCGCTTATTTTATAGCCGCTTGCCAGGTGTTTGTAATTGTTAATGGTATCTGTTATTGTTGGGTCAACCATATTTGGAAACATGGCAATTTGTGCTTCAAAAGAGGCCGTTATTGCTTGGCCAAATGCATTAAGATCTTTGAATAAAAGTGCGTTCCAACAATCTTCCGTAGCGGCGGCCAAAGCCTGTGCGCCTTTTCTTGTAATAGCTGTATTAGCCAAAACATTATAGCCTTCATTTCTGGGGCCTAGCGGAATTAAGAATAAATGTTTTTCAATAAAAGACAATACACCTTCATCTTGCACACTGTTGATGCTATGCGGCCAATATGCGCCATGGTAATTACTTTTGTTAAGGCCTGGATATACAATTCCAATAGCATCTTGCGAACCTGCAATTTCTGTTTTGCCTGGTGGATTTTCATAGGCAAATAGTAATTTGGCATTTTGCTCAGTATTGCCAATGGGTAGGTGATTATGCCAAATTTCGCAGGCAAATTTTCTGGTGCTACTGGCCATGCCACTGCGCGTATTAAAATCAATGCTCGGTTCAATACTAATGGTAATTACGGGCCCAGGTGCATGAATTGAAACAAAAGGCTGATCGAGCCAACCGCCGGCTAAATCTATGCGGTAAGGAATCGTATTGATGGAACGTAAATCTGTTGTTGAGCGCGCGGGCAGGCCACTATAGGGTATTCGTGGTAAAACTATCAATTCAATTTTATGGGCTTCACAGAGCGCTTTCTTTTCATCGCTAAAACCATCTTCATTCACTATAAAATAATCTGGTTGTATGCGCAATAATTCTGGTAAGAAATCTAGGTAGCCGCTACCTGTGCTAATGCAAACCTCATGTACCATTTGTAAGGCTTCCAAAATATATTTTCTTTCTTGTTCGGAATTAATGCTTGCTCGTTTTTTTAGTTCAAAAACGGTTTGGTCAGAACCCAAGCAAACGTATACATTACCATAAGCAGCGGCACTTTGAATAAAAGCAACATGACCGCTATGCAGTAAATCAAAACACCCACTTACTAGTACTTTTTTATGTAAATCTGTGGCCATATTTATTGGATATTTTCTATTCGTGGTTTCATTTAATTAGAATAGGAACCTAAAACTAAAATTCTTCTAGTCTGAAAATTTCTTTCATCAATTGCCATTTTTCTCCAGGTTTAGTTCCTGGTATTTCCTGTTGGTATTGCCACATGAGGGATTCCCATTTTTCTACTATTGGGTTCAAGGCATCCTTATGCGCTTTTTCTTCAAAACTAAATCCAGCCTTTGTTTCAAGCACCATTACCAGGCGGTTAAATACCCTGTATATTTCACAAGATTCT